>CAIXYX010000085.1 GCA_903923795.1 uncultured Microcaldota archaeon
GCATGCGGGAGGGTCGCTCACCGAAGTCCACACGTCGGATACAAGGGAGCAAATGAATATAAAGCATCGAATGGCGCCCGTCGGAAAAATAGGTTTGGTGCGAGAAGGAAAAAGCAAAAGAAAGATGCACAAAAAGAAATCAGGCGCCGCCCACTTTCGGGACGATGCTCTGGGGAGTTTTGTATATCACATAAATCGCCAAAGCCACGAAGGGGATATCGATAGGTGAGAGAGCCATCGACAGGAAGTCGGGGTAAGACACGACATCGTTAGGAGAGATGGTGATTCCGGATTTCAGGGTGATTGGCGAGACATAGAGCACATAATACATGGCCGCCATGGCCACGAGAGCGAAAATTACAGATGCGCCGATAAGAATGTTTTTTGGCATCTTGGCATTGCGCACACGCATCGAAAACCCCATCAATCCACCGCAGAGCAATGCCGCTCCCCAGATGAAATAACCCAAGATGCGGCCGAATTTGGCAGATACAAGGCCGGCCATGGCGCCGCCGATAATGGCGCTGACCAGACCGACCAACAGAGAGACAATCATCAAAACACCAAAACCACAGATTTATTGATTTGCTGCTGCGGGCCGATTCTTCTTCATGGCCGCCAAACCCGCGTCAATGCCCATCATCTTGATGCCAGTAAGTTTCTCAGCCTTGGAATTGTCCAACAAAACATCGGGCCTCTTGGCGGGAAGATTCAGGGTGGCCGAGGTTGATTTTGTCAGCAAACGAAGGTCACAGCCGAATGTCCGGCCTATGCGCTGCGCCCAATCATAGCGTGAAATTCTTTCGCCGCCGGCGCAGTGGAAAATTCCTTGCGCGTCTTTTTCTATGAGGCGAGCGCAGACTGGTGCGAAATTGCCCAAATAGACTGGCTGGTTATACCAGTCGTAGACAATGGAAAACGGCTCTTTGGCTGCGAATTTGTCGAGCGTCCATGTGACCATGTTGCTTTTCTGCCAAGGCATTGCCCAACCATAGGGCTGGTCGATGCGCAAGATGAGATGACGCGCTCCGGAGGCGATGATTTGCTTCTCGCCCTCGAGTTTGCTCTTGCCATATTCGTTGATTGGCGCGGGGGTGGCATCTTCTTTGAGCGGAAGAGAAGCATCCGCAGATTTCTTTGATGTTTTTTCCTGCGCACCGCCGAAAACAAACGAAGTAGAAATATAGGCGATTTTCGCTTTCTGTTTTTTTACTATTCGGGCCAATCTGCCGCTCGCGTTCCCGTTCATCTCAAAGGCTTTTTCTGGATTTTTCTCGCACTCGTCGACATTTGTGAGCGCAGCGCAATGAATCACCCAGTCGGGCTTGTGCTGCTCGAGTGTCGAGCGCATGGAATCCTCGTCGCCGATGTCGAGCTTGACCGATTTGCTTCCAGCTGAATGTTGGAAATAGGCGGCCACGACATCATGGCCGGATACGCTCAATTGCTCGCTGATTTCAAAACCGACAAGGCCTGATGCGCCGGTCACTAAAATTTTCAGAAAAATCACTTCCTCTTATTTATTCGAATTTTTCGCATGAGTTGATGCCCGGCCATTTCATGTCGCGCTCGGAACAGGTGGGCCCAACCACTTTAGGCCAGGCGATTTTAAGCGTGGGATCATCGAAGCGGACACCTCTCTCTGCGGCGGGCGCATACATGTTGTCCACCATGTAATGGATTTGAGTCTCGTCGCTTAGAGCCATGTAGCCATGGGCGAATCCGCGCGGCACATAAACAGTCGGCCCGTCGCGCTCGGACAGGCGCACACCTGTCCATTTGCCAAATGTCGGCGAGCTTTTGCGCAAATCGACGAGCACATCATAGGCCTCGCCCTTGACGCATGTGACGAGCTTTGCCTGCGCATGCGCTCCGGCCTGGTAATGAAGCCCGCGCAGCACGCCTTTTTTCGAAATTGAGAGGAATTCCATCTTGATTTCGAATTTGACTCCTGCTTTTTGCAGAGTCGGCTGTGTGAGCATGACATGAAATGAGCCGCGGGGGTCAGGAAAAGACAAAGTCTTGATTAGAAATGCGCCCGAGAGGGGCAATTCGATTATTTTGTTCATTTGGTCTGCCATAAAAACACGTCATGAAATTATTTATTTTTATTTTATTTGTCGATGACGACCGGCGCCCACCATTTCTTGTTGGCAGAATACCAGTCCACCGTGGCTTTGAGCCCCTGCTCCAGTGTGACCTGCGGCTTCCAGCCCAATGCCTTCAATTTCTTCGTGTCGATGGCATAGCGCCAGTCATGGCCTTTTCGGTCCTCGACATATTGGAGCGAGCTTTCATTTTTGCCGGTGAGAACAAGCAACTGTTTGGCAATTTCGATGTTTGCTTTGCCGTCCATCATGCCGATGTTGTATGTGCCAAGTGCGTTCTTTTGAAGCAGGAGAAGAATGGCTTCGCAGTTGTCGCGCACATATGTCCAGTCGCGCACATTCTTGCCGGTGCCATAAATCGGGATGGTCTTGTTGCGAATCAGGTTTGTTATTGCGCGGGGGATGAATTTTTCGGGGTGCTGGTTGGGGCCGTAGTTGTTCGAGCTGCGCGTTATTGTGCTCGAAAGACCGTAGGTGTGCTCATAGGCGCGCACCATCAATTCGGCGCCGGCTTTTGAAGCGGAATAGGGGGAATTGGGCGCGAGGTTGTCCTCCTCTTTGAAAAAGCCTTTCTCGCGGCTGCCATACACCTCGTCGGTGGAGATGTGGAAAAATCGTTTATGACCAGCCGCGAGAGCAGATTCGAGAAGAGTCTGCGTGCCGAGCACGTCTGTTTTGGCGAATTCTCCGGCTGAGATTATCGAGCGGTCCACATGGGTCTCGGCGGCGAAATGCACGATGATGTCGATCTCTTTTGCGAGTTTTGCCATGAGGCCGTGGTCGAGGATGTCGCCCTTGACAAATTTGTAGCGAGAGTTGTTTTTGAGGTCTTCGACGTTTTCCAATCTGCCCGCATAAGTGAGTTTGTCGAGATTGATTATCTCGATTGAGGAGTCTTTCTCAAGAGCCAGATGAATGAAGTGGCTGCCGATAAAACCGCAGCCGCCTGTGACAAGCAGTCTCATTGGCTCACCCCATTTTTGCGGTTGCGCGCCATGACGGAGGCGCGGTGAAGGGATTCGAATGTGCCGGCGTCGGACCAGTCGCCCTTTAGTTGATGGAATTCTGCCTTGCCCGCTTTCACGAAGTGATTATTCACATCTGTTATTTCCAATTCACCGCGGCCCGATGGCTTGAGCTTGTGAATCACGTCGAAAAGAGATGCGCCGTTGTAGAGGTAGAGGCCGGTGACTGCGAGATTTGATTTGGGTATTTTTGGCTTCTCCTCGATTGAGAGGATTTTGTTGCCCTTTACTTCAGCCACGCCGAAGCGCTGCGGGTCTGGCACTGACTTTAGGAAGAGGCCGGCCTCGGATTTTGAAGCGGCGAATTTGCGGATTGGCTCTGACAAATCCTCTGAGAATATGTTGTCGCCGAGGCAGATGACGACTTTGTCTTTGCCAACAAAATCCTCGGCCATGCCCACAGCCTGCGCTATGCCGCCCGGCTCGCTCTGGAAGCGGAATGTGAACTGGCAGCCCATCGAACTGCCATCCCCGAGCACCTTGACAAAATCGCCGGCAGATTCGGGGCCGGTGATGATGAGAATGTTGGTTATGCCGGCCGCTTTTAGCAGCTGGATTGGGTAGAAAATCATCGGCTGGTCAAAGACCGGCAGAAGATGCTTGTTTGTGACCAGCGTTAAGGGGCGCAGTCTCGTGCCCAGGCCGCCGGCGCATATGACTCCTTTCATAGACTAAGATTGGCACTTTAGGGTATAAAAAACCCCTCATGTAGAGAGTGGCATGGCATCGGAGCAGGCTAAATCAAGGGCATTGGCCAAGACATCCGCCAAGGCATCGACCGAGGCACCACTTGACGTGTCGGTTGTGGTGCTTGGCTATAACACCAAAGACTATCTCTCGGATTGTTTCAACTCCATTTTGGCGCAGACCGGCGCGAAGTTCGAAACGCTCTATGTTGACAATGCCTCCGCGGACGGTTCGGCAGAATTTGTGAAAAACAATTTCAAGGCCGTGCGCGTGATTTCGAGCCCGTCGAATACGGGCTATGCTGGCGGGAACAATTTCGGCGCTGCATCGGCGCGGGGAGAGTATTTGTTGATTGTCAATCCCGACATTATTGCACAGGCGGGCTGGCTGTCGAAGCTGCTGCAATTCGCGCGACAAAAGGAGAGGGAAGGAGAAGATGTCATCGCCTGCTCGAAAGTGGTTCTGGCAGACAAACCAGACACCATCAATTCGCTCGGACTTTTCATGAGCAGTTTGGGATTCTCGGGCTCGGTCGGGGACGGCGAGAAAAGCGAAAAATACACACAACCAATCGAGATGTTCGCGCCGACCGGCTGCTCATTTCTCATCCGCCGCGAGACTTTCCTCTCGCTTGGCGGATTTGATGAGAGTTTCTTCATGTATGACGAGGATTTGGACTTGGGCTGGAGAGCGGCGAATAGGGGCATTGCGACATGGATGGCGCCCTCTTCGGTGATTTGGCACAAATACAAAAAATTCTCCGGTCGGGCGGCGCCATATTATCAGACGGCGAGAAACCGGCTTTGGGCTGTGCGCAAGAACGAGCGTGGCATTAGAATGTTCATGCTCGCAGTCACGTGCAAATTGTTCAATTCCGTACTCGCATTAGGCATGCTGCTCAAATTAAAGCCCGGCATCTCGCTCGCCCTGTTCCGTGCCAACTGGTCTGGCTGCTTCTCGCCGGTGAAAAAAGATGAGATGGCCGGCGGGCCGGCGGGAAAGAAGATACTTGGCTTTGGCGTGACAATGCCCATATTTTTCAAAAAGCTGGCCAAACATTCGAAGTGATGCGCATATCTACAAAGTAGAGATTAGCTCGAACTTCGGGATTATTTCCAGTATTCGCTATACTGATTCACAAATACCTCAACCAGATATTTCACAAATGCCCGCTCTTTGTGATCGATGTCGAACTTCTGCAACTCCAAGTAGTACACAACCTTCTTGTCATTGAAAATATTGAGCAATGGATAGCCATTCTTCAACAACACGAAATTCGCAAGCAGCCGCGCCATACGCCCGTTTCCGTCGCGGAATGGGTGCACCCGCACGAACTTGAGATGCAAGCGGCTTGACAGCTCGAATGGATGCAATTTTTTCCTCGCCGCCCCGTACCATATCACGAGCTCTTGCATCATCCGCGGCACTTGCACATGCGGAGGGCAGATATAATTCCCGACCCGCACGTCAACGCCCCGATATCTCCCCGCATCGGCCATGATGCCCTCCTGCTCGATGAAATGCAGCTTGAGAATCATCTCCTCATCCAACTCTCCCCCATGCTCAAAAAGGAAATCGATGCAGCGCTTCATGTTCTGCACTTCGCGCACATCCCGCTCTTTCCGCTGCGCGGGCCCGAACTTGCCCTTGAGCACGCTATCGGTCTCTTTCAGTGTGAGCGTGTTCCCCTCTATGGCATTGGTGTTGTATATGAAGCTCACCAACCGCTCCCTCTCCTCCCCCCAAAGCTTTTTGTCGAGCGGATGGCGGGCTGAATAGTGTTTTTGGATGGTGTCGATGGCGAGGGCCTCCCGCTTGGTGAGGTGGCGGGCGACGCGGACAGGGTTTGTTTTACCGGCCAGCGCGGTTGGTATGGCAGTACCCAAATATCGCCGGACCTTCTTGAATTTCCCATTTACCCTCTGATTAGTCGTGAAGTAATAGTACGTTTTTTTGGAAATGGTTTTCTTCTCGATGTAGCCCATAAGTGGATTAGGGGGCACACTATTATATGCGTTTAGGGGGCACTTGCAGCAAACGGCGCAGACGCATTTATCGAGATTATTACAGGCTATTTCGCCTATTTTTTCTGCCTTGATTTGACGAACGAGCCAATCGTCCCGATGATGAAATCGAGCGATGCCTTCTCAAGGCCCGGATAGACGCCGAACCAGAACGTGTTGTTCATTATCGTGTCAGAGCCCGTCAATTCACCGACAACCCGGAATTGCTTGTTTTTGTAGGCCGGCTGTTTTGTTATATTGCCGGCGAAAACAAGGCGTGTGGCGATGCCGGCCTTTTCCAAACAGGCGGTGAGCTCGTCGCGGGTGAAGCCCGCATCATCGCGCACAGTGAGCACGAAACCAAACGGCGAGGGATTCGCTTTCGCAAGCGAGCGGGGCATGATGAAACAGGAGCCGAATGACGAGGACAGAGCCTTAAGCAGATAAGCATGATTTTTGCGTCTCGCGGCCACAAATGCATCTGCCTTTTTGAGCTGCTCACAGCCCACCGCGGCCTGCATATCCGTGGCCTTGAGATTGTAGCCGATGTGAGAATAGGTGTATTTGTGGTCATAGCCGAACGGCAAATCCCCCAATTTCCATCCAAAACGCTTGCTGCAGGTGTTCTCCTCGCCCGGAGCGCACCAGCAGTCGCGGCCCCAGTCACGCATTGATTCGGCCGCGCGCTTGATTAGGGCAGAAGAGGTGAGCACTGCACCGCCCTCGCCGGTCGTTATGTGATGAGCTGGATAGAATGAGAGTGTGGCCACGTCGCCGAATGTGCCCACCATCTTGTTGTCCCATTTCGCGCCCAGCGCGTCGCAGCAATCTTCTACGAGAAAGAGCGAATGCTCTTTGCAAAATGAGGAGAGTTTGTCGAGGTCAAATGGATTTCCCAAAGTGTGCGCCACCATGACGGCTTTTGTCTTGCTTGTGAGCGCCTCCTCCAGATGAGTGAGGTCCATGTTGCAAGTGTCAACTTCGGCGTCGAGAAATACAGGCACAGCGCCGTTTTGGAGGATTGGATTCACGGTAGTCGGAAACGAGGTGGCGCAGGTGATTACCTCGTCGCCGGGCTTTATTCTCCGCTGCCCGAAAAGAGGAGAGGTGAGGGCCGAGAGGGCGACCAGATTGGCCGAGGAGCCGGAATTCACGAAGAGGGCGTGCTTGTGCCCCATGTATGCGGCCAGCTCTTTCTCGAAACGCAGGCTGTATCGTCCTGCGGTGAGCCAGAAATCGAGAGAGGCATCGACGAGCGATGTAAGCTCTTTATCGTCGAACACGCGGCCGGCATATCGGATTTTGTCGCCTTTTTTGAAAGCGGCGGGCTTGTGCGCAACCGCATAGAATTCGCGTGTGAGGTCGAGGATTTTCTTGCGGATGGCGAAAGAGTCAGATTCCATGAAAGAATAGGAAAGTGAAAAAATAAATAGACGATGAGGCGGGGCAGGGGGGATAAAGCGCGTCAAACCCGGACATGCGGCGAGCCGCTTAGCTCTTTTCCTCCACTGTCGGGATGAGCATCTCGGATTTCAGCTCCTCGCGGCTCATGAATGGGTACATGTCCTCCATGGGCCGCGAGACCATGCTGCCGTCGGGCTTGGCGTAAGAGCTGACGGTGGGCACAATCTCCTGGTCGGGGTTGCACATGACTTCGCACAAGACCGGCCCGTCGTAAGCCAGAATCTCCTTGAGTTGGGCGTCGAGCTGCGCGCTCTTGCCCATCTTGAAATATTTGATGCCGTACGCGGCCGCTATTTTCTCGACTGAGGGGAATGACACGCCGGATTTAGAATCCGTGCCTATGAAGTCGGAGGCGAAGAATTTGCGCTGCGTCGCGCGGATGGACAGGTATCCGTTGTTGTTCCACACAAAAGTCTTGATTGGGAGGCGGTGATGCACGATGGTCTGCAATTCCTGCAGATTCATCTGAAACGAGCCGTCGCCGGTGATGCCCAGGACTTCGCCTTTTCCCCGCGCGATGCTGATGCCAATCGAGGCAGGCAGGGTGAAGCCCATCTCGGCCTGGCAGCCCGAGGTGATGTAGCGCATGCCCTCTTTGAGTTGTATTGCCTGCGAAAGCACATAGAAAGACGAGCCCGCGTCCGAGACGACGACGGAATCGGGTTTTAGGGCGGCCGAGAGGCGGTCAACGAAATAATAGAGGTTGATGCCATGCGTGTCGTCGGAATATTCGGGCAAACAGATGGGCCATTTGCTTTTCCAATGCGCGCATTTGGAGACCCAGTCGGAGAAATCGGATTTTGAGCCGGGCTCTTTGACCCCGAGTTTTTGGGCCTGCAAAAATTTCTTCGCGTCCGCGTTGATGAAGAGGTCTATTCTGACCGTCTTCTTCTGGTGCTCGATGGGGTCGATGTCGATTATGACATGCTTGGCTGCTCTGGCGAAATTCGGATAATCATAGCCAATGGAGCTTATGCTAAGGCGGCTGCCCAAGACGATGACTAAATCTGAATTCTGCAATGCGAAATTGCCTGCCCGCGTGCCCTTGACGCCGATTCTGCCCACATAGAGCGGATGGGCGCTTGGCATGAGATTCGCCCCCAAAATAGGCGTGACGAAGGGGATGTTGTGTTTCTCGACAAACTCCTTGAAAGCGGGGATTGCGCCGGCGAGGCGGATGCCCTGCCCTGCGACGATGATGGGCCGTTTGGCTTGCGAGAAGAGGGTTGCGAGTTTGTCGAGCTCATCGGCCGTGGGCTCTGTTTTGTATGTCGGCTCCAATTCATCTGGCGAGAAATGCTTGAGTTTCGCCTCGTCTATCGGGGCGGCCTGCACGTCGAGCGGCACGTCTATCCAGCAGGGGCCGGGCCTGCCACTCTTGGCGAGAAAGAGGGCTTTCTCCAAATGATAGGCGATGGAGAGCGGGTCCTCGACCATGAACGAATATTTGGTGATGGGCTCGACGATTGCGATGATGTCGGCTTCCTGCACCCCGAACTGGCGGAGCGCCAAGCCCGAGTGGCGCACGGTCTGGATTATCTTCGACTGGCCCGAGATGAAAAGGCAGGGGGTGCTGTCCTGCCATGCGTCGAGAAGGCCGGTGACTGCATTTGTGCCGCCGCAGCCCGTGGTCACCATGGCGCAGCCGACGCCCTCATTGTAGCGCGCATAAGTAACGGCGGCCATGGCGGCGGCCTGCTCGTGATGGGTGCAGACGAAACCGAGCTTCTTGTTCTTGACAACCGCGTCGGAGAGATGCATCATCCCGCCTCCGCTGACGAGAAAGACGTCGCCTATGCCGGATTCGGTGAGAAAACGCGCGATGTAATCTGCGACACGTGTCATGCCAAACACCCAAAAGACCGATTTGATGCTATGATATTTCTTTTCACTGCTTGGAGTATTTCATCCGTCACTCTTTTTTAACACAGCCCCCCATGTGTAATTGGTAATCCCGGATATTATCGGCAGTAACTACCAACAGCAACAAATCATTTCTCATTTCACGGAGGTCGTATTTATGACGCTTGAAGATGTTGTGGCGCGGGCCAAAGTCAAACAAGGCATATGGGAGGAGGAAATCCGGCTGATGCGCGCAAAGAAATTCTCCACCATATGCGTGCATGGAGCATACACAAAACGCGAGGCGCTCGACAACAACCACGGGGCCATAATAGAGCCGGTGTGTTCGGCCACCTCGCAGGCGTTCGGGGATTCGGACCTCTTGGAGGCCGCGCTGGCGTACAAAGCATCGGCGTGGGCCTATTCGCGCATCGCCAACCCTACCGTCGGATATCTCGAAATTATGCTCTCCATGCTCGAGGGTTATGGCACAAATCTCAAGACAACGGCCTGCTGCACATCGTCGGGCATGGCCGCCATCAAGGCGGCGGCCGAACCGTTTCTCACAGATGAGAAGCCGGGCAAGAAGAACATAGTATCCATGGCGCAGGTCTATGGCGGCACATTCCAGCTCTTCACCGAGCGTTTCGCCCGCGAACGAGGGGTCGAGGTGCGCTGGGTGGAAAATCCGGATGACGAGGGGGAATGGGCGAAGAAAATCGACTCCGACACGCGCTTTGTGTACGGCGAGAGCCCGTCGAATCCGGGAATAGTTCTCTTCGACATCGAGAAGGTGGCTAAACTCGCGCACGCGAAAGGCGTACCGCTCATCACAGACTCCACCATCGCCACGCCGGCCCTCTGCCGCCCCCTCGAGCACGGCTCGGACATCGTAGTTCATTCGCTCACAAAATCCATGACATGGAGCGGACGGGCCGTCGACGGGGTGCTCATCAGCAAGGAGAACATCACCTCGAATGTGCTGAATGCGGATATCAAGCGCGATTTCGCGGGTTGGGTGAAGCTCTGGCCATTGCGCGATGCAGGCGCCTGCGTCAGCCCGGACAGCGCCTCGCGCACTCTTGACTGCATAAGAGTGCTGCGCAGCACCATGGACCTTCTGAGCCAGAACACCATGGCAGTGGCAGAATATCTCGAGAACCACCCCCGCGTGGAGAAGGTGAATTACCCCGGATTGAAATCACATCCACAGCACGAATTGGCGAAGAGATACATGCGCCTCGTGGATTCTGGCGAGAATCGGTTCGGGCACCTGCTGTCGTTCGAGGTGAAGGGAGGGCATGCGGCGGCGCGCAAAGTGCTTGACCGCCTTAATTTCGTCTTCTCGGCGACTGATTTGGGCCGAATAAAGTCAATCGCCGTCATCCCGACGATAAGCACGCACCAGCAACAGGGGGAGGAGGCGCGCAAGATAGCCAAAATCCCCGGCAACCTCATCCGTTTGTGCGTGGGCGCCGAGGATTCGGGCGACCTGAACGCCGAGCTCGGCAAGGCTTTGGGCTGAGGCATGGCTTTGGCAAAGCGCTGGGTTAAGGGCCGTCTGTTTTTTCACATTTCCTCTTTTTCGCATTTTTACGCCTATCGGGAGAGCCGCCCAAAACCATTAAAAGATGCAAAAAACACGATTTAACGTATGAAAGAAACACCCAAAGACACGCCTGTGGTCATACTGTGCGGCGGAGAAGGCACGCGCATGCGCGAGGAGACCGAATTCAAGCCAAAGCCCATGGTCACGGTGGGGGGCAAGCCGATTTTGTGGCACATCATGAAAAACTACTCGGCATTCGGGTTCAAGCGCTTCATACTGGCCTTGGGCTACAAAGGCGATATGATCAAAGAGCATTTCGTGCATTCGGACATAATGTCCAACGACCTCACGCTGCACATGGGAAAACCTGCGGATGACCAGATACACCGCACCCATGACAGCGAGGACTGGACCATCACGTTCGCCGACACGGGGCTCAAGGCGCAGACCGGCGCGCGCATAAAGCGCACAGAGAGATATGTGGACACCGACCGTTTCATGGTGACATATGGCGACGGGGTGGCAGACCTCGACATCGGGCGGCTCATGGCATTTCATAAAAAGGGGGGGCGCATCGGCACGCTGTCCGGAGTGCATCCGCCAAGCCGCTTCGGCCGCATGGAAATAGAGGGCGAGCGCATTGTCCAGTTCCGCGAAAAACCCGTTTTGGAGGAATATGTCAACGGCGGATTCTACGTTTTCGAAAAGAAGATGTTCGACCGCCTCGATGACGCCGATTCGTGCGTGCTCGAGCGGGAACCACTGGGCCGATTGGCGCAGGACGGCCAATTGGGAATTTACAAACACGACGGATTCTGGCACATGATGGACACTTACAAGGATTATCTTGACCTGAACAGGATTTGGGATTCGGGCACTGTGCCGTGGAAGAAATGGTGAGCCGGCCGAAGACGGAAATGGCCGATTCTGGGAATGGCGGGTTTGTGGTATGACCTCTTCTTCATCATTTTGGAAAAACAAGCGCGTGATGGTCACGGGCCACACCGGATTCAAGGGCTCATGGCTGTGCGAGATGCTTCTTGGTTTCGGGGCGGATGTGAGCGGATACGCGCTTGAGCCGAACACAAAACCGAATCTTTTCTCCATTTTGGGCCTTGACAAGCGAATGTCGAGCCATATCACAGACATAAGGGATTTTGACAAACTTCGCTCTGTGATTGAGGAGGAGAAGCCGCAGGTGCTGCTCCACTTGGCCGCCCAGCCGCTTGTCCGCGCCAGCTATACGGAGCCGAAATACACATTTGAAACAAACGTGATGGGCACGGTGAATGCTCTCGAGGCGGTTCGGCAAACGAATTGTGTGAAGAGCGCGGTGATGATTACCACCGACAAGGTGTATGAGAACCCCGAAGATGGGCATGCGTTCAAAGAGAACGAC
>CAIXYX010000086.1 GCA_903923795.1 uncultured Microcaldota archaeon
ACTTCGAAAATCTTGTTTTCCCCGCCCGGCAGCTGTTGGATATAACTCATCGGGTCTTTGACCATCAAATGAAATTCAATCTCCTTGTCGTCGGGCAGGTCTTGCAGCTCTTCGGCCGAGAGAGTCGTATTATTCACGAACCGGCCATCCATCACGTCGATGTGCAGGATTTTCGCGTCCGGCACTGACGCGATGCGGTGCTTGAGCTCGTTTTTTGTATAAGCAAGAACGGCCGGGGCGACCTGCACATTGTCCATGGGTATTCTTTCTCAATGGGGGGTTAAAATCCTGCCTTTATTCCAAGAGCCGGAATCCGTTTATCTCCCATCACAATCCAGTGTAATCCGACGCTTTCTTTTTGGGCGGGAAGAATTTCCCCTGCGGAGCCATCACCGGCAAATCGGCTTCCGCCGCCACTCTAAGCAGTTCGGATGGATCCACCCACCTGTCTATTTTGAGATAAGGCACAAGTCCGCCCGGCATCTTCTCGCGCACCACGACAAATGGCAGGCGCTGTCGCATGCTGGAGTGGATAACCAGTATTTCGGCTTTTCCCTCATGGAGGATTTTCGCGCGGTCTATTTTCGGTGCGGCTTTCTCGGTGTCGGTCATTTTACTCAAGCTCCATTTAACCCAACTCGAAAACAAATACGGTGTAAACATACATCCCCGTGTCGTCCTTCTCCTTTTTTATCTCGGTGCGCTGGCCGCGGTCGCTGTGCTTCTTGGCCTCCTCTTCAGCCGCCTTGAAATGAGGGGTGACGAAAACCACTCTTTTGCCGCCGTGGACGCCATGACGCTTGACGGGCTGGATGCCCCGGCCGACGCGGCGGGGGGGAGGAAGCGGTGCCATAAGATTTGCTCATTCCCGAATCCATATAAAACGAGCGCACGAGAAGTAGCGAAAATCACTTTGATTGTTTTTTCGGTTTTGATTTTCTCTTTATTGCCGCATTCGTGTCTATAATCGCTTGATCCTTTCTCGTCTGTAAAATGACGGTATTCATCGTTTTTATGAGATTGTCAATGGTTTCGGAATCGAATCCGTGCAGGGCGCATCCGGCCTCGACGGTGTCGAACGCCGACAGTTGGCAGCCGATGCAGTGCAGGCCAACGTCCATGAGGATAGGAAGAACTTCGGAGTGGTTTGTCACCAAATCCATTATCATCGTCTCGCGCGTGATTGGGCCGGAATTGCCGGAGGACGGCGCCTGGTTCGATGCTGGCGCCTGATTTCTCTTTTTCCGCTTCTCCGTTTTCTTCTCCTGCTCTTTTTTCTTTTCCATCTGCTCCTTTATCGACTGCTGGTGCGCGCCCCATCTACGGGCGATTTCGTCCGCCGATGGCAGTTCGACTTTTTGATAAGCCAGAGGCTCGTTCGTGTTTGCCAACGGCCTGATGATTGGCACATTTACTGTCCGCCGAAACGCCGGAATCATCTTCCCGTCTTCCTGCTGGCTCGCGCTGGGGAGATTTTCGGCCCTGTTCGGGGCTTTGGCTCTCTTTTTTGCCATACACTTATTCCCCATCTCATCCCTTTTTATACTCCCTCCCCGCCAATGATATACATCTATCAGTCGAGAATGGGGATTATTTTGAACGAGTCTTACGAAGACATGCTAAAGCGCGCCCGAGCCGTACTTCCCGAGAAGACGCTGGCGTTCGAGAGGTTCGAGCCGCCCGTCGCCGAGACGCAGATTCAGGGTTCCAAGACGATTTTGCGCAATTTCGAGGTGATTTGCCAGAAATTGCGCCGCGAGCCTGCCCTTTTGTCGAAATATCTTTCCAAGGAATTGGCCGTGCCGGCCACAATCGATGGCAGCAAACTGATTCTTCACGGCAAGGTTTTCGAGCGCGTGCTCAACGAGAAACTTTCCAATTTCATCAGCGCATATGTCGTTTGCAAAGAGTGCAAGCGCCCCGACACGAAATTGGTCGACGGCACGCACGGCAT
>CAIXYX010000087.1 GCA_903923795.1 uncultured Microcaldota archaeon
CGGGCCCGTAGCTCAGCCCGGTTAGAGCGCCTGTCTTATATGTGGATTTGTCCGGATTGTCGGACAAGCTCTCGAGGAGAGCAGGTGACCGGGGGTTCAAAGGCCTTTTCTTTCTCTCGAAGAGAAAGAAAAGCCCTGGGAAAAGAAAGAGACGCCCGTCCATAAGGACGCTCATGCTCATCTCCAGGTTCGCCGAACAAATCCCCTCGGGCCCAATTTCTTTATTAACCTCATCAACCCTATCAATTCGGTGTCGGGATGTCTGATCTTATCTCTATCCGTGATTTAGACAAGGCGGCCATCGAGAAATTGCTCGCCTCGGCCGAGAAAATGGAGCAGAATCTTTTCACAATGCACGACACCTTCAAAGGCAAGGTGGCGGCAACTCTTTTCTTCGAGCCATCTACCCGAACTCATCTCTCATTTCAAACCGCTGCCCAACGCTTGGGCATGAGCGTTGTGCCATATTACCATGCCTCCTCCTCTTCATCAAAAGGTGAATCTCTCAAAGACACATTGAAAATCGTCGACGGTTACGCCGACATACTCGTCATAAGACATCCTCTCGAAGGCTCTGCCAGATGGGCTGCCGAAGTGGCCCAGCACCCGTTAGTCAATGCAGGTGATGGCGGCAACCAGCACCCAACTCAAACACTCATCGACCTCTTCGCCATCCAAAAAGCCAAGTCAAAAATCAAGGGCCTCAATGTGCAACTTGTCGGCGACCTCAAGCACGCGAGAGTGATGCGCTCATTGGTCTATGCCTTGGGCATGTTCGGCGCGAACATCTCGCTCGCTGCCCCCGTGGGATTAGAGATGGACCCTGTCATAGTGAAAGAGACCGAGGAGAGATTCGGCGCGAAAATCAGCCAAACATCAAAATTAGACCTGGCTGATTCCGATGTCGTCTATGTCTGCCGCATACAGAAAGAGCGATTCTCCGACCCGTACGCCGCCAGCAAATTGCAGGCCTCATTTCGAATCAGCCCCGAGCTCATCAAGGCGGCGAAAGAAGGCATGATTCTCATGCACCCTCTCCCCAAACTCGACGAGATTCCGCCAGAGGTGGACGCATCCCCGCACGCATATTACTTCCAGCAGGCAAGATGCGGCGTGCCGGTCAGAATGGCCGTGCTGTCATATTGCATGAAGGGTTGAGCCTATGCCTTTGCTTATAGAGCGCATACAGGAGGGGACGGTCATCGACCGCATCCAGGCTTTCCGCGGCATCAGAGTGCTCGAAATACTGCATCTCATCCCGACCGGCCCGAATCAGGCGGAGATGAAGTCAAGAATCGCGCTCGTCATCAACGTGCCATCACGGCACATGGGGCGCAAAGACATTCTCAAGATAGAGGGTCGCGAATTGCAGCCTGCCGAAGTCAACAAAATCGCGCTCATAGCCCCCGAAGCCCGCCTCAACGTAATCCGCGGCGGCAAGGTGGGCGTGAAGCAGGATGTCAAGCTCCCCCTAAAGCTCGAGGGAATCGCCGTGTGCCCAAACCCGCAGTGCATAAGCCGCGTAGAGATGGACAACAGCATATTCAACACCGAACCCCGCGGCTTGCGCTGCCAGTATTGCGAGCGCCTGTTCGCGCCAAGCGAATTATTGGTCTGAAAAAATGGGAACCGCCTCCCGCGCAGGAAAAAACAATCTTCTCGTTTATCTCGTTATTTTTCTTGTTTTAGCGTTCAGCAGCTCTGTCTTCGCAAATCTGTATGATTCCCCGCCTCATGCATCGGTGCTGGCGAACAATATGCTGGCCGTCCGCTCCCTCTCCCATTCTGATAAACCCTCATGGGTCGTCGATGACGGGCCGAATCCATTCCAGCCCATCACATGGGCATATGTCTATGTCGGGCCCGCAAGCCCCTCTTCAAGCAATGACATTTCAAGCCTCCACTCTCCATCGATTTTCTGGAACTGGGGCGAGCATCACAAGACTCCATATATCTCGAGCGAGCCTGAAAATGAATGCGGCCCGCACGTATACGAACTGACCGCGCTTGGCAACGCCACCGCGAATTTCTCCATGAGCGCGAATCTGGACGGGCAGACAATCACGCAGCCGCTCGACAACAGCTCGAATCCGTTCAACCTCTCTTTCTCCAAAGTCCAGTGGGCCGCTGTCCGAAGCAACAACCGCACGGCCTCACCCTCGCCTCTGCCTCCGCTGACCGTGACCATAAACGGCACTGTCTACGTGCCTTATCATTTCTACGAAAAATATTTCATCATCGAATACGCCCCAGTTCTGGGGAGTTCGGATTTGGCTCCAGTCTGCACTCTGGTCGAAGACGAGTATGACACCGTCTACTCGCGCTCTTTTTCTGCGAACCGCACGTGGGGCGTGGAGCACGGCGAGCCTCTCTTCATCCGCCTCGAGCCGATTGACGGCGAGCAGCTCTCCCTTCATCCGAACGCGAGACTTCTCACATTGACAAACCGAAATCCGATGCTTCTCTCATTCCTCCTAAGCGGCCAGCCGCTGGTTTCAAGCCGCTTCTCGCGTTACAACACCTCGTCTGATGAGTTCGGGTTTCAGTCTGTTCAGCGTGTCGGGGCCGGCCCGGAGGCAGAATGGGCGAATGTCGTTCCGAATGACTCTTCATCATATCTGCTCGAGGCCAATTCGACTTTCCGCTATCTTCTTCCAACCGCGCTCGATGCGAAAAACCGCTCTTTCGCATGGCAGTTCAACCAATTCCTGCGTTACCCGTTGCCGCTCGGAGAATCAAATTTATCTCTTGTGCTAACCGATGATTTCAGGGACATCCAAAACGCCTCATGGCAATTGCGCACGCGCTCATCTGCCGGCATAGGCGGCGCGAATCCCCAAAACGCATCCCTGCATCTTCTCGACGACCGCGTGAACGCCAGCCTGCCCCCTCTCACTGACTTGGGCGGCGGTGTTTCATCAGCCAATCTGCCGCCATCCACAAAATGGCGCGGGGCAGCAGCCGTGTTTTTCACGCCTGCGGGCCTCTCTCTCCTGCTCGGCGGAGTCATCGGCATCGCCATCTGCTTTTTCTTATTCACAAAATTCGGGCATATGCTGTCCTTTTCGAATGAAGACGAACTGAATGAAGGAGAAAAAAGAGAGGACAAATTGGGCGATAAAAAAATCCGTGATGCAGAAAAGCGCTAATCAGTTTTCCCCTTCATCTGTCCCTCTATCACTTGCGCGAAACTTTTCAAAAATTCGTCTATCTTCTCGGGAGGCAGGGATGCGCCGGCAGCAATCGCATGCCCGCCACCCACTCCGCCCAACGGCGTGCAGGCTTCGCGCAGCGCAAGGCCGAGATTCAACCCCTCCGCAACAAGCCTTTTCGTGCCGCGCGTAGATATCTTCACCTTGCCGCTCTCATCGAGTGAAATGGCAAGAATGGGCTTCGTTCGCCCGCCCGGATAGACCATGCCCGCCACCACTCCGATGAGCCCGTCATCGATGACTCCCCGCCCGTCCAAGAAAAGGAACGGCCCCCAGTCGCGCACCACTCTATAAGCGTAATCCACGCCGTCGCGCAGAAGGCGGCGGTGAAGAGTCAGCAGCTCGCGTCCTTTCTCAAGTGCTCCTTCCCTCCCCAAACAAATGTCAATGCCCATTTGCGGCGCATTGTGCCGCCCGCACGCATTCATCAATGTGGAGAATTCGCCGGCCTCATATAATTCAGGGAAAGCGATGAGGCGGGGGAAAAGATAAGTCTCTCCCACAAGTTTCTCGCCGGGGAATCTTCCGCCCGTGGCTTCGGCCATGTGCGAAGCCAGCGCGCCAATAAGCCTCTTCTTCTCATCAGAATCGAGCTCATTGTAAGTCTTGAATCCTCCGCTGCGTGTTGTTGATTTGCCAAAGTCAGCCCCGATACCCTGCAAGAATTGCACGCATCTCTCCTCGTGCCCGCCAAGCCCGGGCAAAAACGGTTCGTCGGCATAAGCCAAAAACTGCGGCAATGGCCGGCTCATCCTGCCATAGAGGCGAAGGTCTGTCGGCGCCTCGACTATTTTGCGCGAAATCAGCTCATTTAGTAAAATCCTATTCGGCCCGCGCATGGGCGACTGTATGTCTCCCACCGCGCCGACTATGGCCGCCTCGGGCAGCGTGCGCAGTGCGAAATATGCCGTGGTGGCGCCGCACAATTGCGTGCCGCCGTCGATGCCGAAAAGATGCGGGTTAAGCTGCAACCGTGAATTGTTCGGCGCAACCTGATGGTGGTCAAGTATGACCACTTCGCCTCGCAACTCCTGCACGCCGTCCTGCCCGCCGCCCAAGTCGGTGAAAACGAGCTCTTTCTCATCCTTTATCTCCTCGAGCACTGCCGAGTCGAGTTTACGGATGGTTTTCATCCTGTATGAAATTTTCCTCTCCTCGAAAAAAGCCGCCGCTATAGAACCGGAGGTGATGCCGTCGCAGTCGTAATGGTTGACGATGAGCGGGGACTTCATCCGCTCCGCAGCAGACCTGCATTCCTCTGCGCGCGCGAGGAATTCATCCCAACGGGCCGGCGGGTCCGCGCTTTTTGCGATCTCTTCATCACTCATAAAACAGATTTGCGCGTCTGCTCTTTTTAGGGCTTGGGGAGGTGGTTTTCCGCCCATTGCGGCCTAATCGTTTATTAGCCCCCATCTCCACAAGTTTTAGTGCGGGCTCGTGGCGCAGCGGTAGCGCGTTCCGTTTGCAACGGAGAGGTCGTGGGTTCAAATCCCACCGAGTCCAAACCGCGGAGGGGGGTTTCGACCCCCCTCCCCAGTTCCTGGTTCCTCCTGACCCTCCCCCCACATTTATAGTAATTGGCGCGCAGCGCCAGCAAGACTCCTTTTCTTTCCCGGGGGTTTCTTTTCCCGCCTTCAACCCGAAGGGTTGGAGGCATTCGGCAGTTCACAAGAGCCGCCGATGGAGGGAAAAGAAAGGCCCTCAGCAGGCCGGTCCGCGAATCTTTGGGAGTGTCCGCGGCAGATTTGGCTGCGGAAGTCCCAATCTGGAGAAATCGTTGAGCGGCAGGTTGAAGCGGATGGGCAGGCGGTCGTTTTTGGGCAAAATCTTATTCTGTATCTCTGGTATTGCGCTGTTTAAGCCTTTGTTCATGCCTATCACCACTATTCTCTGTCCAGTTTTCTAATTATAAGCATTGTTGAACAAAAATATACAATTTCAAAAATCGGCTTCGGCCTAAGCCCGGCGCTCCGCGCCCCCATTAAAAGGTTTCTCTCCCTCTCCATTCCATTGAGGGGATGAAATGAGCGAGAGAAAAAACCCCAAAGGCAGTGCCGCATCTACTTTGCCGCACATGGCACAAGCGCCCTCAACCGCTCCTCATCAGGCGCCCGCGGCATCCGCGCAAACCATTCCTATCAGTCCTGTCCATCCCTCTCACCCCGTGCACTCGGCGCACGCCACTCATTCCACGCATCCTTCACCAGCTGCCCCTGCCTCCTCCTCGCCACATCTTTCTCCAGTCCCATCAGGCCAAACCCATCTCCCCCCGCCAACGACGAGCGTGCAGGATGAGAGCGCCAGAATAGACAAGCTCGTCTCGCTCACATATGACTCCAATCCCGACGTGCGCAGGCAGGCCGCCAGAGAACTGTCGAAAATAGACGACCCCCGCGCAGTGTTCGCCATGCTCGAACTTGGCGCCGACAAGGACCCGTCGGTGCAGGATGTCGCGCGCTCGTCGCTCGATAATTTCAAGGGCGAGGAGCGCGAGACTCTTGTCTCATTGGAGAAGATTTTCGAGGCAAGACAAGAGGGCCGCCCGCCGCCCGAGGACATGGCGATAGCGAAACAAAAACTCATGCCCTCGCTCGAGCGCCTCTTCTCCAAAAACAAGGCCGCGCGGGACAGGCTGTTGCCCTCAATCGAAAAACTCTTCTCATGGATGCCGTCCGGTGTGTCGAACACGCCGAAGATGCCTCCGCCTTCGCAGGCCCAATCTGCCCAATCCTCGCAGCCTGCCCAGGTTTCGGTTTCCCCGATTCCGCCGCCCCAATCCCAGCCATCACTATCCTCCCCGCCCCCCACATCGCGCTCGAGTTTCGAGCAGGTGGCCACGGCGCACATAAGCACCGAGGACAAGGTCCGCATGACTGCCGAGCATTCGGCGCAGCATTCTGCCCAAGTTGCCGCCAATGCCGCAGCTCATGCAGCCGCCAATCGGGCCGCGCAAGCTCCCGTGCCGCTCCAGCCAGAATACGCCGACGAGCCCCAAGACGAGCCCGAAGATGATGCTGCCGATGATGATTCAAGCGATGCAGTGCCCGCGTCCGTGCCCATCGACACGCATTCGCACTCGCGCGACCCTCTCTCGGGCGTGGAGAACATCCGCTCGCACCAAAAGAACATGCTCGAGCAGGCCGAGGATGAGGTGGGCGTGCCCGCGCACTTGCGCTCGCCGCAGGACATGCGCCGCCAGCATTCTGGCGCAGGCCAATACGCCCAAAATACGGGCTCTTCACCCGCCCATGCAGCAGCCGATTCCTCATCAATGCAGCAGCGTATGGAGGACGCCACCAATTTTCCGGTGCCTGAATACCTCCAAGCTAAAGCGCCGTCCCCGACCTCTGCAATACCCTCCATGACTGGCGATGAGAAGCCCGAGCTCGAATTTCTCGAGGAAGAGGGCGTGAAGATGCCGAGGCACGCGCTCTACTATTACAAGCTGGCATATGCCATCGCCATGACTCCGGGCATCAAGGCATCCGAGGTCAAGAAGGAGAAGGAGCGCTTGGTGAAAGAGTCCAAGGCCGACATCGAGCTGGCGTTCAAATTGGCGATGGAGCGCACAGAATCCGAGGGCATCGAGAGTCTTTCCGGCCTCAAACCCGGCATGAAAAAGCTCTCCACACTCCCCCTCGAGGTGCTCGACAATGTCGTTGTCTCGGTGCCGCACGGCAAGAAGCTGGTGGCCTATAATCGGGTGCTGCTCTCGGATGGAAAACACCAGCTGCCGCTCTATGTCCCGCCCCCGCGCGCAGACGGTATCCGCGCCGGAGATTTGCTCTCATTGCGCGACGCGTTCGTCGATTACTGGGTGAAGGCGAATCCGGTGCCCGGCGGCCAGCCCGGAGAATTGGTGCTCATGCTGGGCAAAAACGGGCAGATGAGCGTGACGAAGTAAGACAGTTATTATATTTTTTTATTCATAATCTATCACATGAAAACGACTTTATCTGCCGGTGTCACACGCTTAGTGGAATTACCCGGCATACTATCGAACCGCAATCGATTATTTGTCAAAATGGAGTGCGATAATCCTCTGAGCGGTTCTCATTATGACCGTGTCTATCTCCATCTCATCAGCACTCTTCAAACCGAGGGAAAGATCAACCCCAAAACCCATATTTTGCTGGAGAACAGCTCAGGTAATGCGGCGCTGGCCTTGGCAGTGATCGGCAAGAAGTTTGGTTATTCGGTCACGCTGGTCCTTCCTCCTAACATACCCCCAAAGAAAATCGAGCTCTGCCGCCAGCTCGGAGCCGAGGTCATCTTATCTCAAACACAAAGCCAGTATGTATCCGGAACGCTTCCGCTCATCTTGGGGCTCAAGGGAACCAGACGGGCATCAGACGGAAAGGAATATTTTTTCCTCAATCACTCGGCAAACAAACGGACTCCGGATGCCATGGCTCCTTTCGCAGCAGAAATCATCCAAGACTTTCCAAGCGGTGCGAATCTGGATTATTTCGTCCCGGCGTTGGGCAACGGCACCAGTTCGGTATTGCCCGCGCGGCTCCTCAAGGCGCGTTTCCCATCCATGCGTCTTATCGGCTATGAATCATATGATGCGCCCGTAGTCTATGAGATGAAGCATCCGGGCCGTTTCGAGGCCTTATTCAAGCATCCGCCTAAATTCGAGCCTCATCTGCTTTTTGGCACCAGTGCATTCGGGGTTGATTTCAAATTTCTGCGCGAAGGCCTTGATATCATCGACGGCATTCAACTGGTCCATAATAACGAATGGGCGCCAGTGCAGGCGCAGCTAGAGTCAAAATTCGGTTATCGGGTGGGTCCGACTTCGGCTGCCGGAGTTCTTGTCACCCAGCGTATTTCCAAAGATGTCGAGAATAAGAATTTCCTATCCATCTTCTATGATTCGTCGAGTCTGTACTAATTTTTTCATCATTCTTTTTTCGTATCTGTTTTCTCTTTCTTGAAAACGTCTTTATCCTCAATTTTCTCCTTCTCCGAGGTTTCTTTTATCTCGGGTTTCTCACTTTTCTTCTCAATCGTTTTTCTCGCAGTTCTTTTCTTCATCCATTCTCCCCGTGTCGTCTCAGCCTTGCGTATCCTCGGCCTCTCGACATCTGTCCAATTCTTGATGAACTTGAGGAAAACATCGGCGGGGCCAATCCACAGTTTCCCCCCTGCCTTTGTTGTCTTGAAATTGAGCCGAAGCAGAATTATCTCGTCGTTCTTGTCCCATTTCTCCAAATACACTTTCCCCTCCTGCACCCCTCCGTTTCCGTCGAAGATTCCGGCAAGAAATGCGGCCGCATAATCATTGGCATGGCAGAACCGCTCGGTCTGCGCGGCCAGCACCTCGTCGAAAAAAGTCCGATAAGCCGAGTGGAAGAAAAAGACTGTCGAGGTCTCCCATTTGACCTTCGAGGCGTCGGCGATGCCAACAGCCATGGCGCGCGAGAGAAAAGTCGTGCGCATGGATTCCGAGCCCACAATTCCTATGCCCTCGCGCGTGCGGCAGTGCTTCCACAAGCCTATGAGATAAGAGACTGGAGGTGTGAGCTTGATTTTCATAGCCATCTTTTGGATTCCACTTATAAAAAGACAGGCTATGCAATAAGCATATGGCGCAGCTGACGGAACCGCTGGAATTGGACGAGGAGACTGCCGTCATGGCGGTGGGCACGTTTTGGTCCAACTTAGGGATAATAGCCGTCAAGCTCATCTCGTTCATCTACATGATAATAATAGCCAGACTCGTCGCCCAATCCGAGGTCGGGCTCTTCTATTTGGGAATCGGCATGGTGGGCGTCATCAGCATCTTCGCCGATTTGGGCATCTCGCAGACTGTTCAGCGCTATCTGCCCTATTATTTGGGCAAGCGCGACAAGGTGTCGGCGAGCAAAGTGCTCACGCTCAACATCGTGCTTGGCTTTGTTCTCCTCTTCATCGTGGCAATAGCCGTCTTTTTGCTGGCGCCAACAATCGCCGGCATATACAAAACTCCCGGTCTCGCCCCGCTGCTTAGCCTTCTGGCCATCTACCTGTGCGTGAACCAGACATTCAACATCCTCTCGAACATCCTCATCGCGCTCAAGTGCATGAAAGAGCGCTCGATAGGCACAAATGTGCAGAACACGCTCAAAGTCGTCTTCACCGTCATCCTTGTCTTCACTCTCGGTCCGAGCGCAATGGCTCTTGCTGCCGCATTCATCCTCTCGCTGATAGTGGGGGCATTCTACCTGATTTATGCGCTCTATGACAAGCTCAAGCGCCTCGAGCTGCCGGCTGTGGATTTGCGCGGATGCTACTCGCTCCTCCTCGACATACTGCCGTTCGGCATTGTGATGGTGAGCATTTCGACATTCAGCCTGCTCATCAGCTACACCGGCGTATTGAGCCTCGGGTATATCCTCGGCTCGGCATCGAGCGTGCCTGTCGGCATATACAGCATGGCGACGGCATTCGCATCGGTCGCCAGCATATTGGCCGCATCAGTCATCTCAATCCTCCTGCCCGTGGCCTCGGGCCTTGTGAGCAAAACAGACTCGTCGAAAATACACAAGACTGCGCAGACCGCCCTGCGCTGGGTGCTCTTCTCTACCATTCCCATAGTCGCTTTCCTCGCCGCATTCGCCCCGTCTCTCCTGCGCGTCATCTACGGCGCTGATTACGAATCAGGCGCCATCTCCCTCGCTCTCTTTTCAATCGGCACTCTCTTCTATTACATCGGCTCGGTGCAGGGCACGCTCATCGCCGCGCACCGGCTCGTGAAACTCGAGCTCATCGCATTCTGCTGCGGCGCGCTTGTGAACATAGCACTCAATTTCATGCTCATCCCCGGCTTTGGCATAAACGGAGCCGCGTTCGCCTCCTTGGCCGCATTCGCCGTGATAGCCTGCATAAATCATTATTATGCAAAGCGCGAATTCGGCTTCGTTTTCCCGAACAGCGCATGGCGGAATCTTCTCGCTGGCCTCATCGTGTTCGGCGCTCTCGCAGCCCTGCAATACGCAGTCTATGGCTATCTGCTCAATCTGCCCCTGCCGCTCGCCAATGGGGCGCTTGCGGGAATAGTGCTCGACAAGATAGCCAAGGTGGCCATTTTGGGCGTGTTCTTCGCGGCGGGCTGTTTGCTCTATCTTGCCCTTCTCAACATCATGCGCCTTTTCGAGGCCGAGGACCGTCAGGTCATGGTCCATCTGCTGACGAAGATGAAGCTGCCAGCACAAGCGCGGGCGCTCATCCTCTCGTGCATTTTCTGGGACAAAGCAAAGAACTGATCAGGTGATTTGCCGGCCCGAGCCAAATCGCCCGTCCAATGGTCTTTTTTTCGCGGCCAATCAGTCTTTTAATTTGCTATTCACAAATAATATCATGCCTGAGGTTAAGATAACCGCTTCTTTGATGTGCGGGGACTGGTTGAATCTGGAGCGTGACATCCGCGAGCTGGAGCAAGCGGGGGTCGACGGGTTTCATATCGACATCATGGACGGCTCGTTCGTGCCCAATTTCTCCATGAACCTGTGGATGCTCGAGCAGGTGCGCGCCGCGACCAAAAAGCCTCTCGACGTCCATCTCATGGTGTCCGAGCCCCTGCGCTATGTGCGCCGCGTGGCTGACAGCGGGGCGGACACCATCACTGTGCATGCCGAGGCCTGCCAGGATTTGGGGGAGACTATTGCGCAGATAAAGCAATGCGGCAAAAAGGCCGGCGTCGCGCTCAAGGTCGAGACTCCGCTCTCGATGGTCGATAGGC
>CAIXYX010000088.1 GCA_903923795.1 uncultured Microcaldota archaeon
CCCTCCCCAGTTTCACGTTCCTCCTGACCCTCCCCCCCGCAACTTGCAGAGGAGTTGTTCATGACGAAAAACAAGACAAGTAGCTAATCGAGTGTCTGCGCCTTTTTCTTCCTGCACGCCTCATACGCCTCTTCTTCGGCGAAATGCATCTTTCCCGGAATCAATATGACGGCAGGGCCGGCAGGCTCGGCCTCGGATGAAGCAGCGTGCGGATACTCGTTCAGTTTTCCGGCCCACACTTTCTGGTCCGCCCACCCGACATGCCACAAGACGAAAATCGGTGCGGATGGCGAGATGACATTCTTGCCGTTTTTTTTCTGCGCTTTTTCAATGAGCTCGAGCGCATGTGATGGTTTCATGCAGCCCATCTCCGCATCTATGTCAAGCAAACACAACGTGTGCGCGCCGCGAGCGAGATTTTCGGCGATGAGGTCGATGAATGATGCGGGTTCGTAGTTCTTTCTCCAGTAAGTTATGGTTGCCGTTTTGCCCATCTTGTAAATTTGAAGCCCCGCGGCGCCCGGAGCAGCGGTGAAAATTGACGAGGCGTGCAATATGTTTGTTTGTATATTTTTTTTGCTTGCTGCGGCGACAAGACTGTTGTGCGTCGTCGCCGTCATCGGGTCTCCAGGCACGAGCAGGGCGGTCGGGCCGTTTGCACACGCCTCCAAAATCTTCTTCTCTCCCTCGACTTCTTCGCGAACAAGCAAAACGATTTTGCGGCCTATTCTCTCCTCGAGGCGGCGGAGCGTGCCTTCGCGCATGAGGTTGGTATAACTTTCGGCGAAAACGTTTGTGCATGTGCGAAGCACTTCGATGGCGCGGTTGCTGACATCGTTCTCGTCGCACAGGCCAAGCCCGACGAGGAAGGGGGGTCCAAAATTCTGATTTCGAAGCAGGGTTTTGTCCATATCAAATCCTTTTGGTCATTTGTTTATTGTTTATACGCATTTTCATTTATACGCATTTTCAATTTTTTATCGAATAATCTTCTGTCTTGATGATATGATAAAACCAATGCACGACTTTCCTGCCTTGCGGTGATTCATCGATGCTCTTGATGCAAAACGGCGCGGGTTCCGCCTTCTGGACATATCTGGTGATGAGCGGCGCGTCCAAATCCATACCGTTGTCCCCGCTCATGACCATCTCCCCGCCCACTTTTAGCACATGCAGCCCGTTCCACAATGCCTCTATCTCCTGCAAGTGGCTCCCATAATGGGAAACCACGACATGAAACGACGATTTGGGGAAATGCTTGTGCAGCGAACCCGCGTCACACACGATAATCTCCCTGTTCAGCTCGGGGTGAATATTTTTGGCGTTCAGGGTGGTGCCCGAGAGTGAAATCCCGTCATCTCTCAAATCCTCCAGCCACTGCGCGCCGCTGCCTATGCCGAGGTCCAGCGCCCGAAGAACTTCGCCATAGGCGCGCATGATTGTTTTCTTTTCCTCGAGCAGATCCCTGAAATCAGGCCGCCCGCACATGGGCATGTTCTGGCCAGGCATATAGGTATACTTCTTCAATGGTGTGTTCCATATCAGCCACCCGTCCGCTTTGGCGCCTATCTCGCAAATTTTCGAGCATTTTTCTGGCGAGGTGTCTGTCCCTTTGAATATCACATAATCACTTGGTTGTCATTCTAAATAATTCATGTTAAATAGTTTTCCCCAAAAACGCCCTGCGCGCCAAAAGCCCTGAGCGGAAACCCACCCTGCAAATCCATATATCCTGCGCCCATCATCTATTCCTCATGGACATCAGCCGCCTCTGGTCAGAGGCGAACAAAAAAGCGGCAGGCACCGGCGCGAAAAGCGGCCAGTCCAGTCCGCCTCTGCGCTCCCTCCCCGCCGGCCGCTCTGCCGACGACCTCTGCCCGGCCTGCATAAGAAATGGAAGAGTCTACTGCCCACACAAGCCGATGCTGGCGATAAAAGCCGAAATGGCCGCTCCATTGTCAAAGCAGGATTTCTTCGGCCCATCCCCGCCCAGCATCTTCGTCGGACATTATGGCTGGCCCTCTGTCAATTGGGGCCCGACAGTAGGTTTGGCCGATGGAATTCCGGACAACCCCAAAGACTGGTATGGCTGGGGCTTTGATGAGATTGTAAGAGCCCGCTCGATGCAGGTGCGGGGGCAGGCAAAGCATGAAGTAGGCGTGGCCTCAATGCCAAAGAGTCCCGGCATGGGGAGAGAGGTGCCATTGCCCCGCATGCTGCGTGATTCACAAGAGGCGGCCATGTCATTCTCTCCAGTGGATGTTGAGATGCATTTCACCAAAGCGCCCTCTCTCGCCGTAGAATTCCATCGCATAAATCAGCCCATGGGCCCGTCCGCCCCATTTGACAAATTCACTTTGGCCGACAATTCGAAAATTCCGTCAAAAGTCGATGAGCTTGTGGAAGAAGGCGTGAAGGCAAACACGGCGATGAATGAATTGGCTTTGGCAGGCTTTGACGAGCATTACCTGACACGATTACTCACTGCCGGAGTTCTTGGGCAAAAGAAAAGCAGGAAACTTGTGCCGACAAAATGGGGCATCACTGCAGTGGATGACACTCTGGCAAAAAATCACATGGAAAACATACGCGAATTTGCGCAGGGCGGCGAATTTTTGCTTTTCTTCAATGAATATCTTGCCAACCGCTTCTCCATTCTCCTCATGCCTGGCGCGTGGGAATACGAGGGCTTCGAGGCATGGTGCGGGCCGATGGCATGCCGCAACGCCACGCCTGTCGATGCCGCGCTGCCCGGCGGAGATGCCGGCGAGGCACCGCGCACAGTGCATTTTGCCATCTCGGAAGAATACGAGCCATTTGCCGGCAGAACCGATTACGCGAAAAAACAGGGCGGCGGATATTATGCTGCGAGGTTGGGAGTGGCCGAGGCTTTGAGTGAGAAAATCAAGAAACAATATCGCGCGCTGGTGATTC
>CAIXYX010000089.1 GCA_903923795.1 uncultured Microcaldota archaeon
AATGAATCCGATTATATATATCCATGAAAGAATTGCATTACGCCTGGTTCTTCGAGACATTGGCAAATCCCGTGAGGATGAAGATACTTCTTTACGCCTATGACAAACCCCGCTCTGTCAACGACATTGTGCGCGAGACTGGCGAGGAGCAGAGCAACATCTCGCACGCCTTGGGTGTGCTTCGCCTCTGCAACTTGGTGCAGCTCAAAGTTGATGGACGCAAGCACCTGTATCAGACCAACACGAAACTGCTGGGCCCCATCATCAAGATGGTGGATGAACAGGTGTGCGCCAATTGCGAATTGGAGTGCGGGCAGGACAAGAGAAAGAAGAAGCTGAAGAAGAAATAATTGGGAAAAATGAAAGATTTTTTCTTCGATTGGCGCTATCGGGATTTCACCCTCGCCATGAGCATTGCGAGGTGCGCCTGCCGCGTTATTCGGTCGGTGCGCTCCTCCATCTCTGAGATGTCGTCCCACATGAGCTCGAGCGCGGCGCGCACGGCAAATGATACCGCCTGCTGCGGAGAGGATGCCATCGGCGCCTCGAGGCGCATGTCGAGCGATTGCATGTGCGTGCTGCCGTGCGTGGCCATCACGGTCCGCTCGCCGGGCGCATCCGCCATGGCCGGCTCGCTGTGAAGAGGCTCCTCTGCCAGCGGTTGCGGGGCGCGCATGCGGGCCAGTCTTTCGGCTTCGCGCTTCTCCTCCTCCAATTGTGCAAGCGCAGCTTGGGACGTGCGCGAAAATGGCGAGGATGCTTCAACAGTGGGACTCATGACCTATCCTCCGTGCATGTTTTGGGATATTCCCCACGCCTATGGGGAACGGCCCGACTGGTCGTTGGCTGGGCCACGAGGAGAAGATTTATAAATCAGGCTTAAACGCCGGCGGAAGAGTGAATGCGGATGCTGCTGCCGGGGGAGAGGGGAAAAGGGATGAAAAAATGATTTTTGGAAAAGGAAAAAACTTATGACAGCTTGGCCCGGCAGGTTGCCTGGCTCGACGCGTCGGCGATGTGGTCGCAGACCGAGATGTCGTGCAGCTGCACCGCGAGGGTGATGAAGCAGCGGGGGCCCCAAAGTTTGGTGTCGGTCATCCCGGCGCATGAGGCCAGATTCTTGATGGGCACGTCGCCGTTTATCACCGTGTTGTAGCAGCTGCTCTGGTCGGCATCGAGCGCCAGCCCGTTGCAGGCAGATGGGTCGCCGTTGGCGCGGGCGGTGAAGACATAGCAGCGGGTGCGGTCGATGGAATTGACGACGAGGGGGCACACGGCCGGCGCGTCCAGCGCCATGGAGTAATTGACATAGCACACGTCGCGCGATGATTCGGGGGATGCTTTCGCGCATAGGGTGGAATCAGAGCGCGCTATGGCGAACTTGAGATAGCAGTCGTTGCGGTACGGGCTCTCGGACTGGCCGTAATTGCACCACGAGGAATCGTTTTTGGCGAGGGCCACCTGTTCGTAGCACAGGTCTGAGCGCGAAGACACGTTGTCGGCGAGGCACGCGGATGGATCGTTCTTGACTGCGGCCCGGCAGGCCATGAGCGACGCGCGCTCGCCGGTGATGAGTTCGCACGCGTGCGTGTCCGAGCGGTTCAGTGCATAATCGAAGAGGCATGAATCCGAGCGGCAGAGGGTGAAGTCGGAATTGACGTTTGCAAGGCAGCGTCCCATTGAGTCGTTGGTTGTCATGAGGGCGCAGGGCTGCCTGATGTCGACATAGCATTGCGTCTTGGATGCGTTGTCGGCCAGGCGGGCGCAGTAGTCTGATGAATTGAGCTGCCGCGCGACTTGGCCGAAGCAAGCCTGCTGATTCGAGGAGTTGATCATCTGCTCGCACAGGGCGGGGTCGGATGGCACGAAATGGAAAAGGCAGTCGTCACGCGCGGCGGTGGAGAAGATATGGCCGCACCATGAGATGTTGCTCTCGCTTGCCGCGAGGTTCTTGAAACAGGCGTCGTTGGAGGATACGGTGTTTGTGTTTGCGCATGGGGCGGGCGGCGGGGCGGCGATGGTGGAGTGGTTGACTGGCGGCGTCACGACCGGGGAGTTGTTTTCAACCGGAGCGGATGGGGTGGATGGTGCGAGGCAGCCGAATAGGAGGAGGCCCGCAACGAACAAGGTGATGAGTAGTACCAGACGCATGATATCGCCGAAATTGGCAGGCGGCGGGAATTTATAAGGATTCTCATGAGCTTTTTTTGGCGGAGCCAAAAAAACCTCGGAAAAAGAATTACCATAGGCAGTGCCCGAATTACACGCGGGACGGTCGTCTTGTTTTTATCCTTTTATGGTGCCATTCTTCTCGCAGAGATGGCAGAGCCTGGTCAAATGCGCAGGGCTTAGGACCCTGTTCCTTAGGGATTCGTGAGTTCAAATC
>CAIXYX010000090.1 GCA_903923795.1 uncultured Microcaldota archaeon
GGTAGAACTCACGTCATAGATTGAGCCTTTGCAGGCAGAGGCCCAGCAGAGGCCTTGCCTCCGCTTCTGAGGTGAAATCGAGGGCGGCGCAGATAGGTTTAATTTGTCACCGCCCTAACGCATCTCTCCCAAATTTCACCCCGACACACGTCGGACAGCCGACGAGCACCCTTATATACCCCCATCCACCATGAGTATTCACGAGGCTTATGGTCGATTTGTCAACTTCCCTCGCCGGCGTGAAAATGAAGAATCCCCTAGTGCTCGCATCGGGCATTAGGGGCAACAACGCCAAACTGCTGATTAGGGCCGCAAAAGAGGGCGCGGGCGCAGTCACGTCGAAATCCTGCTCCCTGATGCCCCGCGAGGGCCACGTGAATCCGACCGCAATAGCCGCGCCGACTTACATGCTCAACGCAATCGGCCTCTCGAATCCCGGCGTGGAGGCGGAGCTGGGGGAAATTCAAGAGGCGGTCGCTCATGCGGGCGTGCCAATCATCGCGTCTGTTTATGCCGACAGCGTGGAGAATTTCGCAGCTGCGGCCGCGCGAATCTCCTCGGCAAAACCGGCCATCATCGAGCTCGACATCTCGTGCCCCAATGTTCACAAAGAGGGCGAGATGTTCTCCTCGAACAAGGAGGCGGCGAGCGAAGTGACGCGAGCGGTGAAGGCCAAAGTCAAGAATATTCCAATTTCAGTAAAACTCTCGGCAAATGTTCCTGACATAGGCTCCATCGCAGCCGAGTGCCAGAAATCCGGCGCTGACATCATCACGGCGATAAACACTATGCCGGCCATGTGCATCGACATACGCGCGAAAAAGGCCGTGCTTGCGAACCAGTACGGCGGAATGTCGGGCCCCGCGCTATTGCCCATCGCACTAAGAGCCGTTCATTCCATCCGCAAAAAATGCAGCCTGCCAATCATCGGGGGCGGCGGCGTGACATCGGGCGAGGATGCGGTGGCGATGATTATGGCCGGCGCAACAGCTGTGTCAATCGGCTCAGCCGTATGGTATAGGAAGGATGCGTTCGGCGAGATAAATATGGAGATGAGTCAATTCATGAAAGCGGAGAATTATCACAAACTTTCAGAGATAAAACTGATAGAATAAATCAGCAACAAGATGACGCTTATGACGAAAAAAGCGAGCCAGAGCCCGAAAAAGATGGTTTTGAGTGCGAAATTCCTCACTCCGCTCTCCCTGACTCCCGCCCGCGTCAAAGTCATCCGAGTCGAGAGCGAGAATTCGCTGGTGTCATTGCTCACGCTCGACATGCAGATGCCGCATGCCCAACCCGGCCAATTCGTCATGGTCTGGTCTCCGGGACAGGACGAAAAACCCATGAGCATCGCTGAGACGAAACCTTCCTTGCAGCTCGCCATCGCGAAAGCCGGCCCATGCTCGAAGAAATTGGCCGAGAGCAAGCCCGGCGAATTCCTGTGGGTGCGCGGGCCATTAGGAAAACCATTCTGGCCCGTTGGAAAGAAATGGCTCCTCATCGGTGGCGGATATGGTTTTGCCCCATTGAGATTTTTGGCAAGAGTGGGAATGGAGAATGGCGCGCAAGTCGAGACAATCTGCGGCGCGCGCACAAAAGACTTGCTGATGAAACCCCTCGCAGGCATCGGCAAGAGCCACATCACCACCGACGACGGAAGCGCGGGCGTGAAAGGCAATGTATTGGTGGCATTGGAGCCATTGCTTGCGGACAAGAAATCAAAATTCGACTGCGTCTATTCATGCGGGCCGGAAAAGATGATGAAAGGCGTGGCCCAATTGTGCAAAGCGCACGGCGTGAAATCCCAGCTCTCGGTCGAGCGATACATGAAATGCGGATTCGGCGTGTGCGGCCATTGCGCAATGGGCGGCTGGCTGTCATGCATCGACGGGCCGTCAATCGACGGCGAAGAAGCATTGGCAAATAGTGAATTCGGAACAGTGCATGTGGACCGCGCGGGCCGCAAGATAAAATTCTAAAAAATCATAAATGGAGGTTGAATATGTTCATCCGCTCTAAACGCGTATTTCTCGACGGGAAACTGAAACCCGCCTGCATCTCCATCCACTCGGGGCACATCGGCGAGATACATTCCTACACCTACATGGCCTCGCAGGCTCTCGACGCCGGCAACTGGCTCATTCTGCCCGGGGGCATAGACGTGCACACCCACATGCGCGAGCCCGAGGCATCCCACAAGGAGGATTTCTTCTCGGGCTCGTCGGCCGCATTGTGCGGGGGAGTGACATCTTACCTCGACATGCCGTGCTACAATTCGCCCGTCACCGCCACCGTGGGCGCGCTCACAGAGAAGGAGCGCCTCGCCGCCGCCAAAAGCGTCGCAGACTTCGGCTTCCACCTCGGCGCCACCAATGAGAACGGCGACCTCATACGCCGCCTCCAGCCGCCATCAGTCAAGGCTTTTCTCTCGGACACACATTCTCCATTGAGCCTCACGGCATCGGGCTTCGAGCGCACCTGCTCCGGCTATGACATGTTCAAGCCTTTGTGCGTGCACTGCGAAGACCGAGGCATGACCGAGAAGAGGGCGGCCAAATTTGACAAGCACGAGGAGATAAGAAACACCGAAGTGGCAGTCTCGGGCGTGAAAGTGGCGGTAGCCATGGCAAAGAAATACCACCGCCGCATGCATTTCTGCCATCTCACCACCCCCGCCGAGATAAAACTGGCAAAGGCCGGCGCGGGCTTTATGCCCACATTCGACAAAAAGAAGAAAGGCCAGCCCATGCACACTGTCGAAATCACGCCGCATCATTTATTCCTCTCCACCGCCGATTTGGAGCGGCTGAAAGGCTGGGGCAAATGCAATCCCCCTCTGCGCGAGCGCAAAGAAGTGGCGGGCCTCTGGCGCATGCTAAAGCACATCGACATGGTGGCATCAGACCACGCGCCTCACCTGCCTGCCGACAAGGAGACGGGCGCGCCCGGCTTTCCGGGCACACAAACGATGGTGCCTCTCCTCTTGCATGCAGCTCTTGGCGGCAAGCTGAAATTGGAGGAGGCTGTGCGCCTCTTCTCGACAGGGCCAGCATCTGCATTCACCATGCAGACAAAGGGGAGGATTGCGCCCGGCTATGACGCAGACTTCATCGTGTTCAACCCGCAGGACCACTGGACGGTGAATCTCAATGACCTTCGCTCGAAAGCCGGCTGGTCGCCGTATGAGGGCTGGCGCTTGCGCGGCAAGATAATGGGCGTGGTTTTACGCGGGGAGCAAGCGGTGTGGGACAATGAGCTTCTTGTTCGGGCCGGCTTTGGCAAAACTATCCAGCGCGCTCCGATGATTGGCACCGAGCGCCTCGATTTGAGAAAGCACGCGAAAGAGAGATATTCGCTGCAGTGAGCGCAAAATTTGCGAGAACAAGAATTTTCCGTTTTTTTCTCTATTTTTCTATTGTTTTCTCTCATTATTTTTTCTCTAATTCAATTCCAGCGTCACATTCGCCGCGCTCAGATTCGCCGCCCCCCGCACATCTATGACATACGCGCCCTCGCGGTTTATGCGCTCAAAACCCGTCGATGACACGTTGAAGCGCGTGGGCTGCACCAAATCGAGAAGCCCATAAGAAGTGTTCACCCGCACGACGATTTCGCGGCCGCTGGCATGCAAAAACACGACGCTTGGCAATTCTATCTGCGTGCGCAATGACGCGCCCGAGCCAAGAGAGCCGATGGAATTGACGGCCGCCGCCAAACGCGAGGCCGAGAATGCGGCCATGCTCACCGACAGCTGTTCGGGCTGCGCGCGCGAATTCCACGACAGCATGAGAAGGATTGGCAGTATGGTGGCCGAGAGGATGGCCAGAACCAGCATGAATTCGGCAGATGCCTGTCCCCGTGTGCGCATAATGAGGCTATGAGCCAAGCGCTTAATAATCTAATGCCAGATGCCCGAGAGAGAAAACAAGAAACAAAAAGAGAAAAATCAAACGTGAAGAATTCGAAAAAGAGAAAATTCGAAAGAAGAAACTTTGAGAAAAAATTCGAAAGAAAAATATGAAGAAAAAAAGAGAGGCGTTTCGCGCCGCCTACTTGCTCACTTTCCTCTTCTCCATCCCCGTGTGCTTGTGCTTGCCTGCCTGCGTGTGCAGCTCGTCAAGAACTGCCCCCACACTCGACATGAGGTCGAAGTCGGAATATGTCGCGCTCAATTGAAGGGTGGGCCCCCTGATGTGGCCTGACACGTAATACTCCTTGCCAGTCTTTTTCACGTGCAGCGTAAGCGCCTCGACGACAACGCTCTGGCCAATCTTGCCGAGCATGGTCTGCCCCTCGGCGACAATCGCGTCCGCCGACAATTTCTCCACGTCGGACAGGCCCGACACCAGCACGTTTCCGGCCGTCTTTGGGTAGAGCGCGGGCTCGAAGAGGTCTTTTGCGGATATGATGCCGATCGGCCTCTCGCCGTCGACAACTATGAGCGCCGCCACCTGCTTGTCAAGCATCTTCTCGGCTGCGGATATGAGGCTTGCGTCCGGCGCGATTGTCTCCACCTGTGTTTTCATAAAAGAGGAGATGGGCGGGTCGACGTGGCTCCTGCTCGGCTCGCGCATCTGCGGCCGTCGCGCCGGCGCGCCTGTCTTGGCGCGCAAGAGGTCGAACACGGAGATGAGGCCGACCAGATGCCCGTTCGAGAGCGCGGCCAAACGGCGCACGTGCGCCTGCTTCATCAGCCCGTCTGCCATGGAGACAGTGGCCTTGGAGTCTATCGTGAGTATCGGACTCGTCATGTGCGAGCGCACCGAGTGGCCCGCGAAGAGGCCGTCATTGCGCATGGCGGTGAGCACTTCCCATCTTGTGATGGCGCCCATCAGCTTCTCGCCTTCCATCACCGGCAATGTCTTGACGCGTCCGGAGAAGAATGCCTGCGCGGCCTCGGATGCAGTGACAGACGGCAGAAGCACCGGAGTCTTGATGGCGACCGTCTTGCAGTGCGTGGAGCGGGAATCCCCGCCGCCTAAGTGCACCGTGCGCTCCTCGATGACGCCCAAATACTTCTTGCCGTCGAACACCAGCACGCCCACGCCATTCGCTTCGATGAGCGAGACTGCTTTCGACAACGGTTCGTCGGATTGGATTGTCACTGCCTTTGCCAGTTGCATATATGTCGCCTCCAACTTTTCGCATAGATTAGCTTGTTTTGTCATCTTCGGGTTTGTCTTTTTCGGGTTTATCTATTGGTCAGTTCCATCCGCTCACATGCTCACATCTTCTCCAAACGCGGCAGGCCCAATATGTCCATGCTCTCCCCCATGAGCTTTCGCGCGGCCGCCACCATCATGAGGCGCGCGGTCTTGTCGGCGGGGGAAACCTCATCCGCGAGCACAGGCGTAGTCGAGTAGAATTCGTTGAACCTCGCCGCCGTCTCGAGCGCGAAATCGGCGATGGGGTGCACCTGATGCTTATCGGCCCCGTGCTTGATGACCGTGCGCATGCGCAGGAGGAGGCGTAAAAGCGCTATCTCTTTCTCATTGAACTTGTATTCTGGTGATGGTATTTTGGGCGCCAAACCTGCCACCCTGCCTTTCTCCAAGATGCGGCCCGCCCGCGCATAGGCGTATTGGATGTATGGGCCGGAATCTCCGGTGAATGAGAGAGCCTTCTCATAGTCGAACGTTATTTTCTGCATGGCGGAGGGACGCAAGAACCAGAAGCGAATCGATGCGACAGCAACTCCGTCGGCGATGATTTTCTTCTCCTGCGGCGAATAATCTGCCGTGATTTTCTCGGCCGCCCTCTCTTTCATCTCATGCAAAAGTTCGTCTGCGGTGAAACCCGGCCCGCCCTCTCCGCCGGCCATCCATGTGCCCGCCCTGCCCGAGAAGCGGCCGGCCGGCAGCACCACGTGCTCATATGCCAAGTGTATGCATGCATCTGCCTGTGCCGAATATCCCATCTGCCGCATCACGGCCGCGATGACTTTCTGCGGATAGGCCTGCTCCGCGCCGATGACATTCACAACTTCTTGCGCGCGGGCGAAAGGCATCGGATAAGTTTGGCGGGAGGAATCTCTCGCAGATGCGCTCATATACGCCGTCTGGCCGTTCGGCTGCTTCATGAATGGCGAGTAGAAAAATTTGTCCGCCAAGAGCGCGAATTTCCACAATTGGAAGGCCACGTCTTTGCCTGTGTATGTGGCTGTGCCGTCAGAGCGGATGAGGATTTTGTCCGCATTCTCCATTCCCTCAAAGCCGGGCTGGCCTGCAAGCCTCACCACAAGGCAGCCTGCATTTTTTCCAGTCGTCTCCTTCTCGGCAGCGCCAGATGCGATGATTTTGGCCAAGCCCTCCTTGAATATCGTGCGCACGATGTCGGACTCAAATATGAGCACGTCATGGTAGATTCCGAAAGAGAAGGCAGTCTCGTACTGGGCACGCACGCAGGCCTCGACAAGCCGCCGTGCCTCGGATGCGACCGGCTCGTCTCCCTCTTCCACCTGTTTGAGAATGGCGCGCACATATACGTCCACTTCGGGTTTCGTTATCTGTTTCGCAACCTCGACATATTGCCAACCCAACTGATGATCGAGCTTGTTGGCGAAAAGCGAGCCCGCCGGAGCCGGTTGGCTGGGCAAGTGCGATTTGCCCCACACCGACTGCGCCACCTGCAGGCCCAAGTCGTCGATATAGTCCATGCGCTCGACGGTGCGGCCTGATGCGGCGAGAAGGCGCGCGAGCGAATCACCCAAAATCGCGTTGCGCAAATGGCCGACATGCCACGGCTTGTTCGGATTCACCGACGGGAACTCTATGAGAACTTTTTGTGCCAGAGGCTCGCCATGCCCCAAATGCCCGCCGTATGCGGCCGAGGCCAGAAGCGTTGCCCAGAAATGCGGGGCGAAATGGAAGTTGAGATAAGGCCCAGCCGCCTCGGCCCGCTCGACAAACGAGGGCCATTTGCCCGCCGCGGCCCAACCTGCGGCGAGTTGCACGGGATTCAGCTTCTTCTCCTTTGCTTGTGTGAATGCGAGATTAGAGCAATGGTCGGCTAATGGAGTCGAGGGCAGGAGGAGGCTGGCTTTCGCCACTTCGGGTGTCACGCCGGCCGCGAGCGCCAGCGCAGAAGCGAGTTCGGCCTTCCAGTCCGGCAGAGGGGCAGGCTTGATCAGCTCCGTAATCTTCGCTGCCTTTTTCGGCCCGGATTTATTGGCGGGTTTTGTTTTCGCCGCAACCGCGCGTTTGGCTGAAACCGATTTGGTCCTTACAGTGGCGCGAATCCCCGGCGCCGCGGCCTTCTTCCCGGGCTTTGGTTTAGCTGTTTTTTTAGAAGCCATGCTCATCCCTGTGCAATGCCTTGTCCGAACTTGGGTAGAAGCTGAATTTAAGGGTGCTGTGCACGCGCACCCATTCCTGACGTATGATGTGCGGCCCGAAACGTCCGTACACGCGGCCCATGGTTTCGCGCAAAAGTGCCGAATTCGGCGCGATGACGTCGTACGAGAGGTCGAAGTCGCCGAACAGGAAAGAAGAGCGCCAGACGTTTGGCAGCTGCTGCAAAAAGCGCGCCAGCTCGTGGCGCCGGGCGGCCGGTATGTAATGCAGCTTGACCGACACCCGATACTGGGAGAAACCACCCAGAGCGGGGTCGAGCATGATGGAATATCCCAATATGACTTTCTGCTTCTCGAGTTTTTTTATGCGCGCATATGCGGCCGGCCCGCTCATTTTGGCGCTTTTGGCAATGCGCCAGACCGGCCAGTCGGCGTGGCTTGCCATCGTCGATAATATGCGGCGGTCCTCCTCATCGAGGCGGACGATGTTTGGGTTTGGGCGGAGATGATAGAGGAGTTTCGCCGGAGAGTCGGCGGAAGAGGAGAGGATGGCGTCGCGCGAGTAGAAGAACGAATCGGTCTGCAGCACGAGGGCTTCCTGGATTATGTGCGGGCCCAAACGCTCGCGTATCATCCACAAATATTCGGCCGCCTCGTCTATGTCTGATGCAAGGAGGCTGATGCTGATGTCATAGTTCCCCTCGGTGGCCAGCACGTCTATGATGCTCGGCTGGCGCGCAAGATATACCAAAAGCCTGTCCATGGCGGCCGGGCTCATCTCGCGCACCTTGTAATTCAGGTTGTATATCCTAAGGCCCAAGGCTCGGTAATCGACTATGGTGATGAACGAATGTATTGCCCCAGACTTCACGAGGCACTTGAACCTGTATCGCGCGCGTGCGGCCGATGTGCGGACTTTTCGCGCGAGGGACGGTATGCTGATGCGGCTGTTGAGGTCGAGCTCGTAGAGCATTTTGCGGTCCAGCGCATCCAATTCCGGCGATTTCGGCTCTCCCATGATGGCATTGGCGGGGACTGGGGTTAATATCCTTCCCCCAATTTGGCCGTAAAAACCCCATCCAAAACCACACAAATGATGAAAAAAGCGCAAAAAAACTCATATTTAATTTCCTATGATACTTTTTTGATGAAAAATGATGAAAAAGTGATGGGATATAAAGAGTCTGAAATTTCTTTCACGAGAGCGTGCGGTCCGGCCCCCGGTGCAATATGAGTCCGGCCACGCTGATCAGCGCGATGGCGAACCCCCACGCAAACGACGCCGAGACGCCCATCCACGACGACGAATAGAGAAGGCCGGCGATGAGGCCGGCAGGCAATGCCGAGAGGCCGACGGCCCAGTTGTACGCGCCCAGGCGCGAGCCCTGCTCGTCATCGGGGTAATTCGAGGCAACATATATGCGCGCCGATGTCTCGTACGCGCCCATGAACAGGCCGTAGAAGAAGAATCCCGCCAGCACCAGCACCCACGAGGTGGCGAGGCCGAACAGCAGGCAGGCCATGCCGAAAAGGGCGAATGATATGCCTAATGTAGTCTTGGCGCCTATTTTGTCAGTCAGCCCGCCTATCCACACGGCCGAGAAGAGGGCGAAGAGGTTGTAGAGCACATACACAATCGGGATGAATTCGAGCGCCACGCCAACATCATATGCGCGCAGCACGAAGAACGCCCAACTCACCTGCCCGAGGCCGAAGAAGATGGTGAGCATGAGAAAGCTCCGCCACGGCCCCGGGGGCGGCAGGAGGAGCGGTTTTAGCGGCATGGGTTTCGGATTGCCCGCGACCTCGCGCAAACCGAACAGGATGACAAGGCCGAAAAAAGCGGGAATGAAAGAGATGATGAAGATGAGGCGGAACGAAGCGCCTTGTCCCCAGCCCCACGCCGCGAAGATGGCGAGGAGCGCGGCGCACACAATTGGGCCGATGACAGCGCCGAAGTTGTCCGCAGCTTTACGGAATCCGACTATTCTGCCCAGATGCTCGCCGCGCGCATCCACTGCCAAAAGGGCGTCGCGCGGAGTCACGCGCACCCCTTTGCCCGCCCTGTCTGCACAGCGTATTACGAGCGCGGCCGGCCACGTGTTGGCTATGGCGAAGAGGGGTTTTGTGATGGCTGAGAAGAGGTAGCCCAAAAAGACGAGAGGTTTTCTTTGTGGCACCCTGTCAGCCAGAAGGCCCGAGAGGCCGCGCAGCGAATATTCGACGGTGAATGCCGAGCCCTCGATGAGGCCCATGGCGGCCGGCGGCGCGCCGAGCACCACCGTGAGGAAAATGGGCAGTATGGGAAAAATCATTTCAGACGATATGTCGTTGAGGAAACTGGTGAGCGAGAGCAGCCACGCGTTTCTCGGCAACCAGTCAGGGAGGAATCTGGAGAGTGCGGCGCTTGGTTTGGATGATGGGGCAGTCGGTTTTAGTGATGGGGCGGTTTGTTTGGAATATGGGACAGCTGGTTTGGATGACTGGGCAGCTATTTTGTTTTCAGATATTTTGATTTCAGCCATGAGCCAGTTTCCAAGACTATGTTTATATCTGCTAAGGATGTGAGATAGAGCCATGGCATTGGATATGTTGATGCGCGCGCGGCTGGCAAAACCTTTCGGCGCAGTGATGGAATTCGCTCAGGTGACCGAGAGTCTGCGCGCCAAACGCCCCTCGCGCCTCATCGCGGTGGGCGACCATATTGTCTTCAACCTCATCTCGGCGCAAATCATCCCCGACATCGCCGTCTATGACAATTTCTGCCAGAGAAAAGAGGTGCCAAGAGAGTGGAGCTCGGCGATTTCAAATGCCGCCATGCGCGAGGGGGGAAGCGTGCGGGCGCCCAATCCGCCGGGGACAATTCATCCAGCGATGGAGGCGCGCGTGCGGGATGTATTGAGCATAGGTGGGGGATGGGTCGAAATAGAGGGAGAGGATGATTTGGCCTCTTTAGTGGTGATGGCATATGCCCCATTAGGTTCGCTTCTTTTGTACGGGCAGCCGAACGCCGGCGTGGTGTGGGTGGATATAGACGGGAAGAGACAGCAGGAAGCCAAGGGGATTCTGGCCGAGATAAGAAAGAATTGAGTTGGCTTATCTGTCCTCTCTGTTCGCTCAAGAATCGCTGCCCTTGTTTATCTTGCCGAGCATCACATAGACGATTACGGCGCAGATGATGCCCGCGCCATACGCCCACTCGACGGTCTCGCCGGGTATGAGCGCTTTGGCCGGCACTATTCGGAGATTGTACCAGTAATAATAGACTCCGTAGCCGAAGCCCAGGGCGATGACGAGTTTGAACAGGGACAACAGCGCTTTGGTCTTGTTGGATGCCATAGATGAAGGATAGAGTGAAAGGATAAAAAAGAGATGGGATTAGCGTGAGGAAGATTTCCGCTTTTGCCGCTTTAGTTGCTTACGGACAATCGGACTCGCCACGACAACAAGCGTGCCAAAAAGAGTAATCACAGATGAAACAAGCGTCCCGCTTAGCCATTTATCGAATGGAGAGAAACTGTAAGAGCGGCGATTGTAAAGTTGACCCGGATCTGTGAACAGGGCATACAAACCAAATGTGAGTATGGCACAACCAATCCAAGTTTGAATCAGCCCCTTTCGGTCGTTGGCTAATTTCGGGTCAAAACAATGCAAGACGCAATCAATACGGCGTATCAGGACCAATAGGCTAAGAAAAAGCAATGAACCCAAAACGATAGAGAATAAGATGGCTGAGATAAAGAATGATGTGAAATCAACCAATCGAATCACCTTATCAGATTAGAATTTGAACAATTTTCGAACAACACTTCTTTGTGGCATCGACTGCGCTCCTGCGTGCATCACTTTCGCCGCCGCGCATGCGTGGCCCATCTTTATCGACTCATAGAGCGAGCGCTTCTCCAATTTACCGCAAATCACGCCCGTGTCGAACGCATCTCCGGCGCCCAATGTGTCCACAACCACTGGCGCCTTGAATGAGGGCACCTCGAAAACATCATGCCCGCCCGCGCATGCCACGGCAGGCCCCTTGCCCTGCTTGAGCACAACTTCGCATTCGTATTCGCGCGCCAATTCTTTCACGCCCGAGAGAGAGAATGAGCCGGTGATGGCCGCCATCTCTTTGCGGTTGATGATGAGCATGTCGACGTGCTTTAGAATCGGCTCAAGCTTCTTTTGCCCCAAGCTCGAAGCCGCGCGGCCCGGGTCGAAGGAGAGAGGTAAATGATATTTGCCGACAGCTTTGGCAGTCTGCACCATCCATTCGTAACGGCAGCCCGACATATGCACCCATTTGGCTGTCGCCAGATAATTCGCCGGAATACGCCGCTTCTCATCCGAGCTGCCCGTGTCCTCGATGACCATGACTTCGCCGTCAGGGTCGATGAGTATGATGGATAAACCGGTTCTGCCCTTTTTCACAAGATGCACGTGCGCGCTGTGGATGCCCTCTCTTGCCAATTCTGACAAGAGGAAACGCCCGTGCAAATCATCGCCAACAGATGCCACGAGGCCGGATGAATGGTTGAGGCGGATGGCATTGAGCGCAACATTCGCCGCCGAGCCGCCTGCCGAAATCTGCGAGGGCATGCGCAGGCGAACGGTGCGGTCGGCAGTAGGGAAGCTTTCCACATAATCTCTTATGTCATAGACCAGATGGCCGACGCAGGCGATGTCAATGGAGGGCATGAGGAGGAGAGGAAGAGGGGATATATAGAGGTTGCGGCCAAAGAAAGATTGGTTGGTGATTCATATAGCACCTCATGGCATAAAGGCCGTCGACTTGTTGCTCGCGGCCCTCTTCATAGTTTTCATCGCCCAGAACTTGGACCCGAGCATAACCACGACGTTCATGTTCGACCCGGCCCATCTGCAATGGTGGATGTTTATCACCAGCATCTTTTTGCATGCCAGTCTCATCCACATCTTCTTCAACTCATACGCATTGTGGATGTTCGGCCCCCTCCTCGAGAAGAGATTGGGCTTCAACAAATTCATGCTGCTCTTCTTCGCAGGCGGCATCGCGGGCTCGATCGGCTATTATCTCTCCATTCTCGTAGGCATCGCGCCCGCCTATCCCGCTCTCGGAGCCAGCGGAGCCATCTATGCAGTGCTCGGCGCGATTGCCATGCTCTATCCGCAGATGAAAGTGCTCCTCTTCTACCTCATCCCCCTCTCCATGCAGCAGGTGGCCATTCTGTGGGTCATATTGGAGACTGCCGGCACATTCAACACCGCCTCTGGCATAGCCAGCGCCGCGCATCTTGGCGGGCTTGCCTTGGGTTTCGTTTGGGGCTGGTGGGAAGTCAAGCGGGAGAAAGAGGCGTGGAGAAACAAGTGGAGATGAACTCGACCGAAGGCTGCCCGCCCCAAGGGCGATTGCTGCGGCAATCGGTCGGCTGCGGCCGACGCGGGGTATCCGCCATTCGGTCGAGCTATTGCCAACTGGGCCCGCTGCAAGCAGCGGGATATCGACCCAGTTGGCAATGATGCGCGGGGCAAACAGAGGAATGCGCGGCACAAGTGGAGAGGGGAAGGGGTTACCTCCGGGTTAGTACGCGCTTTAATGCAGGTCCATGGCTCATTCATTTAGGTGAGCGCATGCAGAATCCGAGCACTATAGTTTCACACCAGCAGGGCGAGACAGGCAAAGCCATCAAATTCATCGACAACTCGGGTTTTCGGTACAAACGGTTTGATTCCATAGCAATCAGGCAGACAACTCCTCAAAATGGCAGGCAGACATCTAATTCAATTGACCCCGAATCCCCATCCGGCATCATCCATCAGTCCAATATAATCTATATCAGCCGGTCGGGCCATCTCGGCCCGAATCCGGAGTTGTATGCCAATGATTCACGTTCTTTCCCATTCATTCTTATTGGGGTGAAAAAAGGCAGCCAAATCACGGTGGCGGAGGAATTCAACCCCGGCATTTCGAAGACCATCTGGGATGACGCCCATGTAAGCGATAGGAGCATGGGATGGTCGAAGGATTACCAGATCGTCGGCCTCGATATAAGAAATCATGACGGAAAAGAGCTCATCACCCTCTTGGGCAAGGGCGAGAAAGTCTATGTGGCCTTCAGATTCGCGATAGAGAAAGAGGGAACGCTCGGAGTTGCGGGCGTCAAGGCAGGCAATAACAGATACGACGTGCACCTGTATTCGCTCGCCGACCCGGATTTTGGTTGGCTGCCTTTTCCAATCAACCAATCCGGCAACCCTCTGCTGATTTGAGGGGGGAAAATCCGCCGGACAGATTTCGGCAGGGCAGCGGAAAACAGCCTCCCGAAACTTAATTAGCTCTCGTGCTGATGCACTCATCATGTCATTGCAAGAGGAATTGCTCGAAAAGCTTGGGCAAGAGGCGTTCGATGAGCGCTTGTCTGCCAAGCTCAAAGAGTATCACCAGCTCATCCCGCGCGAGACTGCCCTCTACCTCATCAGCGTCGAGAACGGACTGGGCGCGCCGAAAGTCGAGACTCTTGACAAGGCAGTCCGCTCATTTTCCCCCGTCATTCTTCACGCCCGCATCGAGCGCGTCTTCCCTCCCCGCATAGTCGACAAGCAGGGGCAGTCAAGCAGGAGCCAGCGCGTCGCTTTGTCTGACCAGACGGGCATCGGCACTTTGGTCGTCTATGATTCTGCGACCGACCCTCTTGAAACAGAATTCATGGCCGGCGACATGCTCGAGGCAGGCCCTGTGCGCGTGCGGGGCGGTGAATTCCATCTTTTGGGCAATGGGCATCTGACTCGCCTGCAAAAAGGTTTGCGCGAGAAGATAAGGCCGCAAAATGCGTCCCCGACTTCCGCGCTCATTGCCAATTACGAAGGAATCGTATCGGCAGTGTTCGGGGATTTCCCGTACAGGAAAGGCCAGGCAAAATTGAGCGGCGAGAGCCAAACCGCCCTGATGACCTCGTTTGAATTGAAAGACGACAGCGGAACCGCTCGTGTGGTGCTGTGGGACAGCCCCGGTTTGGCGGGCAGGCTAAAAGCCGGGCAGGAGGTCGACATAGAGAACGGCACGCGCCGGGGCGGGGAAATCCACATCAATTCTGCCGGACGGCTCCTCCTGCCGAAAATGGCCCCAGTGCAAAGGCCGAAAATCGAGAGAATCGAAATGGAGCGAACAAGCGACGGCTCCTCTTTCGCTCTTGCGGTTTATGCAGGCGGCAACAAGACCATACGCTTCACCAGCCTCGAGGATGCGGCCTCGCGCCTCGGCTTGGGGCCGATTCCTGACGGCATCTCCGCCATCACTATGCTTGAGCTGAAAAAGAAAGACTGGATAGGAAAAGATTTGCCGCTCGCTTGGGAAGAGAAGAAAGAGTGAACAACGAATGCCAGAAAATCAATGCTGCTTATATCGTCGACTTGTTTGTCCACATCGTAACCGTCATCGTGCCGTAGTAGTAATAGACGGGCGGATTTGTGATGCCCGATGACACGGGAATGACGATGTCGCGCACAACGCGCGACACCTGCGTGGGCTTCATCGGCTCGCTGCCTATGGCAATAAGCGGGAAACCGTTCGCGCCCGAGGACGGATAGGCCGGCGCGCCCGAGTTGAGGCACGAGACGTTTATCTGGACATAGAATTCTGATGAGACGGACAGCAGCTGTTTTGTCTGGTTGTATCTGCCGAGATTCGCCGTCTGATCAGCGTTGATATATCCCATCGCGCTCCTCATGGCGCTCTGGTTCAGTATGCCGACTCTTGTGCCGAACTGGCCGAAACCGCTCGAATTCGCGGCGGCCGGATTCACATACCAATCGAGAGGGCTGCCTGCATTGAGCAATAAGTCAGACACGCGGTGCGCGTCATCAAGGAGATAATTCGCCTGCGCATCGGCCTGCGCGCGCACCGAGAACCATTGCGCCGTGAGAATCGAGAGGCCCATTATGAATATGACCGCCGCGATGATGGCGTCCGCCGAGAAGAACTGGCCTCTCTTGGATTTGGAGACGGTCAAGGTCATATCAGCCCACCTTCAAAGACGGCGCCCCTGTCACGGGGTCCAGCACATTCTCGATTCTTATCGTGCCCTTAGTGGCGTTCACGCCCCATTCAGTGCGCGTCATGCCCCGCACATCCGTGTATGTGTATTGGATGTTTCCAAGGCAGGCGGCATTCGGATTCACGCAGCTCAAGGAGATGTTTCTTGTGGAGAGGGGGAAGAAGAACACCTGCGGCGCCGCATTCGCCCCGTTGTTTATGTAGATATAGAGCGAGCCCGCATTTGTGAAGTTGATGGAATAATTCCGCCCGCCTATTTGCGTCGGGATGGGGAATGTCGCATTGAACCCCGGGCCGGCCAGAAGCGCGATATCAACGCTCTGGGCCACCTGCGCGGCCGTCGCCTGGCTCAGCCGCGTCTGGCGCAATACGACATCCTGATTTACCTGTGAGAGGAAAACGACCGACAATGAGACGAAGAGGAGCATGAAGAAGCCCAAGTAGACGAGCACCTCCACTGATGACTGGCCCCGTAATGATGACTGGCCTCTGGCCGCACGGTCGAATTTATTCGATGATTCAATATTCTGCATCAGATGTTCCCCCATGTTCATAGATTCACTAATCCACTTTGTCCACCTTGCGTATGATGTTCACATAATCGCCCTTGTTCTCGAATATGAGCAGCACAAGGCCCGAGCGAAGATGCGAGGTTGGAGTGGAGAGGTGCTGCTCAAGTCTTGTCTGATTCTGCTGCGCCTGCGTGAGAGGTGTGACTCCATCCGGCGCATATGTTGGCGGCACGCTTCTCACCGGCCCCGGCGAGAGGATGACTATGTCGCTCACCCCGACCGGCGCGGTGTCGAGTGAAATCGTTATCTCGCGGCCCAGCATGGGCAGGCTCGATGGCGGCACAATGTCTCCGCCGAGCGAGATGTTCTTCAAATCTGTGGGGAAGCTCACCAGCATCATTCTGCGTGTGCCGTTTCCCCCGTACCACACTTCTCCGGCTGTGTCGGCCATGCCCACGCCAAGCGCCGTAGCCTGCACTGAATTAAGCGCCTGCGAGCGCTCGCCTGTAGATGAGGAGAAGAGGAGGATGAGCGGCAGCATGAATGTGATGACAAGGCCCATCATCATGAGCGTCTCGATGGCAGCCTGGCCCCGGGGGAATTTTTTCGCGTCTTTCATCTGCACACCGGATTGAAGCTTGGGGGCAACGGGCTGGGCGGGTTGAATGTCAGGTTGGTGACATTGTAGCGCAGAGCAGGGCTTGGGTTGATGAGCGGTTTGGTGTTGTCCACGCATAGCGCGAATCTGCCCGTGCCATTCATCAGTGGTCCTGTGGAGGTGCAATGCCCGAATTGCTTGCAGCCCGGCATGCCCTCAACGAACGGACCGTTGCATGTGAAGCCCACGCCGTTGAGGTCTGTCGAGTAGAACTGGTAGTCCACGCGTGAATATGTCTCTATCTTGGAATTGAGAACCTGCGCACAGGCGTCCGTCTTGCCGCCCGCCCACTGGCCCATGACAAACGATTCTATTCCCTGATTCAATTTCGAATAATTCTTGTTCGGGTTCTGCACGCCCCAGAAGTCGAGGAAGCGCTGGGTGTAGGATGGGCCGTAGTCCGAGCGCACGTAGAATCCGCACAGCGCCATGTCGCGCGGGCCTGTGATGTCCCACACTTTGGCATGCGAGTTCATCAATTTGATGTTCGCGATGGACGGGTTGCTCTGCACGGGGTCGAGGCAGACGAGGTTGGTGGCATTGAGGTTCGGGCACAAGTCTGTGGCGTTGAGGTCGCTCTGGATAAGCACCTCGGGCAGGTCTGTGTGGTAATTGTGCGGGACATTCACCGTCGGGTCGTAGTTGTTGAGCTGGATGTAGGGGATGTAAGGGTCTTTGGGTATGGATTCGGGAGTCACCTGCGCTTTTGCCGTCAGCGGGCAGTTCTTCGAGTCGTTGGTCTCCTGATAAAATGCGCAGAAGATGCAGTTTGTCTGCGTGTGGTTGGTGTATTTGCAGTTGCCCACTGTGTATGCTGTCTTGTTCTCCGCACCAAGCGGCGTGGTGATGATGAGCCCGCCGAAATTGCCCGACTGCTCGAGCGCATCGGCGGCGCTCGAGGTGATGTAAATATATGAGCGTATGTTGGAGCGGTTGTATTTGACATTGGTGTCAGAAAAGGCGGATATGGGCTGGTCGGACACCGGCCCGAAGAACCAGCCCATGCCCTCGTTGCCATTAGCCAGCAGCTTGGCCTGTGCATCGGTCGAGTTGTTGTACACGACATTCGAGGTGTATGCGTTGACGCCGCGATAGACGTTTCTGTGCGGCCTGTTCGCGAAATCAGAGATGCAGCTCGAGCCGCATGTGCTTGTGGTTGGATTCGGTCTGTGCACCATGTCGCCGCGCATCACCGAAGGGTCGGTGAATCCGTCTATGGGTATTGAGAAGTTTATCACAACGCGCCGCGAGATGTTCACCCATCCCCGCGAGTCGGTGAAATTCATCGGGATGACCATGCTCACGTTCATGGTCCACGCATCGGTCTGGTTGAATGTGAAATTGTCGGGTTTTCCCCATGTGACATTGTAGCCAAGCACAGCGACAGCCGCGCGAGTCTGGTTGAAGAAATTGTCGATGGTGTATTTGCGCTCGTCGCCGACATAGGTCAGGTTGCCGCTCGAATTCCAGTGGTCCCCGGCCGCATGGCCATGAAGATAGGCGCTTGTGTTGCCATAGAACATGAGTTCGTATATGCTCGAATTCATCAGGTATGCGCCGTCGGGATATTCGTTGTGCGGGCCCGTGTAATACGTCATGCCCTGAATGCTGCATGTATCGTAAGTGTCAGTGTATTCCTCGAGCGAGGTGGCCAGCTTGTTTATGGCGAAGATGGCCGAGGCGTTGGCGAATTTTGTGAGCGTGTCATTGCTCACCATGCCAAGCGCGGTCTGCAATGCCTCGACGCGGAAACGTTCGGCCGCGCGCGCCTCGTTCGCCGTCTGCGCCTGCGCCCAGAGCGAAATCGAGATGAAGATGAACGAGAGTATGACGAGCGCGAGCACGGTGAAGAAGAAACCCCGTCTGTAATCCGGCGCGCGCGAATTTCGATGGATGGGGTTCGTTTGTGTTGTGCTCATGTGTTCAACCCCACACTGTCAGCCGAATCAGGCCGAATGACAAATTGCCAACTTGGAAATTCGACGACGGCATCGCGCTGCACGGTGTCTGGGTGCAGTTGTCGGTCGAGCGGAACGGGTTGGAGGTGGAGGCCAATGTCGGGTCCCAGCCATGGCACATGACATTGCAATACGGCGACTGGGGGCGGATTGTCGGCGAGGAATAATCCATCATGAGCTGCTCGGCCGAGGCGGAAACCCTGTGATATGTCACATTGAAGTGCGGGTCGGTCGGCGGGGAATCCGTCGAGGCATTGTAGAGGGTGGTCCATTTGCCGGTTGCGATGTCATAGTAATGGTAAGAGTAGGAATAGGGCTTGGGCACGAGGCGGTTTGTCACCGTGATGATGTCGCTGCCCTGCGAGAATTTCACGCCCGCCGCGAATTTCGCCGACGAATCGCCCAGCACGCTCGCGCCGCTTGCGCCATAA
>CAIXYX010000091.1 GCA_903923795.1 uncultured Microcaldota archaeon
CAATCCATCGCCCGACTCGCCGAAATGGTCCTGCATGCCGACGCGCACCATGGGCACCGGGCATTCCTCGGCGAGAACTTCCGCCACTGCGCTGCCCAATCCGCCGTTAATTTGATGCTCCTCGGCGGAAACAACGCAACCGCATTTTTTCGCGAATTCGGCGATGGTCTTTTTGTCGATGGGCTTTATCGTATGACAATCAAGCACCGAAGCCGAGATTCCCGTGGCTGCGAGATTTTTCGCAGCTTTGAGCGCCTCGAACACGACAACACCGCAAGCCACGATGGCGACATCCGTGCCTTCTGCCAGCACATTGATTTTCCCTATCTCGAATGGCGTGGCATCTGTGGTGAAAACAACCGTTTTCTCCCGTCCAAGACGAATATAGACCGGCCCTTTTCGCGCCGACGCAGCCTTTGCGGCTTTGCCCGCCTCCACCTCGTCGCAGGGGCAGATGACGCACATATTCGGCAAAACGCGCATAAGCGCCATGTCCTCGAGCGCTTGGTGTGTTGCACCATCAGGCCCAACTGTGAGGCCTGCGTGCGCGCCCGAGAATTTGACATTCAAATTATTGTAAGCAATATTGACGCGAATTTGGTCCCAGTTTCTTCCGGGTGAAAATACGCCATATGCTGAAAAGAAAACTGTCTTGCCCTCCATCGCCAAACCCGCCGCAACGCTTGCCATGTTCTGCTCGGCCACACCGCACTGGATGAAACGGTTCGGAAAAGCTTTCTCGAACCAGTGCGTGCGCACAGATTCCGACACGTCGGCGGTCAATACGACGAGATTCTCATTAGTCTTGCCCAGCTCGGCCAATGCTTTGCCCCAGCCGTCGCGCGTGGGCGCTTTGGCCATATGCTCAGTGAAAATGTCCGGCGAGAGTTTCATCGTCGCGTTGATTGCGAATGTTTTGTTGGCTGGAGGTGCGATGGTCATATGAAACTCCTCTTAAGCAGTTTTAGTCTTCTTGAATTTCTTCTCCAGTTCGGCGATGGCTTTTTTCGCCTCCTCCTCGTTCGGCGCTTTTCCATGCCATTCAAATCTGTTCTCCATGAAAGAGACGCCTTTGCCTGGCACGGTCTTTGCGATTATCATCAGGGGTTTGCTGGTTGCGCTGGAGGTGGCGCGAGCTCTTGCATCATCAAGAGCCTTGACCACTTTTGCCATGTCATTGCCGTCGACTTCCACCACTTCCCAGTTGAATGCCATGTATTTCGCGCCCATGGATTCGAGCGGCATGATGTCTTCAGTGCGCCCGTCGATTTGGATGAAATTCCTGTCCATTACCGCGACCAAATTTCCCAAACAGTATTTGGCCGCGAGCATGACCGCTTCCCATGTCTGGCCTTCCTCATGCTCTCCATCCGACGTGAGGCACCAAATCACGTGCTTCTTGCCATCCATTCTGGCCGCCAATGCCATGCCGCAGGCTTGCGAAAGCCCTTGCCCAAGCGGGCCTGAAGAAGTCTCGATGCCCGGCAATGCGCCGCGGTGCGGATGGCCTTGAAGCGGAGAGCCAAGTTTTCGCAATGTGCCAAACAATTTCTTGTCGAAATATCCGGCTTCGCCAAGAGTTGCATAGAGCACTGGGGCGATATGCCCATTCGAGAGGACAACTCTGTCGCGCTCGGGCCAGTCAGGTTTTTGAGGCTCATGCACAAGCGTGTGAAAGTAAAGAGCGGTGAAGATGTCGGCCATGCCAAGCGGGCCGGCAGTGTGCCCCGATTTGGCGGGAAGAAGCATATTGATGATGTCGATGCGAATCTCGTTGGCCTTTTTCTCGAGTTCGGGGATTGAGTTTGTTTGAATGGCGTTCATGCAAATGCCTCGTTAGTTTTTGGTTTGTTATTTTTTGCTTGAGTTGGCCAGTTTCGTGATTTCTTTGAGTGCGGCGTTCGGTTCATCTGCGCCGAATATTGCCGAGGCGGCCGTGAGGCGGTTGGCGCCCGCCGAGATGGCGCGGGGGAGCGTGCTGTCGGTTATCCCGCCATCGACCTCTATGACCAGTCTCGGGTGCCGTGCGCGCAATGCGTGCATCTTCTCCTCGACATCCGAGATGTATGACTGTCCGGCCCAGCCCGGATTCACAGTCATCAGAAGGACTTGCTCCACGCCCTCCAGATGCTTTTCGAGCCTGTCAATCGGCGTTGGCGGATTGAGCACCCAAGCAAGGCGGCTTCCCTTGTTTTTGACGAGCGCCTTTATCCCATCTATCTGGTAGTCATTCACGCTTTCCAGATGCACCTCGAAAATCTTGTTTTTCCCGCCCGGCA
>CAIXYX010000092.1 GCA_903923795.1 uncultured Microcaldota archaeon
ACGCCATTTGCCTTGAGGTGGCGCAGCACATATTCGAGGATGGGCTTTTTGCCAAGAGGAAGCATCGGCTTTGGGATGGAATAGGTATAGGGCCTAAGGCGCGTGCCCTGCCCGCCGCAGCATACGATGGCTTTCATGCAAAACACCCCAGAATTAACCGATGGCTACACATCGATGATGACGATACCATGATGGCTACTATATCTGCTTGGACAAGGACCGCTACATTTTAAATCATGTCCAACTCGCGCAAACGCTTGCCGGCCAGCGCGTGGTATTTGCGCGCGAGGCTTTCGGCCTCGTCGGCTTGCGGCGCCTCGGCGAACACGCGCACATAATTCTCGGTGCCGGACGCGCGGATCAGCACCCAAGAGGATTCGAAGTCGAGGCGGAAACCCCCCTTTAGAGGGCGGAGGATGGAATTGTCAGGCAGATGGGATTTGAGCTCGTGTGCCAGGCGGGAGGACAGCCGCTGATTCACTCCAGGCGGACAGGCTAATTTGAGTTTGGAGTTGTGGAATTCGGGCAGCTCGTCCACCCATTCGCTCAATGGCGCGTAAGCGGTCATCTCGAGAAGTTTTCCGGCTGCGAGAACGCCGTCTTTGGCAAGAGAGAAAGTTGGCCAGACTATGCCGCCCACCTCCTCACCAGCCATTATGACGCGCTCGCCCAATTGATGCACGCGCTCGGACAAGTATGGGGCGCCGACGTCCGTGTATTCCGTGATGGCACCGAATTCTTTTGCCACTTCTTCGACCACTCTGCTGGTGGCCGAAGTGGTCACGACGATGGGAGGAAGATTGGTGGAAAGACGGTTTCTTCCGTTGCGCCCTTTGTTCTTCTTCAATTCTTTTTCGCGCAAAAGCAATGCCCATTTGGCCGAGAGTGCGACACCCATGTCACCGGAAATCCAGCGGCCCTTGTCGTCGACGAATGTCACTCTGTCGGCATCGCCGTCCCACGCCACGCCGAAGTCGGCCCCCTGCTCAACAACGGTTTTGATAAGAGTCTGCACATTCGCCTCGGCGGGCTCGGAAGGCCGGTTTGGGAAATGACCGTCTAATTTTTCGTTGATTACTTTGAGCTTGACGCCCAACTGACGGAAGAGGTCAGGAGCGATGAGAGTCGAGGTGCCGTTGCCCGGGTCGGCGATGACAGACAGTTTGCGCGTGTGCTTTGGCTTTGCTATGAGCGGGCGGTTGAGGAAATTTCTGATGGCTTGAGAATAAGTTGGAATAACATTTGGCACGGCTTCGGTTTTGCCCATTTCTGACCAATCAGGGACGGGATGATGCGGCTTGTGGATGTAATGGGGGATTGATTCGCCGCGCTCGCGCGAGACTGCCACACCATTGGCGTCGACGAATTTGAGCGCGTTCCATTCGGGAGGATTATGGCTTGCCGTGACGATGATGAGCCCGCTCGCTTGCAGGTTATGGGCCGTCCATTCCGCCCCCGGGGCGGTGAGTATGCCCAAATCAAGAACTTGAGCACCGCCCTCCATGAGCCCGCTGGCCGTGGCTTCGAAAAGACAAGGCGAGGTGATGCGCATATCTCTTGCGAGGGCGACGGCAGGAAGAGAAGAGTAGGGCGAATTTTTTGATTTGCTTTTCGCTTTTTGTCCGCCTTTCGCGTTTGTGTTTTTCGCCGCATGCGCCTTGACGAAATGGGCGAAGCCGAAGCCCAAGTCCATGGCCGCCTGCGGACCGAGTTCGTCGAAGAGGGCGCGCACGCCGTTGGTGCCCATCGAGAGCGTCATGGGATGAGTTTGTGATGAATGAATTTAAAGCCGATTGAGGGCAGGAAGAATGCGGATGGGGAAATTCGCCCGGCCGATTTTCGATAGGGTTAAAAGAAACCTCTGGATGCATCTGCACATCGAGGGGTTTTCATTATGGGCATGCTCGACACGGGGTTGATGGGTTTAGGGGGAGTATCGATAGGGGTCGGCATGATAACCCCACCGGGTTTGGAGAAGCAGTCGTCGATTTTCCTCACGCTGGGCACGCTGGCGGCGGCGGGCGGCATGGCGATAAAATCCTCCGAGGGCGGAGGCAAGGCAATGGGAAAGAAATAGAAATGATAATAACAATCGCTCTCTTTCTTAGCATATGAAGATTTTGGCCGATTTGCATGTTCATTCTAAATACGCCCGCGGTTGTTCACCGCGCATGGACATTTCCAACATGGCTACTTGGGCCAAAATAAAAGGCCTTCATCTCGTCGGAACAGGGGATGCGACGCATCCGAAATATTTCGGGGAGATAAAAAACGAGACCGCCGTGGATGAAAAACAAAAAGACGGGTTTCTTGTTCGAGACGGCATCTTCTTTGTTCCAACTGTTGAAGTCAATAATATTTTCACCTCGGCAGATGGCAAGAAGAGAAGGGTGCACACGCTGCTTGTTTTCCCCAACCTCGAAGTTTCCAAGAGTTTTTCTGATTTGATTTCCCCCCATTCGAAACTCGGCACGGATGGAAGGCCGTGGGTGAGGATGAGTTTGGAGGAGATGACTGAGAAAACGCTGGCCCTCAATGCGCATATCCTCGTCATCCCCGCGCACATCTGGACGCCATGGTTCGGCTGTTTTGGTGCCAAAGGCGGATTCGGCTCTTTGAAAGAAGCTTTCGGCTCGCAGACTTCGAATATTCATGCCATCGAAACCGGCCTCTCATCCGACCCGCCGATGAATTGGAGATGCTCATGGCTGGATGATGTTCGTATTTTGTCTTTCTCTGACGCGCATTCGCCGGAGAATCTGGCGCGTGAATGTTCGGAATTCGAATTGGAGAAGATGGATTACGAATGCTTGTGGCGCGCGATTGCCGCGCCCGATGCGCGCAACCATTTGGTGCGCACCATCGAATTCTTTCCCCAAGAGGGCAAATATTTCGCAGACGGGCATAGGGAATGTAATTTGAGGCTGACGGCTGCCGAGACGAGGGCGCATGGGGGGAGATGCCCGAAATGCGGCAAAAAGATAACGCGCGGAGTGCTTGGCCGAATTGATTTGCTCGCAGACAGGGCGGAAGGAGAGAAGCCGGCGAGTGCTGTTCCATTCACTCATCTGGTTCCCTTACGAACATTAATCGCCATGGCCCTTGATTCTGGGAAAACCACGCAGGGAGTGGACAAATCATATGAGGCGCTGATTTCGAAATTCGGCAATGAATTGACGGCTCTGGAAAGCCGGGCGGATGACGTGGAGAAAGCTCTCATGCCATCTTTGGGTTTGGAGAAGAGCCGCAAAATCGGGCAGGCGGTTCTGCTTATGCAGGAGGAGAAATTGGAATTGAAGGCAGGATATGACGGGCAGTATGGAGAGGTAGGCTTGCCGAAAAACTGATTGAAAACAGCCCCGACTCGCGCTCATGCCCTGCCTTTTTATCCTTTTTTCCCCAATCCAACTCCATGAAGGCGACCGCGCGGCCCATAGAGGCTGAAATGGAAAACTTGCACGAGGATAGTAAGAGCAAGGTTGCCCCCATTTCCCCAAATGACACAAATCTCGAGCGCATCGTGGCCATGCCGACTTGGCGCGAAGTGCTCATGGATTTGGTGCATTCGAATCAGATAGACCCGTGGAACATCGACGTTGTGGAGATAACGAAGAAATACATCGAGCAGGTCCAGAAGATGACCATGAACGACCTGCGCATCCCCGCAAATCTTATTCTGGCGGCGGCCATACTTTTGCGCTTCAAATCAGACATGCTGAATCTGGACGAACCAGAGCCGCAGATGACACTTGACGAATACAGCGAACATGTGCCGATGAGCGACATACCCGTGCTGGAATTGCGGGGGCGCATACCGCCCAAAAGGCGCGTGACATTGGAGGAATTGGTGTCCGCCGTTGAGGAAGTGTTTTCGCGCGAGCAGGAGAGGGCAAGCCCGCGCTTGCCAGTGGAGATACCGCCCGCCATCGAGATTAAATTGGCTGAATTCAACCTGGATGAACAGATGGGCGCGGTGCAGACAAAGATAAACAAACAAAAAGACGGCGAGGGGCTGGTGGCTTTCTCGGCATTGCTCGACGAGCCCACGCGGCAGTCGGTTGTATATACATTGCTGCCTTTGCTATTTCTTGCGCAGCGGGGGGAAGTTAGCTTGGCGCAGGACCCGTTTTTCGGCGAGATATTCATCAGATGCATGGATGTTAAGAAGAGCGCGAAGAAAACGAGCGGATGATGAGAGATAAGGCGGATGGAAAAAATCAGGATGGTTATTATGGCGAAATCCAAGATGGCGGTATATGTGCGGGCGCGGCAGGAGCCCAACTCAGAGGCTGCGAAGAAAGCGGCGAGGGCGCCCATTCCGCTCGCGGCCGAAAAGACAGAAGAGAAGGCGCCGATTTCAGAGGCCGTGATAAAAGACGAAGTTGTCGCCGGGAAGAAAATGCCAAAAGCCCCAAAAGAGAACCGCTCGGAACAAATCAGCGAGATAGTCTTGGCGGGCGCTGCGCCGAAAAAACACTCGCCTGTGCCGGATGAGAGCGTGGATGAGGAGAGCACGGAGAAGCTCGGGCTTGGGACAAAACCCGAAATGCCGCCTTCTGCCGAATTCGAGGTGCAATCCAATCAGACCAGGCTCGATGTTGGGCAGGGACAAAATCCGCCCTTGACACCGACCAGCGCGACGGCGCCGGATGCGGCCAAGCAGGCGGCAGATGCGCAAACAATCCAATCCTCCATCCAATCAAGCGTGCTCGACCCATTGCGCGTTTTGGAGGCGGCTTTATTCATGTCACCCCAATCCCTGCCTGCTGCTGATTTAGGCAAACTCGTCGGAATCGCGTCTGTCGGGCACGTGGGCACGCTGCTTTCGCAATTGGGCAAGCAATATGACGCAACAGGCTCCTCTTTGGAAGTTGTCGAGGAGAATCCGGGCAAATGGACGATGAGGATTCGCGCTTCATTCGCGCCGACCGTGCGCCGCTTTGCAGGTGAAGCCGAGATTCCGAAGCATGCGCTGCGCACATTGGCATATATCTCGAGACATGAGGGAATAACGAAACGGGATTTGTTCAGAAGGTTAGGCGGCACGATTTACGAGGATACAGCCGAACTTTTGGAGAAAGGATTTGTGTCAGCAAAACCATCAGGGCGGACGATGGCATTGACAACGACGGCGAAATTCAAGCAGTATTTCACGGGCTGATATTTGTTGGATTTGTTTGTTTCCTAATGGTTAGCAGAGGTTTATGAGCGATGAGAGATAAAAATAATCAACTAAATGAGGTGTTATTCATGGTCGCAGATTTGGATTCCGAGAGTTTCAAGAAGCACACGGCTACTGGCTGGGCATTGGTCGATTTCTGGGCGCCGTGGTGCGGGCCGTGCAAGATGCTGGGGCCAGTTGTGGATGAACTTTCAAAAGAGATGAAAGACGTCAAATTCGGCAAGGTGAATGTTGACGAGCAGGAGGAATTGGCGACCAAATTTTCCGTGTCATCCATTCCGACGATTATTTTATTTCATGACGGCGAATTGGCGGACCAGCGCGTGGGCGCGGGGACGAAATCATCGCTCAAGAGCTGGATTAGCCAGGCGATGGGGGAATAAACCTAAAAAAACGAACCCGGAATTCAGCGCTTTTGCGCCACTTTCTTTCCGTTCAAGCTGTTCTTTTTCGCTTCTTCCATGTCCGTGGCAGTATTCTGAAATTCGAGAGCTTGGGGGATTTTCTCAAATCGCAGATTCTTGAGCATTTCGTGCCGGTTGAGTTTGTCGAATTCGTTTTTGGCCTCGATGTATTTGGGATAGAATTTCTGATAATCCGAAATCTGTTTTTTGTTGATATTCTTCTGTGGACCAGTAAACACAATATTTGGATTGTCTTTTTCGACCATCAGATTGGCCATGTAAGCGGTCGGCCCCCAGATGCCGTTCGTTTCACTGAAAAGGACGGGGCGCATCCGTAAATTCTCAATCGCATCCGCCAATTTCTTTGACGCTTCTTTGAGTTCATCCGAGCCGGCCATCAGGACCACCAAGCGGTGAGAAGAAGAGGAGAAATATAACAGTATCGCCGTGCTTGGACTTAAGGAGAAAAGAATTGAAAATGAAAAAAAGAATGGGCAAAAAAATTCGGCCTATTTTTTCCCCGAAGCCCGATAGCCCGGCGTTCCGGAGACAGATGGGCGGGATGCGCCGGATGAGCCGGACAGACTGGATGCGCCAGACATGGCGGACGAGCCCGAGCCGGCGGCCGATGCCGAGGTGTTGAGCGGCAGTAATTTCATCCCGCTCGCCTCCGAGAGCACGTTCACCAGATTCGAGCCTTGCGGCACGATGAACTTGGTGTTGGATGCCAGCACCCGCTCCGTCATCTCGATTTTGCGCAATTCCACGGCCTGCCCCTTGAATGTCTCGGCTGCCGCCGTGTTGACGATTGTGATTTCTTTTGCGTGCGCATCCGCTATTTTCAGAATCGCGTTGGCTTCACCTTCGGCCTTTAGAATGCTGGCAGTCTTGGCGCCTTCTGCCACCTGAATAGAGGCGCGGCGCTCACCATCGGCGCGGTTCTCGGTGGCCGAGGCGAAGTCTTTTGCCGCGATTTTCTCCTTCTCGGCGATGACCACTTTGTTCATTGTGGCCTGCACGTCGGATGGCGGCTGAATCTCTTTCAATTCGGCGCGGACAACTTCGATGCCCCAGTCGCCGACCTGCTTCGACAATTCCACTCCGAGGCGGGTGTTGAGCTCGTTTCTCATTGAATTTGCCTCGGTGAGAGTCATCTCGCCGATGATGGCGCGTAGAGTTGTGCGTGATAAAGAGACTATCTGAACAGTGTAATCATTGACCGAATACTGAGATTTCTTTATGCTCTCCTCATCCGCGCGCACCTTGAAATATATCTGCGCATCGACGATGGCGTTCAATGAGTCTTTGGTGATGACTTCCTGCTGCTGCGCATTGACCATCTGCTCGGTGATGTTGACCTCGACCAGATTGTCGATGAATGGGACAACTATTGCGATGCCGGGCCCGTAGAATGCATGATAGCGGCCGAAGCGCTCGAGGAGCGCGCGGTTGGTGGGCCGGACGAAGCGCACGGTCCAGAAAGCGAATATGCCTATGAGCACGAGAATGACTATTGCGGGAAGGATGAGTTCGGCTACCATGTTTATCACCGGCCACAATTTCGCATTAATGGTATATAATAGGATGACATGGGGGAGATAGATAAGACGTGCGGACGATGAGAGTTGCGGCGTTCCCCATCAAAATAAAAGCACAACCAACGAACTCCCTTCATGACTGAATACCAGACCCCCAAAGGCATGCGCGACTTCTCGGGCCGCGAGATGGAGCGCCGCTTGGCCATGATGCGCAAGATAGAAACAGTTTACCGAGCGTGGGGCTATCAGGCTCTTTCCACGCCGGCGATGGAGTCAGTTGACACGCTCAATGCCAAAGCGGGGGCGAACTTGGCAGCCGGCTCGGAGATTGCGGGGCAGTTGTTCCGCATCGAGGACAGCGGGCTTGCATTGCGCTTTGATTTGACGGTTCCGCTTGCACGCTTTGCGGCGAATCAGTCTTTGCCCAAACCATACAAGCGCTATTGCATCGCACCTGTTTGGAGACGGGAAGAGCCACAGAAGGGGAGGATGAGGGAATTCTTGCAGGCAGATGCCGATGTTATTGGCTGTCCGTCCATGAGGGCTGAAGCCGAATTGCTGGCCATGGCGTCAGGGGCATTGCGCGCGATTGGGCTTGGCGCTTTTACCATTCACTTGAGCAACCGCAAGATATTGTCGGGCATTGTTGAGAAGCTGGGCCTTGGAAAAGCCGAGGTGGATGTTTTCCGCGCTCTCGACAAACTGGACAAGATAGGCGTGGACGGAGTGGAGGCGGAATTGGAGGAGGCGGGCATAAAGAAAGCATCTGTCTCGAAACTTTTGGAGCTTATCGGCGATGACGCGGGGGTGGGCAACAAGGAGCGGCTGGAGAAGGCGGGTGAATATTCGCCGCATGGCGCCGAGGAATTGCGGCAGATAATCGCCAGCTTGCACGATGATTATGGCATGCATGGCGATGAGGTCAAAATCGATTTGTCGCTTGTGCGCGGGCTTGGGTATTACACCGGACCCATCTTCGAGATTAGGGCTGGTGGAGGGGTCGGTTCTGTTTCTGGCGGCGGGCGCTATGACCATTTGCTCGAGCTTTATGGACAGACAGATTCGGCTGTCGGCATATCGCTCGGCATCGAGAGGCTGAATGCTTTGGAGGAGGAGCGAGAGAAGGACGGCGGGGCCGTCACGCCGACACAGGTGCTTGTTGTCGAATTGGACTCCAGTTTGCACAAGAATGCGCTCGAGGCCGCCGATAAACTGCGGGCGGCGGGCATCTCGGTCGAGACTGATTTGAACGAGCGCAATATGAGAAAGCAGCTCGAATACGCTAACTCGTTAGGAATTCCCTTTGCGCTTATCATCGGCAAGAAAGAGGCCGAGTCTGGAAAATTCAGCCTCAAGGATTTGCGGAGCGGAAGGCAGGAAACGCTCGGTTTGACAGAAGCGGGCATGGCGATAAAAGAGGCTTTGGCCCAAAAATAAAAAGAGACGGTTTGGATGAAAGAAAACGAACTCGCGCCCATTCTGTCGGCTGTTCGAACAGGCCGGCCGCTTGTTCTTCTCGACGACGAGAAGCGGGAAGGCGAAGCGGATTTGGTTTTCCATGCGAAATATGCCACACAGGAGAACATATGCTTGATGAGAAAAGAGGCTGGCGGGCTGATTTGCCTGGCAACTGACGACAAGACTGCCGGGGACCTGGGCATAGGATTTTCGGTTGATGAGCTGCGCACGAGCGGCAACTTGACATACCGGCAACTTGCAATAGACAAAACACCTTACGGGGATGCACCCGCCTTTTCGTTGTGGATAAACAGCCGCAAGACTTTCACTGGGATAACCGACAATGACAGGAGCAGGACAATCACCGAATTCGAGAAGATGATAAACGGGGGGAAGATGGTGAATGACGGGAAGAAGGCGGATGACGAAAAGAAAGACATGCGCGAAACTTTTGTCTCCTCGTTCTATGCCCCGGGCCATGTGCCATTGCTCATTTCGAGGACATTGGCGAAAAGAAGCGGACACACCGAATTGGTTGTGGCGCTGGCTTTGGCCGCGAAGATGACGCCTGCCATGGTCATCTGCGAAATTCTGGATGACGATGGAAATGCCATGGCTTGGAAGAAAGTGAGGGCTTTGGCGGCCTCGAAAGCTTGGGCTGTGGCGGAAGGGCCTATCTTGAAAAAGAGACTGGGATAGCCAAGGCCGCTTCTTTGTTTAATTTATCGTCTTCTTCTCGCGCACCAAGTCATCGAATCTTTCGACCAGCTCGTAGTATTCCTTGGACTGCTGCTTCAGCGCCTCGATCTTGCTGTCCAAAGCCATGAAAACGCCTTCGTCGAGCTTTGAGCGGGAGGAATGTATCTGCCGGTGGATATTATCCAGATAAACGTAATGGGCATCGACAGTTGCGGCGTCATCATGTATTTTCACCCACAACAGAGAATTCTTGAGCCTGGTCTTGCGACCGTTGCCATCTATGAATTCTTCGAGCGTTTTGATGTTGTCGGAGAGATCCTTCTCAAATGGATTGAGCCAGCTCTCGACGTTCTCGCGGATCTTCTCCGAGCGGTCCATCGAGCTTGGCCCATGGAGGAGGCCTTCTGTCTTGGATGAGGAGAGGGCGAGATTGAGGCGGGTGTTAATGAGAACAACGGCGTTCGGAATGGCGGCCACGCTCTTGGCGATGGTGACGACACGGGGATTGACCAGGTCTGATTTCGCCCGGGCGGAAGAGTCTTTGACTGCGATGACATTTGACCTGAGCGCGAGATTCTGCATGGAAATGTTCGGGTTTTTGAGATTCAGTGCGGCGGTATTGTTGTTCATGTCCATAACATCGCCTCTAATCCACTTTAGTTGTGTTTCACCGTCAATTCTTGTCGCCGTTCTTTTTCTGTGCCGTCTTTCTTCACTCATTCCTCTTTTTCATGCCCCGACGAGGCCTTTGCATGCCCCCTCGTGACCTTCTTCATTGGGTGCAATCGAAATAATGAGAATTTATAAGCTTAAGTTCAGGTGTCGGGCTGGATGGCGGGCGGCGGCTGTGCTTTTATATGCCGGATGCGCAAATTTGGATAGAGACAGATAGCAGAATAACGAGGGAAATGATTTGAGCGCACATGTGAAAATCGGCGTGGTCGACACCACCTTCTCGACAGTGGATATGGGAGCCATAGCGCTGGACGAGTTGAAGAAGTCTTTTCCGAAAGTCCAGGTTATACGCCGAACCGTGCCCGGGTTCAAGGATTTGGCGGTCGAATGCCAGCGCTTGCTCAAAAACGAGAAATGCGATATCGCCCTCGCGCTCGGCATGGTAGGCTCTGCACTCATTGACACACAATGCGCACATGAAGCGAGCCTTGGCATACAGATGGCCAAGATGAACACCAGCAAGCATATTGTGGAAGTTTTCGTGCACATGAATGAGGCCAAGAAAAAGGAGGATGGCTCGATTGACGAAGCCGATCTTCTCGCGCTCTGCGAAGACCGCACCCGCAAACATGTGCATAATGCTGTTTGGCTCGTGACTGATCCGGAACAACTTGTCAAGAGAGCCGGAACCGGAAGACGGCAGGGAAGGGCAGACGTGGGCGGCGTGAAAAAGAAGTGAGAGGGAGAGATTATGTCAAATTCACCAGCATCAAATAGCAAATCAATCGCCATTGCAGTGGCCGACTTCAACGACGACATCACCGCAAGAATGCTTGCGCAGGCCGAAGACGAGGCCAAGAAGAACAGTGCACACATAGTCAAAGTGATTCACGTGCCCGGCGCATATGATTTGCCGCTAATTGTTGCCACACTTCTCGAGCGTGATGATGTGGAAGCTGTAGTTGCTTTGGGCGCAGTCATAAAGGGAGAGACAGACCATGATAAAGTGATTGTCAAAATCTGCGCAAAACAATTGAGCGATTTGGCCATCGAAACAAACAAGCCGGTTGGGATGGGCATCATCGGCCCCGGCGCGACGCACGCGCAGGCGCAGGCGAGAGCAGATGAGTATGCAAGAAGGGCGGTTTCGGCTGCATTGCGAGTCATTGATGCGCAAATGGAGGCGGAAGAATGACCTCTTTAGCTGCTAATCAGAATCACCAGAACAACAAGGTCTGCAAATGCCACGAATTGGAATTAGTGGCCAAGACCACTCTGCCGAGCAAATACGGCAAATTCAACCTCTGGGCTTATCAGGAGAAAAAAGGCCCGACACATCTTGCTTTATTCACAGGCAAAGTGAAGGACGGGCGAGAGGTGCCGGTGCGAATACATTCCGAATGCGTCACAGGAGATGCGCTCGGCTCATTGCGGTGCGACTGCGGCCCGCAGTTGGAGGCGGCTCTGCGGTATATACAAGAGAACGGAGCGGGCGTGCTGATTCACATGGACCAGGAGGGGCGCGGCATAGGCTTGGCGAACAAGATGAGGGCTTACGCTTTGCAGGACAAGGGAATGGACACTGTGGAGGCCAATCTGGAACTTGGATTTGTCGAGGACAAGAGGGATTATTCTTCTGCCGCCTGCATATTGCACAATTTGGGCGTGAAGTCGGTTGTAATGCTCACAAATAATCCGAAAAAGATTGAAGCGATGAAAAAATGCGGAGTGAAGGTGGAGGGACGAAAGCCGCTCGTCATGCCGATTCACCCGCTCAACAAACGGTATATGATGACGAAGCGGGACAAAATGGGCCACATGCTTGAGTGAGCGGAGATTAATTGAGCGAAGGGGGCGGGCTGGAGATGGAAAAACTGGATGATATTTTTTTCATGCGCCGCTGCCTCTCGCTGGCGAAGCTCGGCAGGCCAAGCCCGAACCCGTTCGTCGGCGCCGTAATTGTGCGGAATGGAAGAATAATCGGGAGTGGATGGCATCATGCGGCTGGAAAAAAACACGCCGAAGTCGAAGCTATTTTGGATGTTGAAAAGAAGTTTGGAAAATCAAAAGCCCGCTCTCTTCTCGCCTCATCGACTCTTTACGTTAATCTCGAGCCGTGCAATCATTTTGGACGGCAGCCGCCGTGCACGAAAGCAATTCTCGAGCATAATATTCCACGGGTGGTTTTCGCCATGCTGGACCCGAACCCAAATGTGCGGGGCGGAGGAGAAAAGAAATTGAGGGTGCATGGCATTCGCACTTCTTCTGGCGTGCTGGAAGATGAGGCGCGTGAGCTGAACAAGGCGTTTGCAAAACAGGCCACGACCGGCTTGCCTTATCTCACCTTGAAGATGGCCCGCACAGCAGATGGAAGATATATTACTCATGCCGGCGAGCCGAGATGGATTTCCGGGCCGCAGGCGCGAAAGATGGTTCATCAGATGCGGGATAAAGCCGGCGCGCTCATTGTGGGCATAGGAACGGTTTTGGCCGATGACCCGCAGCTCACAACACGCTTGGCGGGAAAGGCGATTGGGCATGACCCGATGCGCGTCATCATCGACGAGGAATTGGAGATTCCGCTGAACGCCAAAGCGCTCAAGGACAAGAATGCGATGATTGTTTGCGGCCGAAGCGCGGCCGATGGTGCGAAGAAGGCGAAAAAGAGACAGATAGAAAAGAAAAAGAGAATCAAGGTTTTCACGGCGCCGATTCTGCGAACCGCGAAAAAGGCATCAACCGGCCATCCGCTCCTCGACATTTCACATGTTTTGCGCCATCTGTCTGCGCGCGGCATCGACCACGTGCTGTGCGAGGGCGGGCCTTCTCTGGCAGCATCGTTGATTGAAAACAAACTTGTGGATGAGCTGCTTTTGTTCACGGCGCCAAAGCGAAAGAAAAGCGCGGGCGGCAGGGCGGGCGGAATGAAAACATTTAAGCCGACCGAATCCGAGCTTAGGCTCAATCGCGCAATCATCAAGCATATGAAAGCCGCTCTTGGGAAAAAAGTCGGGGCCGACCGTTTGAGCATATATCATCCGTCAGATTGATAGAATATCACCCGTAATCCGCCAGCCCATAACAACATTTATATTGAATAAGAATGATTTGTATTCCACTCATTGATTATCGGGCCTTTTGAAAAAGAGGCGGGTGGTTCTGCATGAAATGGTCGTTCATATTCGCGTTTTTGGCCGTCGGTCTTCTCCTCCTCTCTGGCTGCACCATACTGCACACCCAAACACAGGAATTCAAGGAGGACGGCACGTCGACAATGACACTCGATCACAAGTTAGCCATGCCGAACGCCGAGATGGACAAGCTGCGCACTCTCGTCAGCTCAATGATTCCGATAAGTGACCTCAATTACCGCCTCGCGCAAAGGCTCATCCAGCGCTCGAATGAGGCGTATGCCGCGGCGCTCTGCGACAATATGAAGAACGCCACATGCACAGTCGGCGCGGACAACACGGTCCACGTAGTGGCGAACCTGGGACCGGACAGCGGATTGTACACCATAACGACCGCGAACGACACATCCAACGCCTCGGCGCCGGTGGAAGTCAAGACTTACACAATCAACAAAATCCCGAGCGTGTATTACTTCTCGGCCCGCAACAAGACATCGAGCGAGTGGGGCCTCGGAGTGATAAAGAGCATCACCAACAAATTCAAGACCACGCTGCCGTCTGACATAGACTCGGTAATAACGGCCAATTACTACTGCATGGGCATGAGCCCGTACTCGTGCGAGGTGATGGGCAACAGCGGCAACACCATCGACATAAATCTGAGCGCGACCTCGAGCGGCTTCTCTTCCCCAAGCAAACTGGTCTGGGCGGGCTGCAGCGCGCGCAACGAATCAGACATCAATGACATGAACGACACGGAGGCTGCTGCGGTCGTGACCAAGAAAGTCATGGTCGGCAAGACGCCGAACGCGGGCGGACTTGGCATATCGGTCGCCTGCCCGGGCGGCGCGAGCAACACCCTCGTTGTTGTGACCGAGAGCAAATACACGCCAGGATACAACACTGTCTACGCCTACTCTTTGCTGAACAAAGAGGCCATCAAGGCAGTGGCGTTGCTCTACCTCGACACGCTCGAGCAGAACGCGTTGAATCAGACGGTCAACAACACATACATTAAGGGCTCGACCCTCGACATGCTCACCCTTGATCTGGCGACCGGCAAATTCACCAATGCAAGCACCATCAAGGAGATGGATGATGGCATCCAGAAATACCAGACACAGACAGATACATACGGAATAGCCCTCGACGTGCAGGTGTCGTATTCCGCCCAATTCCCAGACCATGTGGCGAATGCCACGGGCGGGAGCGGCACGAGCATACCGGTGAGCAACAACAAGATAACGCTCACACTGCATGACCTGGCGCTTTTGGGCAAAGGCCCCATAGTGGTGAAGACCACCCGCCCGCTTCCGCCGTCGAACAACAAGATTTTCGGCATGGACCCCATCATCTTGTTCGGAGGCGCGATTGCCGGGCTGATAGTCATCGTCGGCCTTGTGCTTGTGCTCACGCGCAGGCCGAAAGAGCCCGCCGGCACCCCCATGCCCCCGACAAGCTTTGCCGACACGGGACGGCGGTGAAGTAAAATCGTTTGTTTTATTTTTTCAATTTAAATTTTGATTTTATTTTTCAAATTTAGAAGATGAACAATTGACGAATGGTGGTGGCTCTATGAAATATCCGGTTTTGACATCGGTGTTCGCGCTTTGCGCATTGCTTCTGATAAGCGGTTGCGTCAACCTCAACCATGACACGACGCAGACTTTCAAATCCGACGGCACGTCGCAGCTGTCCATTGTGCACCAAATCGGCGTGAGCAAAGAGCTCGTCGGCGTGCTGGAAACATCAGTCAACAGCCAGGGCTACATGGGCTACGGCATACCAATCAAATACGTCGGATTGGCGGTCAAGCTGGTCGATTTGACGTTTGACAGCTATTCGAACACCATCTGCGATATGGCGAAGGGTTCGGCCAACTGCACGGTGGATTCGGAAGGCGCGGTGCATCTCACGGCGAACCTCAAGCCTGACACGGATTTCTACACAGTCAAAACCACCACAGACTGGGCAAATCTGCAGGAAGTCAAGACATATGAAATAGAGCGCGTGCCGACTGTCGCATACTTCGCGGCCAGCGGCAAGACCGGACGGGAATTCGGGCAGGCGTTTGTGAAGAAATTCGCCACACGCCTCAACGCCGGATTCGCGCCTCTCATAAACCAGTACATAGACACGGATTTCATCTGCATGCCGACCACGACCGGCAAGTATTCGTGCAGCGTGGTGTCCACAAGAAATGGCAATGCCCGATTCAACATCACCAGCCCGATCTCCATCTACTCGATGTACTCGTCGAACCCGAAAGTCGTGTGGGCGGCATGCACGAACCACACCGAGGAGGAGCTGACCGACTTGGCGGGCTATCTGCCTGAGGGATATTATTACACAAAAGAAATCAACTCGAGCCTGCTGGCACCATATGTGCAGACCATCACACAGGTGGACAAGACCCCGACATCGAAAGGCATCGACTTCACCGCTGCCTGCGCGGCAGACTCGAAGGGGCTTGTACTCGTCTATGAGGACTCGACATATGTGTATTCGGAGAACTATTCTGACAGCATCGAGGTGCCGGTGAACAGCACCACATACATCCCCCTTATCTCGAAGGCGGATATTCTCGAGAATGTGTCGAGCGGATTGGACGAGCTCGCCAGCGACTCGGGCTTCACCTCGGCGACTGACAGATACGGGGCGAACATGTCGTATTACCTGCTCAACTTCGTAGATGGCAAATTAAGCCAGATGGACTTTTCGGCCCTCAATGACACTTTGGGCAAGATGGAGGATGCGTCCAGCAAGGCCAACCTGAAAGTCAGCTTCACCTACTCCGCCCGCTTCCCCGACCACGTGGTGAGCGCATATGTCGGCGAGAAGAAGGTGGCGCTTGACGGCGACGGCTTTATGCTCAATGTGGCGGACATGGCCGCTTTGGGCCGCGGGCGCATCATAGTCAAAACCGAGCGCAGCCTCTCGCCATTCGGCGCGATGACATGGATGATTCCGATAGTTGTCATCCTGCTCGTCTTTGTATGGCTCGTTGTCAGAAAGGCCGCGGGCAAGGAGAAGAAAGAGAGGAAAAAATAAACGGGGTGAGTCTATGCAGGAGAAAAATGTCCCGAGCCAGGCAATAGGCCTCGGGGTTTTCGTCGGCAGCGTGATGTACACCAAGCTGCTCTTGGCCGCAATTCTCGCCATCAGCGCCATTTCTGACATAGCTCTGTACATCGGCAGGGGCGGGATGCTTCAGCTAATCATGCTGGGCTTGGTGAAATTCGCTTTCGCCGCCATAGTCTATATGGATGTCAAGAATTCCGAGAGGGCCATGGAAAAGGAGCTCGGACGGCGGAAATAAGCCAAAAGCGCCGGGCTTTTCGTTTTTCTTTTTGTTTTTCCATATTTTTCAAAGGTTTGCGGCGTTTCTCTCTGTTTTTTGGTTTTCTTCCCCACGCCCCCAAGCTATCCATTAAAATGATTTATCCCCTTCTGCAAGCCATGCGCATAAGTCTGGCCATACCCGCCCTCTTCGGCATAATCTTTAGCATGCTCCTGCTCTCGTCCGGCTGCATCACATACCGCACGCATGCCGAGCAGAATTTCACAAACAGCGGGGATTCGTCATTTCTCCTCGACGAGAGGCTGGGCATCGACCAGAATATCAGCAATGGAGAATTCAGCCCGGCCATGTTCGGCGGGGATGTCGGGCCAGAGGCCAGCCGCATGATGATGCGGGGTTTCATCGGCTATTTCAACAACGGCACATATGCAAGGAGCATATGCGGGCGGATAAATGCGGGCATGAACTGCACAGTCACCCCCGATGGCGGCGTGCGCATATATGGCGCCATGCAGCCAGATGGAAGATTCTACGCATTCAATTCCACGCGAGACTGGCTCGAGCTCAAGCAGACTTACACATACACCATACGCCGCGTGCCCCTCGCCGGCTTTTTCGCATACGGGGACATGAACGATTCGGCGCGGGCGGAGGCGCAGAGGCAGAATCTGCGAGATTATCTCAACGCTTATGTGGACAAGCACATTGACGAGCTGCCGGACACGAGCTGCATCGGCGACTCTCCGCTCGGCTGCGGAGTGGAGCGCCAAGACAGAACTCTTGATGTCATGCTCACGCCGGGACAGGGGGCCGGTGCCGGCATTTTGCCGAACACGCGGGTGCTGCGCGCCATGTGCAGCTTCAAATCAATCGACCAATTCAGCGAAACGAAATATTTGGACGGCGGGGTGGATTTGGGCGAGGCTGCCGCAGTCAACCGGACACTGTCTGACATCGGCTTGGCGGGATTGAGTATCCCCTGCGACCCCGGCACGCAGACCCTTGTTTTGGAAGTGCTCTATCCGGCCGGAATTGGCACGGGCGCGCCGGATTTGCTGGCATACCAACTCATAGACAGGCAAAAGATACAGTGGCAGTTGCATCAGGGACTGCTCGAGAATGGCACGACCATGGCCTCCATTTCCAAATACGCCAGCGGGTCATTCGGCGAGCAGACGGTCGATTTCATGGCCGGACAGATGCGCGGGCGCAATTTCAAGGATTTGAACGCGATAAAAAATGCAGGCGCGGGCGGGCTTGGGGCGGACGTGCGCTTTGATTACGCCGTCCAGTTCCCCGACGGCACAATCAATGCATCTGTGAATGGCCAGCCGCTTGACATGAGCGGGAATCGGGTGGTCATCGACCTGAAGCATCTGGCCGCTTATGGCAAAGGGGACGGGGTGAGGGTGGTGGTGGTGAATTACCTCTCGCCTCTTGGGCCATACACCTGGCTTGCCATCAACCTGCTGTTCTTGTTCATCATGGGCATAATCGTCGTGCTCAACGTGTCGAAATGGCGGCAGGCCTTCTCCAAGCCGTCACGCAAGATGATGGATAGGCCGGACTCGCCGAGGCCCGAGACGGGGGAGAGGCGCATCCGCAAGTAAAATAGCCCCCGTCCTTTCGCCTCGCCTGTCACCGCCCCCGCAAAGCCTTTTAACGGCTGTTTGAGAATGTGAAGATGACAAGAAATCATCCTAAATGCGTGATTATTATGAGCACTGATGACCACAAATTCCAGCAGCTGAAAACCCGCGTGCTGCATGCGGGCGGGTATTTCGTGCATTTCTATTTCGATATGCATTCGAATTCCGAGGAGACGCTAAAGAGCAGCATGATTGGCTTCGTGGGCAAGCTCACCAATGAGGAGGGCGTGGCCATGGGCGTTGGCGAGATTGACGAGGCCGTGGAGAAGGACGGGATGTTTTCCTGCACCACCAAAGTCTCGCTCCTTGTGCATGATTTGCCGGCCCTGACCCGCCTCACCATGGGCTACGGGCCCGTCGGCGTGGAGGTAGAGGAGCCGCACGAGAGCATAGTCTCGATGGGCGAATTGCAGACCTCTTTGATGACAATTTCGGCCATGGCGCAGGATTTGACGCAGTTCATCATCAAGAAACAGCTGCTTGACCCGGCAGAGAAGGCCAATTTCGAGAAGCAGATGGTTTACAAGGCGCTTATTGGGCAAAAGCTGATGGAGAAGGCGAAGAAAGACGGGGCGGAAGGAAACGCCGCAACGAGCACGGGAAAGAAGGAAGAGGGAAAAGACGGCAAGAAAGACGAGAAGAAGAAATAGGCAGCCTTATCCATAACCCATAAAAGCCCCATACCCCTGATTCTTACCATGAATCTGTTATTCCCGAAAGTCCCGTCAGGAGTTCCGGGCCTTGACAAGATGATAGGCGGCGGATACACCAAGAACAGCATCATCACCGTGTCGGGCAGCACGGGCTCGGGCAGAACCACATTCGCCACCCAGTTTCTGGTGAATGGCTTTAGGCAAAACGGCGAGCCGGGCATATATCTCTCTTTCAATGAGCCCAAATATTCCATTTTCGCGAACATGAGCGCATTCGACTGGAACCTGCCCGAATTAGAGAGAAACAAGCAAGTTGTGTTCATTGAATATCCGGCGAGCGAATTGACGAGTTTCATGGAGCAGGAGAGCTCGCTACTCGAGCTGGTGGACACGCTCGGTGTTGAGAGAGTGGTGTTTGACTCTATCACTCCTCTTGCCATGCTCTCTGACGGAGATGAACGCGTGCGCGACATGCAGAAGCTCATCAACGTCATTAGAAAATGGGGCGTGACAACGCTCATCACGGCGTCAGATGTCACGCCGCCAGACCCGGACTTGCCGCGCACATCTGTCGGAATAGAGGGCATGACAGATGGTTTCATACATTTGGGCTGGATGCGCGAGGGAAATCGGCGGCTGCGCACGCTCGAAGTGGTGAAGATGCGCGGCTCGGCCCATGCTCACCTGATTCATCTCACAACAATAGATGACAAGGGTTACCGGCTGGTGGATGCCGAAGTGGCCGAGAGCGATGCGAAGCCGAAAACCAAAGTTGGGACGGGCGGCGCGCGCACAGGCACCATATTCAACACAGCTGAGAGCGAGGCACCCAACCCCGCGAAGACCGCCGGAGCCATGAGGCCTTATCAGCAGTCGGCTTTTTCAGCCGGACCAAAGACTGCGCCGACCGGCGATGGCGGGCCGGCATTTTCTGTCACGAAAAGGGCTTATGTTGATTCGAAGACTGGGCAGGTTCCATCTGTTCCCCGTCCGCCGAATTCTTCGGCGTCTATAGCCAAACAGGGCATTGCCGGCGGCCCCGCTTCCCCCCACCCGAACCCGATACACCCGCTCTTCTCGGCTTCGAATACGCCAAAAACTCCCTTGATGCCGCCAACACCGCCAAAACTTTTGCCAAAAAAACAGGCACCGGCCGACAACGCCAAACGGCCTTCTGTGAAAAAAGAGGATAAATACTGAACATATTGGTGGATTATATGACTGATGAGCATTCGCACAGCCATTCGAAGGAGATAGACCCGTGGTCAAGCGAGCTTCCGGCAGACCAGAGCAAGCTGTTCCACGAGTTCGGGCTCGAGGAGATTTCGGATGCGATGCGAAAAAGATTCGCATCGAGCCATTTGTTCAAAAAGCGCATCATATTGGCCCACCGCGATTTGACGCAGTGGATAAAAGCTGCCGACGATGGCAAGCAGGTCGCCGTGATGAGCGGCATAAAGCCTTCCGGTGAATTCCATCTTGGCAGCAAGCAGACAGCAGAGGAGATAGTCTTTTTCCAACAGGCATTCAAGGCAAAAGTGTTCTATTGCATCGCAGATTTGGAGGCGCATGTTGACAACGGCTTGTCGCTTGATGAGTGCAAGGCAAATGCCATAGGAAATGTGGCAGACCTCTTGGCGCTCGGAATTGACGCAGACAACACATATTTCTACCGCCAGTCTCTCGAGCCGCGCGTCACAACAATGGCTTACAAATTGTCGAGGAGGGTGACTCCTGCGATGCTCACCGCGATTTACGGGGACAAACCTCTTAGTTTGTACATGGCAGTGCTAACACAAATGGGGGACATTCTTTTGCCGCAGCACAAGGATTTCGGAGGCCCGAAGCATGTTTTGGTGCCGGTTGGCCTTGATCAGGACCCGCATATACGCTTGTGCCGCGACTTGGCTTTCAAGGAGAAACTGATTTTACCGTCATCCACTTACCACAAGTTCATCAAGAATCTCAAAGGAGAGGCCAAGATGTCGAAACGCGACCCTGACGCCATGATTTGGCTGTCGGAGGATTTGAATTCGGTGAAAAAGAAATTCATGCGCTCGCTCACAGGGGGGCGGAACACGGCGGAAGAGCAGCGCAGGGATGGCGGCGATATTGCCAATTGCGTGGCATATGACTTGTTCTCGACACACTTCGAGCATGACGAGAAGAAGCTTGTGCAGAGGTATTCGGATTGCACAAGCGGCAAGATACTTTGCGGCGAATGCAAGACACAGATGGCCGAGACGATGCTTGCGTGGATGAAGAAGCATCAGGAGACGAGGGCCAAGATGATGAAGAAGGCCGAGAAGATAATTGAGATGCAGGAGGAATAAGATAGTAAAAATCCGTGGTTGGAGGGATTGTATGGGAAAATACTTCAATATCATCGAGGCGATGTTCAAGACTGCGGGTTTGGCGAAAGATACCGGACTGTTGACTTTGGCCGCGGCCAGTATCATCCTGCCAGTAGCGATTTTTCTCGCGCTAACGTTCCTTCTCAAAGGAATAGGGTTCATTCTTGCCATTCCGATAGTAGTAGTTGTCGCGTGGTATTTCTCGCTGAAGAAACATAACAGAGTGATGGAGCTGCAGGGAATAGAGAAAGGGCAGCTCATCAAATTCACAGATTGGGCGTGGCTGAATTTCAGGCGCATATTCGTGGATCTGTTCTGCTGGTATGACAAGAAACTGCTCATCCCAGTAATTGTGGCGATCATTTTGGTCGCGATTGGCGTCGTGCTGTTCGGCTCATCAATGCCAGCCGCGAGCCACACGAACGAGGTTAACGATTATATGTATGCCAATGGCGCGAGCGCGCGAGCACACGTCAATTCTTGGAGCGCATTGCAGGCGCTGGGAGGCTTGGGGATGGTCATCATAGGATTATACTTAGTCGTCATAGTCTGGATGATCGTATTCTACATCCACAGCACCAGGACAAAATTCGGCTCTTGGTTGGCGCTCGCTGGAGTATGCGCGGCAGGAGAAGCCCTCAAACAATCGAATGCTCAGATCAAGGGACAGACATTGGAGGCTGCCCTGCCATCATATATCAATCTCCAATTAGTCTATCTCGCCGCATACATAGTACTGATTCCGATAGAAGTGGTCTTCGTAGTCCTCATGCTTCTTGGAGGAAGTACGTCGATTTTAGGCACGGCAATTATGTTGATTGCCACATTGGTGATTGCCCTGATACTCATGGCTGAGACTATGATAATCGAGGCAGGCATCTACAAGTTCTGGATTGTGCCCGAAGAAAAGATTATGGGAAAAGTTGACCTGAAAAAGCTCGCACCTCGACCAGTGGCGTGATGGAAAGAATGTAAAAGAAATTTCTTTTGCTTTTTTATTTTCTATTTTTTTGTTTATTATATAGATTTCTTTTCAGCTCAAACCAGACTTCTTCGCTCAAACCTTGGCTTCTTCTCTCGACTTAAACCGGGCTCCGTCTCTCAACCAATGCGCATAGCACCGCCTGCTCGGTCATCTCCTTGCGTTCGAGCAAGCCTCTTGAGAGGAATGAGATGGCCCCTTTCCCGCGGCCAACATTTTTCTCGCCGGACAATTTATCGATGACAGAGCCCAAAGAGCAGGTGACGCGAAAACGCGAAAATTTATTTTTCGTTTTGTTTGTTTTTATCATCTTCCCGGCGATGTTTTTCGGCAGCGGGAAGCCCATGGAGCAGCCAAAAGTGTCTGCGCTGCCGTCGCTTATGCAGGCGAATTGCAAATCGAAATAACGCCCGCCGAACGGCAAAAGGCCGCTCTCGAGGCCGATGGAATAATCGCACGCTGGCCAGACATTGCAGGCAGCCTTTGCGCGATTGTGCGCCCCGAGCTCTATTGTGGAATGGCCTAATGGTTGTTCGCCCACGCCGCTTTTCACCCTAAAGCCCCGCAATTCGAGGCGCATGTTCGGGAATGCGCGGCGCATGGCATGGCGCACGCCCTCGAGTTTGGATGGATTTTCAGAGCCTACGGCAACGCGCAGGGGTTGGAGGCGGTGGCCATGCACATCGATTTTGCCGCCCGAGATGCGGGAGGCGGAGAATGGCAAACCATCTTGCGCCATTTGAAGAGGCACGACGATGATTTTGAGAGGGTGGAGATGGCGAGCGTGGCGGATTTTGTTTATCTCCCCGGCCACCTCGTTTGTCTCGCTGCTGACTACGATTGCGTCGAGGCTTCGCTCGTTTGTGGCCGAACCGAAGCGGTTTGAGAGGGGGAAGATGAGGGTGCGCTCGGACATGCCGAGATGCTCGAGCTCGCGGCGCAAGGCTGCGCGACGCTTGGCGGCAGGTGCGATGGCACAATGATGATGCGCGCGGGCCCACTGGTCGGTGGTGAGGCCGATGTAAACTTGGGCGTAGGGTTTGGCCGCTTGCAAAAGCGCGATGTGCCCGGCATGCATGATGTTGAATGTGCCGCCGAGTATGCAGGATGACATGATGCCGATTACGACCGAATGGTTAAAAAAGCAACGACGGATTGGATGAAGCGTGAGAAAAATGGATATGAAAAAAAATGGCGGAAAAATCCATGCCCGCGGCCAGGCCAACCTCGAGACCATGGCCATCTTCGCGGCAGTCATCATCATGGTGCTTGTCATAGCCATCGCCCTCCCGGCGCAGGCGTCATCGGGCGAGATGGTGAGGCAGCAATCAGCCGCGAAGACAAGCGTGACATTGCTCACGACAACGGCGGACGAGGTCTATCTGGCCGGAGAGGGCTCCTCGCGCAGGATTTGGGTGGATATGCCGGCCAGTTTCTCATACGCCGATTCATTCATCGGCAGCCATACGGGCTCGGAGAGCTGGAGCCAGCGCAAGGCCGTCAGCATCTACCTCGAGGGGGTGGGGGATGTCATCTCCTCCGGCCATGCGCCCCTTTGCGGGAATTGGCCGGCTACTTCCGGCAGATGGCAGATAAACGTGGTTTACAATGATTCGGACCCGCCGCACGTCATGGTGAACGGGAATTGCTGAAATGCGGAAATCTGGTTTTAGGCGAGATTCGATGGCCCGCACCCCCTAATGATAAAAAGGCCCGCCGGCACATCTAATTGGCCGATGACGATATGAACAACCGCGGATTACGAAATGACGAAAGCTAACAGCGTCCGAGGCCTTTGAATTAACATTATGAAGTTGCATATGTGAAAGCAATAGGGGGGAATCAGGAAGAACCTGAAACTGAAGGGGGGACGAAGATAATTCATGTGCTCCCCCCTGCGGTTCGGACAGCGTCCGAGGCCTTTGATGATTATAATTGAGAATTGCAGATTGAATGACGCGATTGTTTGTTGATTGGGATGGAACTGGTTGGTGTTGTGTGCAGCGGATTGGCCGAAGCGGCCCTCTTCATACGCCAGCCCCGCTATAATCAGATGCTCTGGCTTAGGCTTGGAAGGCCGGTTTATCCGGGCACTTTGAACGTTTTGCTTGATGGCGAGAACCTCGAACAATGGAGAAAAATAAAAGAAAAGCCTCATTCGCGCATCCGGGGATTCGAGGCGAACGGGGAGTCGTTCGGCGGAATCAGCTTATGGCAAGCGAAAGTCGGCGAGCTTGATGCGTTGATTATTTGGCCCGAGAAGAGCAGGCATTCTGATGAAGTGGTGGAAGTGGTGGCAGGGCACCCGCTCAAGACGAGATTGGGGTTGAAAGACGGGGACGAGATAAGGATAACTGTTTTGGAATAAGGATAGATGACGGAATTGCTTTTGCTCACCAATCACTCAAGCTCGTCTGCCCGCCCACCTCTTTCTGCTTCTTCGAGAAAGCATCCAGCGTGCGCGACACACGCTCTTGTGAAAAGTCGAATTCGGTGCATAGAAGGGCGGAGACTTTTGCTTCATCTATTGGGCGGAAAGTGAATTTGACTTCCTCTTGCGGCAGAATCGGCGGATGAAGGAAAAACTGCTCAATCTCCATCCAAGCTTCGAGGCCCTGAATCGAGCCGTCTTCGTTTGTTTTGGTGCGGGCGGCATCTGGCAGGCGGGCGATGACTGTTTGAAATGAATCCGCCCCCCTGACCAATTTGATGGCTTTTGCCGGCCCGATGCCGAATACGCCGTCGTTGAAGTCTGTGCCGACAAGCATGCCGAGCCAGATTAATTGTGAGCGGGTGAGCTGACTCTCTTTTAGCACGGCATCAAGCTCGAGCAGTTCGGGCTCCACTTGTATATATTCGTTTTTTCGGGGAACTTTTCGCCTGCCGGTTGTGGAAAGATTTCGCACGAGGCGCGGGCAGCCGAAAAGAAGTGAATCGAAGTCTTGAGAGGCGGAAGCCCAAGCCGAGCCATGGAGCACCAATTCGGCGGCCTGAGCTTCGCCTTCTGATGGGGCTTGCAAGTGGGGAATGCCCAATGCATCGAGGAGTTGTTTCGCCTGCCCCGCCATTTCGGGAGTCATTTTACTCGTCTGCTGCGCGAAACGTTTCGCATCATCAAGGCGCCCCTCTTCGATGGCAGTCTGCCTGTTTTCTTCCGCAGCTGCTTTCCTCTCCCTTCGCATCTGCAATGTTTTTGCCTTGAGGGAGGGAGGCTTTCCGTCGAAGACAAACACCGGCTTGACGCCGGCCTCGAGCCATTTTATGGAGCGATAGAAAAGTCCGGTGAGATGGCCCGTCATTCTTCCTTTTGAATCCATGAGCGGCGTGCCATCGGCCTGCCGTATTGAGGAGAGGAACTGGTAAAGAGTGTTGTAGGCATCCACAGCGATGACTCTCTGCGAGAGCTCGGACCATTGAAGAGTGCGGGCCTGCGATAACTCACCAAGTTTCACGCCCATGGAGATTACCCTAATCCCGCGTATCTGCGGCCAATTATTTCTTCTTTTCCTGTCTCTCCTACTTCTTCTTTTTCTTGCCTATCTCCACTACATCGCCCAATGTGCGCTCGCCCGAATTTGTTTTGGATTCGAGCACGGCGGAGAGAGTACCTTCCGACTGCTCAAGCAATGTGATGTTGAGCTCTTTCTCCAAGCGGCGGGCCAATTCGACGGATGGATGGGTCTTCTCTGCTTCTACCCGGTCGAGGAAAGATTCTTTCTCGGACAGCCGTTCGGCCAGCACAGTGATGGGGAGCTTCATCTTCATGCGCGCGTTCTTTATGATGTCTCCGAAATTGTCGACAAGCTCCCATTCGGGCGCCTGGCGCGAGAGTGAGGAGGATGGCGAACGGGCGAAGAGTGACGATGGGGAAGAGCCGGCCCCGCCGGAGCTGGAGCCGTATGAGCCGGAACCATAACCACCCGAACCCCCGGCTCCACCCATTCCGCTCGGGGCGCGGGGCGCCGAGATTATGCGGCCCATTCGGGCGCACTGCGCGCAGGCGTGAAGCTTCGCGCCTTCTATCAATACAAGAAACGGGCCTTCAGTTGCACCGCAGACTTCGCATTCCATTTGCTCACCACATGAATAGAGTATTTGATTGAGTTCGATATAGCTCGATATGGAGGATTTTCATCGCTCAAACCTTTTAATGGCCAATTGCCGGATTACGATATTACCACTTATCAAAATGGATGCGCTCGGCCTTGAACCTGTCCTGTTTTGCCGGCGTCTCGGCAGGATAGCCGAGAGGAATCATGGCGAAGGGAATGACTGACAATGGCAGGTTGAAGGCGGCCTTGAAACCGTCGATTCTGTCCTGCCGGGGATAAATGGCTGTCCATACAGCCCCCAAACCGGACGAGTGCGCGGCGAGGAGGATGTTCTGGGATGCGGCAGCGCAATCCATTGACCACAGGCCGGGGCTCTTCTCCAAATCCTTGTCTGCACACACCAATATGGCTGCGGCGGCGGACGGTAACATGGCCATGTGGGGGCTCAGTACCGAGGCGGTCTTCAAAAGCGCCTTGTCGGTGATGAGGATGAAATGCCAGGGCTGCTCGTTGTGGGCCGACGGCGCGCTCATGGCGGCCTGCATAAGTCTTGTGAGGAGTTCTGGCGGGATGGGCTGTGCGGTGAATGAGCGGATGGAGCGGCGCGTGAGGATGGTTGAGATTAAATCGCTCGATTGACCCGTGCCAGTCATCTGATCAGTGCCAGTCATTTGACCTGTGCCTGCCGCGTCTTGAATCTGGTTTTCTTCTGCCATATGTATACGGACATGCACCTCTTCCTTTTTGAACGTTGCCGAATCAGACAGCATCATGGATAAGACCACACGCCCAGAACCAGTGCCGAAAACCAAAGATGTTATTGCCAAAACGCATCCTTCCCCGGCTTCGACCGCCGTCATTTCCCCGAAATCCGCTGTCGCCTCGTCCTCGACTTCGGCCGCCGCGTCGCTTGGCGTGTCTGACGAGGAGAAATGGGATTTCACAAAATCCTTGCGCGAATTTGCGGGCCGGGAGCACCGATCAGACTGGCGCGTAAATGTTTTGATGCTCGCAATTGTCGCCGCGCTGACCGCCTTGGCGTTCGGCATGCTGCTCGCGACAGACCTGTCGGCCATGGCGAAATTCTTCGGCTCGACAATCATTATGATGTTGTCAGGCGAGATAATGAGAGGCATCATGCAATGGGATGGTTTGCTCGGGCTCATCATGTTCAAAGACAACAGGACGCTGGGCTGGATTGATCGGCAGGCGCAGAGATATGCGAACGTGTGGAAAATGCTCTCAAATGTGGGTATGGTTATGGGCTATGGCTTGCTGAGCTATTTCCTCTTGGGCAAAGAGGAGAGGAAACCAAAGAGATTTGCCTTGATACTTCTTGTCGGAATGCCGCTTTTGATCATCTTCTTAACGCAGGTGGCGCCGCTTGCCTTCGACGTGCTCAAAAGCGCCATAGGGGTGAAGGATTTGGCTTCTGCCAGCGCGCAGATACGCGCATCCTCGCCTGTCGGGGGAGACTTGAATTTCACAATTTTCGGATGGCTCATCTCCATGCCCATGCTCACGGCCATTTTGACCGTGCTGACTCTCATCGGAGGCATGGCAATGTTCGTCTGGGTGTCAATCTTGTTCTACGCGGCGGGACTCGTTGCCCCGCTGATAAACAAAATCATATTCATGGCTCTAAGCCTTGCCGGCCGGACTCCGGCCGTGCCGGTAATCGCGCCGATTCCGGGCGGCACGCCGATATTGCCGGGCGTGAATCTTCCTCTTGTCGAGGGGCTCATCGCCATGGCAATACTCTTGGTGGTGCACGAGATGTCGCACGGATTTTTGGCGCGCGTGCACAAAATCAAATTGGAGAATGCAGGCATAGTGTTCTACGGCATTTTGCCATTCGGCGCATTTGTCGAGCCGGATGAGAAGCAATTGGACAAGGTGCCCCAAGAGCAGTCGAATCAGGTGCTTGTGGCAGGTTCGGCGGCGAACATGATTACGGCCATGATAGTGCTCGTGCTTATCGTGGCGCTGGGCGCGCTTGTTGTCATCCCTTACGCGAATTGGGCCGCGGCGCAGGAATTCGCCAAAGGCAGCTGGCAGGCAGTCTGCGTTGCGGGGAGCGTCATCATCCTCAAATTCATCGAGACGTGCCTCGAGCTGACGCTGGCGCTCAACATACTGGTAGGGATGGTCAATCTGCTGCCCGTGCCCCTTTTCGACGGGCACCGGCTGATGAAGGCGGGCGTGAAGCATCCGCTGGCCGTCGATGCCATAACATATGTGACGCTGGCCGCATTTGTGATAAACTTCTTGCCTTGGCTGTTTCGATGAACAGAGGCAGGCAGCATAATCGTCTTTTTTAATCTGACCGCCGTAATGCCGAATATGTCAGACATATCCCTCACACTGCCGGATGGAAAAATCCTCAAAGTCCCTGCCGGCTCCTCGGTGCTCGACGCCGCCAAACTCATAGGCCCCAAACTGGCATTGGCGGTGGTGGCGGCCAAGCTCGACGGACAAATGGTCGACTTGTCACACAAGGTCGAGAAGCCCGCCAAATTCGTTTTGCTAAAACCCGACTCGGGGGAAGGCCTCGAAGTATTTCGGCATTCATCCTCGCATGTGATGGCGCAGGCCATCATGCGGCTCTATCCGCAAGCCCGGCTCGCCATAGGCCCGGTTGTCGAGGAGGGATTTTATTACGACATCGGCAAAATTCCGCCGCTCTCCCCTGACGATTTGGGCAGGATAGAGGCAGAGATGAAAAAAATAGTCGATGAGGACCAGCCGTTTGTGCGTCGCGAGATGAAGAAGGCGGACGCGCTCAAACTCTATTCTGACAATGCATACAAGCGCGAATTGATAGAAGGGATTGATGGGGATTTGGTTTCCATCTATTTCAACCCGAAAACGGCCAAGAGCCCGGCCAAACCGGAAGCGGCATTCTTCGACTTGTGCGCTGGCCCGCATGTGCCGTCCACGGGCAGGATAAAGGCATTCAAGCTGATGAAAGTGGCCGGCGCGTATTGGCGCGCCGATGCGAACAATGACCAATTGCAGCGAATATACGGCATAAGTTTTGATGACGAGAAGAAACTGGCCGAATACTCGACACGGCTCGAGGAGGCCGAGAAGAGGGACCATCGCAAAATCGGCACGCAACTGGGCCTCTTGTTCATGTCCGACATGGCACCAGGCATGCCGTTCCTTTTGCCTAATGGAATGATTATCCGAAATGAGCTGGAGAAATTCTGGCGCGAAGAGCATCGGCTTGCCGGCTATCTGGAAATCAAGACACCGGTGATTATGAACGAGCAGCTCTGGCACCAGTCAGGGCATTGGGACCACTACAAGGAGAATATGTATTTCACGCAAATCGACGAGCAGCCTTTCGCGCTAAAGCCAATGAACTGCCCCGGCGCGATGCTTGTTTTCGGCAGTACTGCACGCTCTTACCGGGAATTGCCTTTGCGCTTGTGCGAGATGGGCCTTGTGCACCGCCATGAATTGTCGGGCGTGTTGTCTGGCATGGTGCGAGTGCGCGCATTCACACAGGACGACTCGCACTTGTTTGTCACGGAGGAGCAGGTCGAGGCCGAGGTGATGGGCGTCATCAAGATGGTGGACAAATTCTACAAGACGTTTGGATTCACTTATACTGCGGAATTGTCAACAAGACCTGCCAAATTCATGGGCGAGGTGGAGACTTGGGAAAGGGCCGAAAAAGCGCTGCATAATGCGCTCAAAACCATTGGCTTGGCTTACACAGTCAATGCGGGCGATGGCGCATTCTACGGGCCGAAGATAGATTTCAAGATAAAGGACGCCATAGGCCGCTCGTGGCAGTGCGCCACGGTGCAGGTGGATTTCCAGATGCCGAAAAGATTTAATCTGTCGTATATGGGTGCTGATGACCAGATGCACGCACCGATTGCCCTACACCGCGTCATCTACGGCTCGATGGAGAGGTTCATGGGCATTCTCATCGAGCATTATGCAGGCGCATTCCCCGTCTGGCTGGCGCCCACACAAGTTGCGGTGCTGCCTATCGGCAAAGAGCATATGGTTTTCGCAAAAGCACTGCATGAGAAATTCATGAAGGAAGGTTTGCGCAGCTCGCTCGACGAGCGCGATGACACCATCGGCTCGAAGATTCGGGATGCGCAGATGCAGAAGGTGCCATACATGCTGGCCGTTGGCAAGAATGAGATAGATACCGGCAGACTGGCGGTGCGCGACAGGAAGGGAAAAATCACGCCGATGGGCTTGGATGATTTCGTCAAGCATGTCAAGATGATGATAAAGGAGAAGAAGCAGATAGAATGAAAAATATGTTAGAGGTGGATTTTGATGCGGACTGTTTTGATTCTCGCTCTTTTTGTCGGCGTGATGCTGGCGTTCGGCTGCTTGGGCGGCGGGAGCAACACGCCATCGGCCACAAATACGACAAACGCGAGTGCGGGCAACCAGTTCCCTAACCCAGGACAGGGAGCCACGCCATCCATAATACCAAACATCCCGTCCACACCGCCCGCGAATCCGCAGACCGGCGCAAACAATTCATCCGTCTCCCCGCAGGCAAATAATACGCAGTCACCCAACACGCCGCCCTCCGCCAACACGGCAGTGGTGATAGACGCGAAGAAAGCCATGAAAATCTCGATGCTGCGCAAAGGCGACTCAATGGGCTTCGACAATTGGCAGATACAGCTCAAGAACATCACGTTCGTGAACAAACCTATCGCCTATTACGCGGTCCTCGACGCCAACAACGCCGTCTTGCAGAATTTCTCGCTTGCGCAGAACGGCTCTTTCCGCTACACTGCCCCGAACGGAGAGGACTACATCTTCGTGTCCATTTTCGTGGTGGGCAACGGATTGCCGAACTCGGTGCAGACGCAGGTGTACCGCGTGAAGGACCTGACGGCATCCAATTCGACCGCGCAGATAAGCACGCCGCAGAATTCGTACCCGCTGTGGAAGCAGTACCCCGCTCCAGTCATGCTGGCCAACAAGACAATGGCGGTCGGCGAGACTGTTTCAGGCGGAGTTATCAGCGTCATGCTCAACGGCATAGACAGGAGCACGACGCCGGCCGGCGCGCAGCTCGTCATAATGGATGAGACCGGAGCCGAGATGGGCACCGTTCTCCTGCAGGGCGGCCAGCTGGTCGAGATACGCATGGACAAGCAGACGCGCTATGACGTTATTCTGCAACCAATTGACGCGACGAGCGGCCACGCCAACGTGCTGATATACCGTGTGCTGGCTTTCAGCGACGCGAGCGGAACCATCAGCTCGGGATGAGAAAAAGCCAATTTTTCTTTCTTTTTTGTTTTTTTAGTTTCGCTGCATTTTATTTCAGCCCGTCGGCAGCTTTCTTATTTTCTTATTTCAGCCCGTCAGCCGTCTTCTGCGCTGTCGACAATATTTTCTCCTCGTCGAGCGTGAGCAGTTTCCTCTCGCGCATGAGCCATTTGCCATTGACCATTGTGTCGGTGACATTCTGCGGGCCGGCCGAATAGACCAGCCAGCCGGCATTGTCGGTGAATGGCACGAGATTCGGGGATTTGGCATCAATCAAAACCAAATCGGCCAGATGACCGGGCTTGATGACACCGGCCTTGATGCCCAATGCTTTGGCGCCGGCTTCCGTTGCCATCTTGAGGTAATCATCAGCTTTGACAGCTGCGGCATCGAAGCGGAAATTCTTCTGCTCTATGGCCCCAACTTTCATGGACTCGAACATGTCGAGGGAATTGTTGGAGGCGGCGCCATCTGTGCCAAGAGAGACATTGACGCCTGCAGCCAAATATTCGGGGATTGGGGCTGCGCCGCCGCTGGCTAATTTTAGATTTGAAACTGGGCAGTGCGCGATGGAGGATTTGCGGGAAGCCAGCAATTTGACCTCGGATTTGCTCACATAAACTCCATGGGCAGCCACTGTGCTTGGAAGTAAACAGCCGCAGGAGTCGAGAAATTCGGCAGGCCTTTTCTTGTATAAGCCCAAAGTCTCGGCCAGTTCGGTGCGCGTCTCGGCCAAATGGATGTGGAGGATGACGTCAAGGCGCTTTGCGAGACGGGCTGATTCCACAAGCAACTCTTTTGAGCAGGTGTTGGTGGCATGGGGCGAGATGGAAGTTGTTATGCGCCCATCGGCTTTGCCGTTCCATTCTTTGGCAAATTTCTCGCCGATGGCTAATTCATCTTTCCCTTTTCCATCGAAATCAAATTCGATGCCATCGCCCGATTTCTTTCTGTCTATCATGCTGTATCCGAGACAGGCTCGCATGCCGCTCTCGTCCACCACGCGCGCGATGGCATCCATGTGGAAATAATGCTCGTTGAAAGTTGTGGTGCCGACTCTAATCATCTCGCAGGCAGCCAATTGCGTTCCTATGGCCATGGTTTTGGCATCCATCCTCGCCTCGCGAGGCCACATGCATGTGCGAAGCCATTGGGGAAGATGCAAGTCATCGCCAACGCCGCGCAGGAGGGACATCGGGGCGTGGGTGTGGGTGTTGATGAGACCGGGCAGGAGGATTTTGTTTTTGGCATCGACGACATCGGAATGAGTAGATGAGGCGGATAACTTGCCCGGCAGCGCCACTTTCTCGATGATGCCCTCATCCGAGATGAACACATCTCTCGCGGGGAAAGAGTATGGTGATTCTGACGAAAGCACCTTTGCGCCGGTGATTAGATAGGCCATAGAGAGGTTTGGAAGAGGTGGATTTTAAACCGCTTAGGCTCTCCGCACAAAAACAGACTGTTTTTCAATCGCCTCTATGGTTGGCAGAGTATGGATGGTGTGTTTAGGAATCTGTTCTTCTCCCCGAAACAAATCGGCTTCCTCGCGTTCGGCCTCGCCATACTCGGCATGGGTTTGCTGTTCCTCTGGCCCTCTGATTCATCGTATGCGCCCATGCAGGCTTCGGCCATCACCATAGCGCGGGACGGGCAATGGGTGCAATACGCCGGGCTCATCAGTTCGATGGTGAAGAAGACGGATGGATATTCGATTCGCGTCTGCGACGAGGATGGCGGATGCGCCACCGCTTATGTCGCATCCAATACGCCGGGGGCGCTTGATGTGGATGCGAAAAATACGGGCATGATGGTTCGCGTATCAGGCGAGGTGAGTTCGGTGAGCGGCGGGGGGAAATTCGTGCGGGCGCACAAGATAGAGATAATTTGAAAGAAGAGATAGGAGAATGAAAAAATGCAGATTGACCCTATCAGCCTTTTCCTCGCCTTAATCGCCGGCATCATCACAAGCCTGTTGCCCGGCCTCCACCCGAACACGATTGGCGCCATATTGACGCCGTATTTTGGAGAAAATGACGCATGGCCGCTTGTCTTGATCGCGCTTTTGGGCGTGCGGGTGGCATTGCAGTTTTTGCCATCCATTCTCGTCGGCGTGCCGGAAGGGGACACGCAAATCAGCCTTTTGCCTGGGCAGAGGATGAGAAATGAGGGGCGGGGGATGGAGGCGATTGGGATATGCGCATTCTCGGTTGTTGCCGCCACCACGCTTGCCCTGCTTCTCTCGCCGTTGATGATGCCTGTTTTGCCTGCCATGTTCGATGCGGTGAAGCCATGGACGGGCTGGCTGCTTCTGGCTGCGACCATTGCGCTGCTTTTTGACGAGAGAAATGCGAGAAAAATCGCTTTGGCAGGCATTGTGTTTATTCTTGCCGGGGATTGGGTGTTCTGGCGTCGAACAGACCGCTCATCGACCCGCTGTTCGCGCTTTTCGTCGGATTCTTCACCATGCCCACATTGCTGCACGGGGACAGGATTGGCGGGGATGGTGGGGAGGACAAGAGAGGCGGAAAAAAGCGCAGCGGACAGCCGGGCAATGTTTTCTTCCATCCCCTTCTCCCTTACATCCTCTTGGGCGTGTGCTTGGGCGGATTGGCGGATTTGCTGCCCGGCATGTCCACGCCAGCGCAGATAGCTGTCTTTGCCGCCGTGCTGCTCCCGCTTGGCGAGCCGGCCGCTTTCCTTGCGTTGGTGGCCTCCATTGAGGCGAGCCATACGGCATTTGCTCTGACAAGCTCGGCCACTGTCGGAGTGGCGCGGGTGGGCGTGGTGGCCATGGTGGCCTCCATAAGCCCGATTCGGCCCGAAAGTTTGCCTTTACTGATGGGCATGTTCGCTTTGTCTGTAGGGGTGGGAGCATTGGCTTTGCTCTGGATTGGGAAAAGAGCGATGGCGCATTGGTCATCGATTGACTGGACGATGCTGGCACGGCTGCTGTCCGTTTATCTTGTGCTCGCCATATTTCTCAACGACGGATTGCCGGGCGTGATAGTTTTGGCATCTGCCACGGCGATTGGCATGCTGCCCGGCGCTTGGCATGTGAGAAGGACGCATGTGATGGGCGCGCTGATTCTGCCTGCAATGCTGCATGCATTCGGGATGTAGGGGGGAATCAGGAATAGCGTAAAACTGAAGGAGGGACATCTGAAAAGCATGTGTTCCCCCCTGCGGTTCCGGCATAAGGATTAAAAAGAACCCGCCGCCAAAGAGAAGCCAACAACCCTTATTCGATCCAATCGGTAGGTGTTATTTATGGAGAATTATCACAAACCCTTCAAGGCAACGGCCCGAGGCACGGGCGGCAAACGCACGCGCAACAGCGACAAGAAGCTGGCGCATTTCGGCCAGCCGCCCACCAACCCAAAACTTGGTGAGAAAGAGAACCGCCTCGTGAAGCACACCCGCGGCGGAAACATCAAGCCGAAGCTCAAGACAACTTCTTTCATGAACCTGCTCATGCCTTCCGGCATGAAGAAGGTGAAAATCCGCAACGTGACGGAGACGAAAGACAACCGCCATTACGCGCGGCAGAACATTTTGACAAAAGGCGCCATAGTCGACACCGAAGCCGGCAAGGCCAAGGTGACGAACCGCGTGGGGCAGGACGGCGTTGTCAACGGCATTTTAGTGAAGTAAATTAAACACAGATGCTCAAGGGCATTCTATGCTCTCGGCCCTTTTAGTCCGCTCATCGCGGCCATTTTCACAATGCTTAATGGAGATGCGGGAGAGGAAATTATCGGCCACATTGGCGGATGCACAGGCAGTCTATTCGCCAAACCACCTCGAGATGGCGGCAGAATTAGCCGCGAAAAGTTTGGCAGATGGCACGGCGGTTTCTTCTCGAGTTGAGATGGAATTTTTGCTCTGGTTGGGCATGAGCACACATGTGCAGGCCGCTTTGGAGAGAGTCGGTGCGAAAGACGGGCAGATGGCTTGGCTGGTTCTGCTTGATGCGGATGCGAAAGATAAAGACGCGGAAAAACTCGCCGACGAGCTTTGCTTGGAAAAAATTAAACAGAAAGATTCGGCTATCAATCCCCGCGCATTGGTTTTGTTCGGCGTGAAAAACGAGGATGCACTGTTCGAGAAGATGGCATTGTGCCGAATAGTGAATTAGAAGCCTGATTGTAGATGCGGGGCTCATAACGCCTTCTCGAACTGCTCGCGCGTCATATTCAGGTCCTTTTTGATGATTTTGAGCAGAAGGCCGGGCCCTAATTCTTCGCCGGAATGGAGCGGGATGACCGCCACGCGGCCATCTGCATGTTTATAGACGCCATGGCTCCCAGTCTGGCCTACAAAAGAGAAACCTAAACGCTCGACAATTCGGGCCAGCTCGCGGCCCGTCAGGCGGGGCAGCCGAGGCATTGTTTAGACCTCGACAACTTGGATACCGACGAACACGTCCCGTTTGAGCGGTGCCTTCGAAAATGAGAGATAAGCTAATATGGCCTCTTTGGTGCGCTCAATCAAATCAGTCATATTCTTGGCTTGGGTGTGGCAGCCCGGAAGCCCCACCACCTCGGAAACCAGCCAGCCGTCTTCGTCCCGCTCGACCAGCATTGTGTATTTGTTTGTCATTTGGATTCACCGGATAGTATATGGGCGCCGGAACCAAATAAACCTATCGCTGTCGAGGCAGTGGAGCGGTTTGCCACTGAATCAATCCGCCCTCGTGATATACCGATACACCATGTCCCTGTCCACAGGCAAATCCAAACCCAATACGCGATGAACAAAGATAATGATGTCCACCGCGCGGTTCGGCTCTATTTTTGTGCGCGCGGCGATGTCGCGCAAGGATTCGGCCTTGCCAATCATCTGATAGATGAGCAAACCCTCGCGGCCGAAGCGCTTGTACACTGCCAAGCCATTGTCGCCGTAGCGGTGGCGCACCTCGGCGCGGTTGAGCTGCTTGAATGAGATGAGGCCGGCCTTGCCCAATTCGCCCAAAATGACGTCGAGGTCGCGCAGCGAGAGTCCTGTTTCTGTGGAGAGTTGCACGAAATCCTTGTTGCTGTCGACATGCTTGAGCAAATCATTGCCGACGTGGCCGAATTTCATCGAGAGGATTGCCTTTGTGCGGGCTTGGTTGAAGATTGATGGGTGGGAATTGAGAACAGGCACGTCGATTGGCAGGGCGTCGGGGGAGAGACTTTCACCTGCCGAGGCGTCACCAGACTCCACCATGGGCTTGAAACCAACCCCATCATCGCCCATTTTCGGCATGGCGGGATGCCCGCCGGCTGTCGGCGGGGCCGCGCCGGGCGGAGTGGCGCCTGACGTGTTGGGGCCGGAAGTGGCGGAACCGCCGCTCGGCCCGCGCAGGGGGCGGTCGAGTTTTATGATGCCCTGCTCGTTCATGAATTCGAGAATTTCCACAAGTTTCGATTCGGACAAGCCCGTCTCGTTGAGTATGTCCTCGGCAGTGCGCTCGCCGTCGATTAGCGTGTAGACCTGCAAACCGACCTGTCCGTATTTGTCGAATATGATTTTCTCCAAAGGCGAGCGGGCGGGCGAGGTTGGAGCGCCTTTGTCCTCTCTGCCGGCATTCGACGAGCGGATGTTTGATGATGAGCGGGAAGACTCGGGAGATGGAGAGGAGCGGGAGGATGACTGGCGGTCCGGGGAAGGGGAAGAAGAACCGCTGGGAGAAGATGAAGGAGAATTATCCGAGTTGACGGGAGGGGCGGCTGGAGGCCTTGACGATTGGCTTGAGAATTGCGAGAGAGGAGGTGCGGATGGCTGGACAGAACGCCTGTTCTCGTCTGAAGGCGGGCGTTCGGCCGCGTTTGATATGGGCGCTGCCCCTGCGCCCTCCTCGTGAATCGCGCCGTCGTTTATGAGTTGTGTGACGATTTTGACGAAAAGCTCCTCATCGACTCCGCTTATCGCGAATATCTCGCGCGCGCTGCGCAGGCCGTCGAACTCGTCGTAGACCGCGGCCCCCGGAGGGCCGAAGTTCTTGAGTATGCGGTTCTTGTTCTTGAACCGATCGAGCGGAGTCTGCTCCATTTTGGAGTATATCCGCCCCATGTCGAATTGCGCCATACACATACCGCCACATATTGCATATCGCCGGCTGCATTCCCGCTGCCACAGGCGCCGATTACGCCCATGGCATGCGCAGGCCATCAAGCACGTCTGCGAGACGCCGATGACATGCCCATGCCACGCCTGCGTCTTGGAGCACGAGTGTAATGTTTAAAAGCGTTCGAATTGTGCGCAAGACCTATGGGGCTGGACGACCTACTGATCAGCACGGGAGTGGATGCGCTCATAAAACTCGTGCGCGAGCGGGGCCGAGTGGACATCAAGGTGGCGGCGAGCACACTCAAATTGCCTTTGCAGACAGTCGAGGACTGGACCCGCGTGCTCGAGGGAGAAGGCCTCATCAAAATAGAGTACCAGCTCACCAACGTCATACTTGTCTGGAAAGCGGCGAGCGGCGAGGAAGTGAAGGCCCGCGGCGTGGCCATAACGCACAAGAAGAACGACACGGTCGCCAAGATTGAGGCCATCCAGACAAGCGTGCAGCAGAGCCAGGTCGAGCTTGGCGCATTGCAGGAGCAGATGACGCTTACCAATCAGAAGACGCACGAGCAGATGGAGCGGCTGTCAAAAGACCTGAGCGAGAGCAACAAGCTCAGCGAGCAGGCCGCGGATTTGCTGAATGCCAAACAGGCGCAGATAAAGCAGATGCAGGAGGAGTCGGAAGGGCTCCGTGCCGAGCTGGCAAGATTCGCACAGGCGATGAAAGAGATTCCCGGGCGCGAGAATCTGGCCTCATCTCCGGCAAAGGTGAAAAGGCTGGCAGACGAGGAGGACCGGCTGGCCGAGAAGATGAAGGCGACGGAAGGCGTGTTCGAGAAAGTCGAGTCTGACATTCGGGCGCTCAATGACCGGATTGACAACGACCGCACCGGTGCCGAACTCGCCGAGATAAAGAAAACGCTTGAAGACCTCCAGTTCTCGCGCTCGGAGATGGTGAAGAACGCGCAGACGCTCACACGTGAATCTCAGATGCTGGGCGAGGAAGTGGAAAAAGTCGGCGCCCGCATAAAGGAGATTGAGGGGCACAAGAACGGACTGGTCAGGCCCGAGAAGCTGCTCGCGCAGGCCGAGGCGCTCGCGAAGACTGTTGCAAAGCAGCGCGAGAATGTGCTCGGAGACATGTCGTCCGAACTCGATGCGGTGCGGCGGCAGGTGCAGGCTTACACGCAGGCCCAATACCAGTATCAGACCATTTCCACGCGCAGCGAGGCTTTGCGGGGGCAATTGGCGCAGCAGGGCCATGAATTGGGCGAATTGTCGCAGGCGCTCACCGCGGCCACCACAGTCTATAATCAGGACCTGGTGGAGGCTCGCGACCATTTGGAAGAACAGCAGGGCAAATACGCCAAATTGGAGGAGAAGGCGAAGAAGGTCGAATACATCCTCGGACACTTGCAGGAATTGAAGACGGAGGGGGACATATTGTCGGCGAAATTATCAGGCATAATCAAAGAGGCCAATTTGATGACGTCGCTCGGACCGGTCGCGGGCGGCTCCGGCCCGGAAACGGCAGCAGGGCCGAAAAATGAGGGCAGACAGAAAACAGACAAAGTCAGCGGGACTTCGGATGACCGCGGGCCGTCGAGCCACTTGTCACTGCCTGGCTCGGCCACGGGAGCATCGAGCGCGCTCGGAATCGGCGTGCAGGGCGCCGGCGGAGCGGGAGCGCATGGCATCGGCGGGGCGGATAATCTGCCGGCTGAATTGGTGCAGCGCATCGCCCTGACCACAGCCGAGGAGGAGGAATTCGAGAAGAAGAGACAGGAGCTCGGATTTCTGATAAGAAAGATGTGGGACGAGGACAGGAATACGGGGCATGGGGCTTAGCGCGCAGATGAAAGCATGACCGATGCACACGAGCCGGCATTTCCGCCATCCATCTTAATTAACTCCCATTGAGCCAATCTAACCCGTGCTCAATCACTTCGAACTAGCCTCGCCCTTCGCCCCTGCGGGAGACCAGCCGCAGGCGATAGACAAACTGATATCGGGAGTGGAACAAAACAAAAATAAAAAATCAAAACAGACTTTGCTCGGAGTCACCGGCTCGGGCAAGACTTTCACAATCGCAAATGTGCTGGCGCGCACGAATAGGACTTGTCTCGTAATCTCGCACAACAAGACCCTCGCGGCGCAATTATATTCGGAATTCCGCTCGTTTTTCCCAAAGAATAAAGTGAGTTATTTCGTCTCATATTTCGATTATTATCAACCCGAAAGTTATCTGCCCGCATCTGACACTTACATCGAGAAAGACAGCCGCATAAACGAGCGAATCGAGCGCATGAGGCTTCAAGCGACGGCTCAACTCACAAGTGACGGCCCCACAATCATCGTGGCCACAGTCTCATGCATCTATGGTTTGGGCTCGCCGCAGGAATGGAGGAATTTCTCCATCAATTTGGAGAAGGGCGGGCAGATGGGCAGACGAGAGCTCATCCGCAAGTTGCTCGAAATGCAATACACGAGAAATGAGACTGACAGGGCGCCGGGCACTTTCTCGGTGAAGGGCGGGATAATCACCATAGCTCCTGCATATGACGAAGAGCTGCTGAGAGTACAAATAGAGGAAGAATCAATAGCGGCGATGGACATGCTCGACCCGATAAATTTCAGGTCGATACAATCATTGTCGCATTACACGCTCTTTCCTGCAAAGCATTACCTTGTAGATGAGGATGCCAAAAAGAAGGCTATCAAGACCATTCGGGCCGAACTCGAGGAGCATCTGCCCAAATTGGGGGCTCTCGAAGCGCAGAGGCTCAAGACGAGGACAAAATACGACCTTGAGCTCATCGAAGAGGTTGGCTATTGCAACGGCATCGAAAATTACTCGAGGCATTTCGACGGAAGAAAGAGCGGCGAGCCGCCTTTCTGCCTCTTGGACTTCCTGCCCGCAGACACGCTCATGGTCATTGATGAGAGCCATGTCACATTGCCGCAATTGCACGGCATGTATCACGGCGATTATACGCGAAAAAAGAATCTTGTTGATTATGGATTCAGACTCCCTTCAGCGTTTGACAATAGGCCGCTCAAGTGGGAAGAGTTCGAGAAGAAGATGCCAGATGTTATTTTTGTTTCTGCAACTCCGGCAGAATATGAGAAGACGACTTCGGACCAGATTGTGGAGCAGCTTGTGAGGCCGACAGGCATCATCGACCCGCCGGTCTCGATTAGGCCGACGGCGGGACAGATGGATGATTTGCTGCAGAGGGTGAAAGCAAAGGCAAAAGATGGCCACCGAACACTGGTCACCACGCTCACAAAAAGAATGGCCGAAGATTTGGCCGAGTATATGGCTGCCCGCGAAATCCGCGTGCGCTACCTTCATTCGGAAATCGACACCATTGCCCGCGCCGAGCTCATCCGCCAGCTGCGCTTGGGTGAATTCGACTGTGTTGTGGGCATCAATCTTTTGCGAGAGGGTTTGGATATTCCGGAAGTCGGCCTTGTGGCGATTCTCGACGCAGACAAGGAGGGCTTTTTGCGCAATGCCACGAGCCTTATTCAGACAATCGGGCGCGCGGCGAGAAACATTGACAGCGAAGTGATACTCTACGCCGACCGGACTTCAGATGCGATGGAAGAGGCAATTGCCGAGACTGGCAGGCGCAGGGCCGTGCAGGTGGAATATAACAAAAAGCACGGCATCACGCCGATTAGCATACACAAATCAATCTCTGACCGCCTCGGGCCGGTTGACGAGGGCGAAAGCCCGCTTGGCCATGCCACTGTCACCGATGTGAAGAAGCAGCTTGTCTTGTGGGAGGAGCAGATGCGCCTTGCGGCCGAGAATCTTGACTTTGAGAAGGCCATTGAATTACGCGAGAAAATCGCCGACTTGAGGAAGAAAGTGGAGGGCAAGAAGAATAGGGTACGGGCGGCGAAGAAAGACGCGGAAGACGAATGAATGATGGCTGAAACATAACCTTAAAAGAGCAGATGGGGAAATTTGTAACAATTATATCCGGAGCTTAGACCATGGAAGAAATCACACCCTTAGACGCGGCGCTGAACTCGCAGCTATCGCTTGACGTGATTCCCCTAGCCTTGCGCCGGCAGCTCAAAGCCATCGGCCCGTGGAACACCGAGCCTCTGGAGAAACTAAGCCACTACCCATTCGAGGTGGCCGGTCCTATTTTCGAAGCCTTGTCCAAACACCCGCATTGGGACATCAGGATGCAGGTGGTCAATGCGCTGGACGAATATCCCCGCGCGTATAGCGGCAAGCTTTTGCTCAAAATCGGCGAGACCGACAAAGACAGAGGTGTGCGTATGCGGGCGGGAGAAGTCCTGCTGGCCCACCGCCATGACCTCACCAATGGCAAGAACGGCATCGCCGCGACCGCCTTGGGTATCATCGATAATGCCTGGAAGCGGGATAATGAGCAGAAGCTTCGGACCGCATTCCCGCGCGAGAATGCCGAAATCAGCAGGGAATTGGTGAAAGCCGCCCTCAAACCGAGCGAGAAGCAGGTGAAAAGCGCGAATTACGGCGCCCGGACCGCAAGCGCCAGAGTGGCGGCAGCCCCGTAAAGAGAAGAGTATTTGTTGATATAAAGGGGCTTTCGGGCGTAATTTGGCGATTACTATTTATTATCCGCCGCATAAATTAGGCGAACCAGTTCAACGACGAAAAGAAAAAAGCAGGTCAACCCATGGCAGCTGAACGCATAATCATCAAAGGGGCACGCGAGCACAACCTCAAGAACATCAGTCTTGACATCCCCCGCGGCCAACTGACTGTTTTCACCGGCATCTCCGGTTCGGGCAAGTCCACGCTCGCGTTCGACACGATTTACGCCGAAGGGCAAAGGCGCTATGTCGAGAGCCTGTCAGCTTACGCAAGACAATTCCTGGGCCAGATGGGCAAGCCCGACGTGGATTCCATAGAGGGGCTTTCGCCCGCCATTTCGATTGAACAAAAAGCCGGCAGCAAGAATCCCCGCTCGACAGTCGGCACGACGACCGAAATTTACGACTACATGAGGCTTTTGTGGGCGCGCATCGGCGAACTCTACTGCCCGAATTGCCACATACCCATAACGAGCCAGAGCATGGACTCCATCATAGACCAAATCATGGATGCGGGCAAGGGGGCGGACGCCACCATATTCGCCCCGCTGATTCGAGGGCAGAAAGGCACATTCGAAAAACTTGTGGAAGAGCAGGGGCGCATGGGCTTCACGCGCATAAGAATTGACGGACAGATGTTCATCATCGACAGATATGAGGCGAGCCAGATTGACAAGAACAAGAAGCATGACGTGGATTTGCTCATTGACAGAATGAAGACGAAAAAAGAGGAGCGCGATCGGCTGGCCGAGGCCGTGCAGAACGCCGCCGAGAGGGCCGAGGGTTTGATTCGCGCCGAGATTGGCGGAACAAGCGGCAAAGAGACACTCTTCTCGCAGAAGAATGCCTGCTCGCAATGCGGCTTCTCCTTCTCCGAGATACAGCCAAGGCTTTTCTCTTTCAATTCGCCTTTCGGCGCATGCGCGGAATGCCACGGGCTTGGCGTCAAGATGTATCCAGATCCGGATTTGGTGGTGCCCGACAAGAACAAAAGCCTCTTGGAGGGCGCCATCGCGCCGTGGAACACGCGCTTTCAGTCTTTCCGCCTGCAGCAGATTTCGGCTGTCGGCAAGCAGTTCGGCTTCGACATGACGACGCCGTTCAACAAATTAAGCAAAAAAAATCAGGAGATTATTTTGCGAGGCAGCGGAGACGAGAAGGTGGATTTCAAATTCGAGAGCAAAAGCGGGGATTCGGTGTGGACCAATTCGGGCTCTTTCGAGGGAGTGCTGCCGAACCTGATGCGCGCGTATATGGAGACTGATTCTGCCTCCCGGCGCGATGATTTGGAGAGGTATATGAGCGAAGAGGTCTGCCCCGCCTGCCATGGCAAGAGGCTGAAAGCCGAAGCTCTCTCGATTTTCATAAATGGCAAATCCATTATCGAAGTCACGTCGATGTCGATAAGCGAGGCTTACGGATTTTTCTCAAACCTCAAGTTAAAGACAACAGAGAATTATATCGCGAAACCGGTGCTGAAAGAGATTAGAAATCGCCTCGACTTTCTTATCAACGTTGGGCTCAACTACCTCACGCTCGAGCGTGTGAGCGGCACTCTCTCGGGCGGGGAGGGGCAGCGCATCAGGCTCGCCACGCAGATTGGCGCGAATTTGACTGGCGTGCTATATGTGCTCGACGAACCTTCTATCGGGCTTCACCAGCGCGACAATTCGAAGCTGTTGTCGACACTAAAGGCATTGCGAGATTTGGGAAACACGCTGATTGTTGTCGAGCATGACGAGGACACCATGCGCGCGGCTGACTATTTAGTGGACATCGGCCCCGGCGCGGGCGTGCATGGAGGAGAGGTTGTTGCTGCCGGAGAGCTGTCTGACATAATGGAGGCAAAGAAATCCCTCACCGGCGCTTATTTGCGCGGCGAGAGGAAAATCCCTCTTCCCGCCAAAAGGCGCACGCCGAAAGGCTGGCTGGTTATGCGCAATTGCACGCACAACAATTTGCAGAATATTACAGTCCGCTTCCCTCTTGGCTGCTTTGTCGGCATAACGGGCGTGTCGGGCTCGGGCAAATCATCGCTCATTTCGGAGACTCTTCATCCTGCTCTGCGCATGCGCTTCGGCTCGGCAAAAGTTAATGTCGGCTCGCATGAATCGCTCGAAGGGCTTGACTTGATTGACGGCGTCATTGACATAGACCAGTCGCCCATTGGGCGCACGCCGCGCTCTAATCCCATCACATACATAGGGGCATTCACGCCGATTAGGGAGTTATTTGCCAAATTGCCATCCTCTCGCGCGCGGGGCTGGCAGCCGGGCCGCTTCTCGTTCAATGTGCCGGGCGGCAGATGCATGAATTGTGAGGGCGACGGGCTGATTAGAATTGAGATGCATTTCTTGCCTGATGTTTATGTGCCGTGCGACGAGTGCAAGGGCAAGAGATATGACCGCGAGACTCTTTCCGTTCGATACAAGAACAAGAATATCGCCGACATATTGGACATGACTGTGGAGGAGGCGCTCGTCTTCTTTGCCAACATACCGAATATACAAAACAAACTGCAGACACTCTTTGATGTGGGCTTGGGCTATGTGAAACTTGGCCAGTCGGCCACCACTTTGTCGGGAGGCGAGGCGCAGCGCGTGAAACTTGCAGCCGAACTGTCGAAGCGGGACTCTGGCAAGACAGTCTATATCCTCGACGAGCCGACCACGGGTTTGCATTTTCATGATGTGGCAAAATTGCTCGAGGTGCTGAACAGGCTGGTGGAAAAGGGGAATACGGTCATTGTCATTGAGCACAATTTGGATGTTGTGAAGACGGCAGACCATTTGATTGATTTGGGGCCAGAGGGCGGGGATGACGGCGGCAGGATAATCGCCACTGGGACGCCCGAGGAAGTGAGCAGGAATTCGGACAGCTATACTGGACAATACCTTGGGCCGTATCTGAAGAGGAAGTAACGCGG
>CAIXYX010000093.1 GCA_903923795.1 uncultured Microcaldota archaeon
CACGCCTTTCTTCATGCGTGCAATAGTCTCCTTGTTGATGACATACTTCGTGGAGGCGGAAAGCGGCGTGTGCAAACTGATTATATCAGAGTGCGCGAGCAATTCGTCCAAGCCCACCAATTTGCAATTGAGCAATTCCACCAAGTTCGGGTCAGCGTAGGGGTCATAGACGCGCACATGCATCCCCAATGCCTTGGCCGTCTTGGCCACATGCGAGCCAATCTTGCCGAATCCGATGAGGCCCAATGTGCGGTCGGCCAAATCAATTGTGCGCAAACCCTCGATGGAGAAATTTCCCTGCCGCGTCCTGTCGGCCGACATGACTATCTTTTTCGCCAGCGCGAGCATGAGAGCGATTGTGTGTTCGGCCACCGTTTGCGAGCCGTAAGCCGGCACATTGCTCACTAGAATGTTTCGAGCCGCGCAGGCATTCATGTCAATATGGTCATAACCTGTGGAGAATGTGGAAATCATCTTGAGGTGTGGCATCTGGGCCAGCTGCTTGATCCCTATCTTTGAGTATATGAAAACGGCCAGCACTTCAGCATGAGCGGCCTCTTTTATGTTGGCCTCGTCCAGTGCGCCGTTTATGAAAACGACATCGTGCCCCAAAAGACGGCTCTTAATGTGGGCCCGCTCCCACCCTTCCAACTCGAAAAACGCGATGACGGCCATTTATGCCACCTCTGCCAATGGCACGATGAGGGGCTATTTAAGGTCGACGTTTACTCGTTCGACTAAATATTGACACAAAATATCGAATCCTGTCGATGGCATGCTGGAGGGCCGGTCTGTCTGCCCACATATTTAAACATTAGGCTCAATCTGCCCTCATCGACATCTGGAGGGTTCTCATGTCATCATCTGTCCGCAATCGCCTGCTTGTGTCTGTCTCTCTTTTCGGTCTTTTCCTGGCAATTTTCATCGGTTCCATATTTTTCGCGTCCCTGTCGATGCCATCGGCGAAAAACACCTCGAGTTCATCCTTTGAGCTGCAAACTTCCACCCAGAATTCCATGCTTTTCGGTGAGTCCAATCTCTCCTCTACCCAAGCCGATTCATCTGTCTCATCCATCCCCCAGTCTGATTCCCACTCGCAGCAAAAAGTTCTTTCCAACTCTGCCAAAAACGATTCTGTGCTCTCGCAGACTTTGGCAAATCAAACATCTTCCGACGCGCAGAACGCCTCTCTTCTCCAAAATTCATCCAGCAACCAGTCTTCTCCGCCCGCCTCCAACTCTTCGCAGCCGACCTCCCTTCCCACTGCGTTATCTCCACCCGCTGCACTATCCCCATCTTCGAACACCATCACCTTAAGCAATTCCGGAGCCTACCGCTTATCAGAAGATACCGCCCGCACGAGTCCGACCGCCATCATCATCTCGGCCGACAACATAACTCTGGATGGAAACGGCCACGAGGTGTATGGCGCGATAAATCTGGCCGATGTCACGGGCGTCACTCTCCAGAACATGGTCATCGACCCGCAATACGGTCTCATCCTCAACGGCACGAGCCA
>CAIXYX010000094.1 GCA_903923795.1 uncultured Microcaldota archaeon
AACTTCCGCGGCCTCGCCGGAAAGCATGGTGGTGCAACCCCATTTGCGCACCAGCTCAAACAGATTCCTCTGCGCCTCGCGCGCCTGATACTGCGACTCGAAAAGCACCACATAAGCCGAGAGGGAGTCAATGGCTATTCGCTTGGCCCCTGTCTCGCTTATTGTGTCCCAAATCATGCCGCCCCCCTCTTCGGCCAGCCGCTTGACCTCGTGGGGCTTGTAGTTGATGATGGCCACCGCGCCCTGCTTCTCCATCTCGTTCATGTCCCAGCCGAAAGAGAGCGAATGGCGCACTATGGATTCCTTGCTTTCCTCGAACGAGAGGAACACGCCGCCCTCGCCCTGCTGCAGCGCCCCGTTCACCAGAAACTGCGTCATCATCGTGGTCTTGCCCGAGCCCGGCTCGCCAAGGCACAAAACCGATGAGCCGCGCTCGAGGCCCCCCTCGCACAGCTCATCGAGGCCGTCTATGCCTGTCGGCACCCGTTCGGACAAATCTACTGCTTGCGCGCCCGCCTTTGCGGCCGGCGCCGGGGAACCCGGCCTCGGGGCCGGAGCTTGGGCATATGCGGCTTTTGGCGGGGCGGCTGTCTTTGCCATGAGCCACTTCCTCCCCAATCCTATAAAAAACTGCTCTATCTGTCATAAGAGATATGGCCGACCGCCAACTCCCCTCAAACGACATCCCGATTGCCGACCGGCCGATGGACCCAAACCGGATGCGCACGGGAGTGCCCGGCCTCGACACCCTTTTGGGCGGCGGGCTGACTCCCAAGACCAACCTTCTTCTTTACGGCGAGCCCATGTGCGGCAAGAAGCTCATGGCCATGCAATACATCTATCAGGGGCTCATCGAGGACAACCCCGGCATTTTCGTGCTCACAGACTTCGGCTATGCCGAATGGCGGGCCAAGATGGCGCACTTGGGCTGGAACCTCGCCCCATACGAGCAGAGCGGCATGCTGCAGGTCATCGACTGCTACTCGCGCCAGCTCGAGCCCTCATTGCAGGACGCGGGCGTCATCTCCTATGCCGACTCGCCGGCAGCCCTCTCCTCCATCTCGATGCACATCGCGCGCGTGCAGGACGAGCTGGTGAAAAACTTCCCCCAGCACCGCCTCGCCTTCCACTCGTTGTCTTCAATTCTCAAAGAGACCGACTCGGCCACCTTTTTCCGCTTCATGCAGTTCGTGGTTGGCAAGTTCCGCCGCGAGGGCGCGACGGCAATGTATCTGATGGAAAAGGGCATGCATGACGAGAAAGATGTCAAGATGGTGGAGCACCTCATGGACGGCGTGATTGAATTCGACGCCGGCAAGATGCGCATCAAGGGGCTGAACATGTCCACCGACACGTGGTATCACTATTACATTACGGACCAGGGCGTGATGGTAAGGATATAAGTCGTCACAACTCCTTAAACCAGCGACGTGAGCAATGCAACCAGTTGTAGTTGCGGCGAAGAGCAACCCATAAAAGGCTATTCGCCCTCATCCAATGCATGCCCACGAGCACCTTCACCGTCGTCATAGAAAAGGGCGAAGACGGCTATTATATCGCCAGCGTCCCGGCCCTGCCCAAGTGTCACACGCAGGGAAAGACCGTTGCCGTGGTGCTGGAGCGCATCAAGGAGGCCATCCAGCTCTGCTTGGAGGAGGAGCCGGCGCAGCACTACAGCCTGGTAGGCGTCCAGAGCGTTGAGGTTGGGCATGGCAAAGCTTCGCCCGCTCAAGCTTAGGGAGCTTTTTCGCGCTCTTGGGGCGCTTGGTTTTTCAAAGACCCGCCAATGCGGGAGCCATGCCACATTCAAGCATGCCGACGGGCGCTGGACCGTGGTTCCCATCCACGGCGACAAGGAAATCGACCGGTGCCTTCTGAGGAAAATCATACGCGAATGCGGGGTGTCGGTAGAAGAATTCATGGAGAACGTCTAAGCGACGCTGGCGGTACAACCTTGCCTTAAGCCAATGGCGTTGAAAATTCGCGAATTTTCCAGACTTGGCGCAACAGCGCCAAGCAGATGGGCAATGCAGCCTCATCGGAAATCCACCTCCGCAAGACTAATAAACCGCGGGAATCTCTGTTCTGCGTGATCTGATGCCCGGCTCTTTTTGGATGTCCAAGCATGCAGCCGAACGCTTCATGGAGCGGCGCATTCCGCTCCGGGAAATTGAGAAGATGCTGAAAGAAGGGGTGCGGGCTGTTGATCCGCAAACCAACTCGTGCTTATGCATTTATAAGCATAAAAGTGGCGGATATTTTACGCTGGTGCTCGACGACCTTGCCGAGCCGGTAACCATAATAACTGCATACGAGTCCAGCGTCTGGCAGATTGGCCAGTATAAAAAGGTGAAAAAGAATGGAGCCAAAAAAGTGCGCTAAATGCAGCGGCGAACTGGTGGCATTGAACGGCGTAAACAAGCTGTTCCTAAACCGCTACATCATCTCCGATGCCCATCTGCGGGTTATCCTTGATACAATCATCAAAGTGAGATTCAAGAGCCGGGAGAATAAATTTTAACATATTCATAAGTCTCTCATCCTTTACGGGTTGAATAACCGGAGAGGGAGGCGGGCCGGGGGGTATCATCATTTGTCTCTGATTATCCGCATTTTCAGCTTGCTGCTGCGGTTGGCGCTGTGTGTACGCGTTTACGATTGGAGCAACTTTCTCAAGTAAATTCGCTATCC
>CAIXYX010000095.1 GCA_903923795.1 uncultured Microcaldota archaeon
AACTAGCGTATGGCCTTTTGTCATCGGGTCAATATCCAAAAACGCCAGAGTGTTTTTGTCTTCATATACTTTGGTGCAAGGTGCGGTGCCTTTCACAATCCGGCAGAAAATGCATTCAGTCATAACTCGCCGACCTCCCCTATTTCTCCGCATCATGCGTCACAAACGAATAATTGCATTTCGAGAATCTCTCATAGAACGAGCGCAGATGCTCCAGCTTGTACGGCACCTGCACCACCCTCTCCATGCCCGTCCATAGCGCGAACCAGCCGGCTGGAGTGATGAGTATCGAGGCTATTTTCACCGTCAAGGCGTCAATCTGCACATAATTGATGAGTACATCCACCAAAAGCAGCCCAAAACCAATGGCAAGATAGCGTAAGCCTTGGCCTTTGCGCTCTTTTATCTGCGCGCGCAATTCGTGCAGCTCGTGGGCGAAATGCTCGCGCAGCCGTTTTCGGATGATGCCCTCCAAGCGCGCCTCGCGCGCCTGCGCGGGTATATGGAAATGCACCTCAAGCCCGCCTTTTGTGTTCTCCATATAGCGCCGGCCAAGCTCTTTTAGAAAGTCGTCAGACAATTCTCTCTGCGCATATGGGCGGGGATCGAAATCGGAGAATATGTCGTCGTAAGTGTCGAGCCACACCAGCATCTCTCCGGTGGTGGGCGTCCGCTCATTGAATTTCATCTCCTCAATCTCAAGCCGCTCGGCCCGCTCGCTGCGCCCGCCGGCGCGGGCATCCGGCGAAGCTTCATTCTTTTCATTCCTCTTTTCGTTTATCCCGCTCAGCACGGGATTCTCTTTGGCGTTGCCGGGGCCGGGGGCGATTTTGCGCACAATTGCCGGGTCGCTCAAGGCGAGCGGGGCAACCCCCTCTTTCGGCGCTTTCTCCGTTCCTGCCATGGTCCCCCTATTGCAGACGAGCTTTTAATTATTGGCGACCCATTACGAGATAAAATAACCTTGAGTTGACGGCTGGGAGGTAGTCTATTCGAGGCATCCAACTCCGCCCGAGATGCCGAGACCGTTTTCGGTATCTCTTATATGGGGAAATTTCAGGTGATTCTCTTGTCATTGACTCTTGATATGGGCCGCATATTGTCTATAGCCTTCGCGCTCGGCATATCCGGCATACCTCTTGCTTTCTGGCTTTTGAAAAAAGAGAATTTCACCAAGCTCGAAACCCTTATCATGGGCTACACGCTCGGCCTTGTCGGCGTGCCCGCGCTCTTTCTCCTCGAATGGCTGGCCGGCATAAAATACAATCCATCTCTCATCCCCATCAACTGGACAATATTATTCGTGGCAGGATTCGCGCTGTGGATCCGTGGCATCCTCTCAGAAAAAGACGGCGTGAAAAAACTCATGCGCCCGCCCGCCATGCCAAATTGGGCCGCAATAAAGAACGCCATCCCCTCGCTTGCCCTTCTCATAATCATCGCGCTCGCCGTCTGGATTCCCCTCTCGGCATCTGGCGGAGTGCTGAGCGAGGTCGACCCGTACTTCTACCTCGACGCCGTTCGCCAGGTGGTGCAGACCGGTGGAAACCAACATCTCGACGACACCGCGTGGTATCCCATGCCCATCTCCACCCATTTGGGCCAGCCGCTCTACAAATACCTGCTCGCGCCCATGTATTCTCTTTACAACGGCAATGCGGTCTATTCGCCATTCACTCTCATAGCGACCGGTTCGGTCTACCCTCCATTAGTCTGCGGTCTGGCGGCCTTCTTCATCTACCTCCTCTTCAAGCATCTCTACCGCGAGCGCATCGGCATACTCGCGGCCGGCATATTCGCCTTCTCCCCGACAATTTTGTCCTATTTCCAGGGCGGCCGCGCGCAAATCGTGCCCTACAGCATTTTCGCCCTGCTCTTCTTCCTCGCCATGTTCTTCCTCATGGTGAAGCGCCGCACAAACACTTTCGCCATTCTCTCAGTCATAGCATATGCGGCCATCATACTCGGCTCGAACATCGAGATTCTCCTCGTATTCTGCCTGCCGCTCTTCTTGGGCGCACTTGCCCTGCTGCATGTCTTCTCGCCATCAGAGGAATCAAGGCAGCTCAACCGCGTGCTCATGGTCTTTTTGGCCGGTCTGGTGCTCGTGCAGCTCGTCAATCTCGCCTACGCGGGAGTTTCATCTGACGCCATCAAGGAGGCGGCCAAAGGCATCCTGCTGCCTGTTCTGCCATTGGCCGTGCCGCTTCTCTTCGATGCACTGGCCGAGAGGCAGAACTGGCCCATCAGCCGCACGCAGCGCGTGCAGATACTGCTCGGGGCCGTCCTCATCATCGTCCTGCTCGCCCCCAACCTTCCGGTCTTGGGGCCACTGCTCGACAGCTACCGCTTCTGGGGCTCGTATTCCGACGCCCTCACCCGCACAATCTCCGAGCAGCAGTCGAATACGGTCGTGTCGTTCGACAGCAGCTTCGGCGCATTGGGCATGACCCTTGACGCAAAGCCCGTCATCCTGCCAGATTCGCTCGCATCAAGCGCAAGCGGCACGATAGACTCTCTGGCCAAATTCCATTTTGTTGATATGGCCATCTCGGGCCTGGCGTTCCTCAACGCCGTGCCGACCGCCATCTTCAACCTCTTCTACAACTCCATCTCCAACTTCCTCAACATCTATCTCACCAAAGACGGCATAGCCGGCAACTTCCCGGTGCAGGAGCGCGTCAATTCGCTCGCCACTCTCTTCCTCACATTGGGGCCTGTGCTGCTGGCGGCAAGCCTGCTGCGCGCATGGCGCAAAGAGGGGCAGGTGCACACGGGAGCATTGCTCCTCCTCGCCTTCCTCCTGCCCGTCACATTCATGGGCATGATGAAATCCAAATTCATGATTTACGCCACAGTCGCATTCGTGGCGTCCACGGCCGCATTCGTCGGCGAATTGGAGCCGCTGGTGCGCTCGTGGGCCGGCGGGCGCAAAATCTCGGGCGCAAGCGGGGCATGGACCATATTCGGCTGGAGCATGCCCGGCTCATACATCGCCGCCTGTGTTGTGGTCGTCATGCTGCTGGCCCAGTTCGGCTGGCCCGCAGTCGTGCTCATGGACCGCGGCTGGGCGATTTCGTCCGCCTATGTGTTCGGCGCATCGGTGATGACTACTGCAATGACTCCGACATTTTACCAGAATCCAACAAGGGGCATGACTGTTCTCAACGCACTCTGCCAGAACGGAACATATCCGGCCGGCTGCGCCGCAATCGCCGACCCGAACACCACCCTCAACTCGCCGGTTGCATTCTACCGCCAAGACTATTGCGTCTACAGCATCTGGCCGCACCCTGACAAGGAAATTCCCGCCTCGATGCAGGACGCCATCGGTTATAGGTGCAGCGAGCTTGGCGGCTCGTGGATAGATGCCATGGACTGGATAGACACCAACGTGCCGCACACCGAGCGCATCACATCGTGGTGGGATTACGGCCACTGGACGAATTTCCTCGGCGGAGCCAACACCGTGCTGCGGCCTGACCAGGCGAGCCACGACATGATAGGGCGCGTGGCCAACGCATATCTGCAGAATGACACTGCCAACCTCATCAAGGTTATGAAGGCATACGGCTCGCACTACGCCCTCATGGACGTCGAGATAGTCGGCTCTCCGAGCGCCGACAACCAGTTCCAGTTCGGCGCCAAATACTCGGCCCTCGACTACTTGGGCTGCGACTGGGCGAACCAGACGCACTACACCAACCCAGAGCTGGATTCGCAGTGCGAGATGGACCACCAGCCCGAGCAGATTATGGTGCCGCTCGCGCAGGGCGAGGCGCAGACCTGCGTCATCTCTGAATCAACCCAATCGAGCGGCCTCGTGGCTCACCGGCTGCATCTGACTCTTGGCGCGGCGGGCGGCGCTCCGACCACCACTCCCGAGCCTGCCTACTGCGTGCGCCTGGCCCAGTTGCCCGACAACCAGATCGTCGTGCAGGATGCGTATATGCTGGACCAGCGCAACTCCACAGGCGATCTGCTCAAGGCCCCGGCTGCGGGCTGGTTCACCCAAAACTCGGTGCTGCCGCCCTTCTATGCCGCCACGGCCGACCGCCCCATCTTCGCGGCCATCTACAGCAAGACGCCATACACAACCGCGAACGGCACGGTCGTCTCGTCATGGGATTACCGGCGGGGGCCGTACTACGACTCGCCGCTGTATCAGGGCTTCTTCCTGCGCCACCTCGACGGCTTCGACCTTGTGTTCGACAACAACTATGTGCGAATCTACAAGATGCAGGACGCGGTCTGGAACTCGGGCAAATGAGAAAAAATCAAACGATAAAAAAATCAACAAAAAGACCCCGGCCGGCCCTCGGGGGCCGGCCCGACGAGCCCGCCTCGAGGCGGGCACTTTTTTTTGTTTTTCCATTTCTTCTTTTGATTTTATTTCCAGCCAACGCTAATGCTTTTTATTCTTTTTTGTGCTGACTCTGCCAAGCGACCAGGTGATACTGATGGGATTGGCGGATGGCAAACCGGCGAGCATGAGCGGATTTAGGGCTGAGCAGATGGCCAAACTGGCCGAAGCCGCCTCCACCCTCAACCCGAACAAGCTCAAAGGCTCTGACGTGATGTCGAATTTGCGCTCAATCGGCCTCTCGCAGCTCGACGCTGAGCTCGTGACCGACTGCGTGAACGTGCAGAAGGCGTGCATGTGGCAGAACACTGATGAAGTGACCGACGCCCAGATTTCGGCTGCCAAGGAGTTTCTGGTGAAAAACCGCCTCGGCATCAACGTCGAGGTGACGAACGCGCGCTTTGGCAAATACATCTGGGAGACGACGTTGGTGCGCTGAAAAAGAAGGGGTTTTCTATCAGTATTTCTTCTCTCATCAGGCCGCCTTCTTCGTAGCGCGGCCCCGTTTGTTTTTCATAACCATTTTTTTGGCGCCCTTCAATCCGAACCGCGGAGGGGGGAGCGCCCCCCCGCCAATGGCACTTGGGTGCCGTTGGCGCACCATCGGCTCCCAAGAGCCGATGCTTGTCCCCAGTTTGAGGTTCTTCCTGACCCTCCCCCCCGACGCGGTTCTTGGGTCTGATTCCCCGCAGCTTGCTGCGGGGTTATTCATGCGGGCAACAACGCTTTTCGCTTCCGCGTCTTTTTTCGGGCTTTGTTTGCATCCGGCTCCTGTTGTTTTTATCAAACTGCGAATCGGTTTCGCCTCGATTATCTGCCCTTTGGTTTTCTCATCGCCATCTCCGCTCTTCGTGCTTTTCCTCACCAACAAAACGGCGATTTTCATCGGCGCGGCGGTGATTATACTGCCCGATGTCTTGTTGGGCTCGGCAGGGGGCGTCGGGCTTGAAACCGCCATCTGAACAGCGGCTATAATTGATGCTTGGGTTTGTTTTGTCTCCATTCCATTAATTGTGTTTGATTCACCAAAAGCCATGCGTGTATTTGTATTCTCTGCATGCGCCATCCCGGTTTCAGTAGTTCCAGTCTCCATAGCCGGATTCGCCGTCATCGGGGTTTGGATAAAATGCGTTCGAGCGCGGCCATTTGATTCACTCATCGCATCCGTTCCGTTCTTATTCGTTATTTTTGTTCCGGATTGTTTGACTGTGTTCGGCCCGGTCTGAATATTCTCATTCATGGGCTGGTTGATGGCGAAATCCGCCGAATTCGATTGGGCTGCGCCGAAGCCGATAGAGGAACTCATGGAATGCGCGATGCCAACGGTATATGCGATGCCCGTCGCCGGATTTGTTTGTTTTGCCGAATAGGTCTGTCCAACCGCATTTGTCTGGGGCATCTCGTTCGTTTGCGCTATTGCATTTGATTTGGCGAGTGCATCGGTCTGGGCCGAAGCGTGGATTTGATTCGGGCCATGAACAGGCGCGGGAATTTCTGTTGCCATAGAATGTGCAATTCCTTTGTTTTCATTCAGCGGCGAGCGGATGGCGTATGGAGTTATCGCATCCTCCTGAATCAACGAGCCGGATTTTACAATCGAGCCCATGCGCTCAACTCCGGCAGCAATCTCTGTGCCATAAACAATTTGTTTTCTCATCTTCTGCTCGCGCATCCGATTCTGCAGTTCCATCTGCCACGCGAGCAGCCGGGGCGAGAGGCCGTCCATCATGGTGCCGGCGGGAGGCGGCACGAGTCTAATCATGTTTGGCTTGTATTCTCCATGCGAAATCTTCTTCCCTGCAAAATAGCTGAAGCGATGCGCGGTTCCATCCAGCCAATCCCCCCGCAGTATCCTCTCATCAAGCAAATACCCGTCTCTTTCGATATCCTCGATGTTTGTGTGGAAATAGAATTGGTTGTTCCTCATCTGCCTGATTATGTCCTCGGGTATCCAGATGCGCGACCTATCCTCGGGGCTGTTTATCGGATGCGCGGCCCTGTCATATTCATATTTTCCCCGATTCTCGTTTATCTCAATCTCCACGTCTTTTGTCACCACGATGTCCTGCATTGTGAGATAAAGGGTCTTGCCGTCTATCTTCGTCGTGGGCACGATGAGCCTGCCCATGTCGATGAGCGAGAATTCGAAACCCATCCCGGTTTCCCCGCCAAGCAAGCCGGAGTCGATGCCATATGGCATGTACGGGAGCTGCGCATTCATCGATTGCCCTGCCGACAATGAGTTTATCCGTGTGATATACCAAAAGCCCATCGATTGGGTCATTTCTATTTCTTTCATCTGCTGCAATGCCTCGAGAAGCGTCTGGCCATGGCGTACGAAAACCTCGAGCTCCCATTTCTGGCCGCCGACGTTGAATCTGACCCCTACCTTGTGCATCTGCCCGTCATCGGGCCCCACGGGTGGCGGTGTCTTCTTCTTGGGCATGAAAAAATCCTCCCGCTTGCAATGGTTGGCTCATATTTTTAACCGACTCGGCCCGCCCTATTCTTCTCCTCGTGGATTTCCTCCAAAATTCCGGGCCAAACATAATCGAAAACGTCTTTAAACCAGAAACAAACTTCTTGTCATGAAGAAAAACGCTTTTCACGTCATACGCCTGCCCGATGTTTTCGGCCGCCTTCCGCTAATCTCGCGCTTCTTCAGCCCTCTCCTCATGGCGCTCATCCTCTCCCTGCTGCTCCTCGCGCCGCAAATCTCGGCCTCCTCATCCGGCAACGGCCAATCCCTCTCCCTGCGCCCAATCCCCCTGCAGATTTCCACCGGCGACTTCTGGACGTCCGAGTGGGACAGCGCGATGATTTACCACTTGCCGTTTTTGGGCACTTATTACAGTCCTGCCATTCACACTGTCACAAACAGATTCAACTACGACCTCTGGAATGTCAGCTCTCCATCCGAGGCGGGGGCCGAAGTCCCGTCAGAATTCGTGGATGACAAGAGCGCGCAGGCACTGGCAAAATCAATGTCAGATGCCCGCCAGTCCGCCATGCAGGCGAAAACCGCGTACTTGGCCGAGAACCAGACATGGGCGCAGATGCGCCTCGATTTGGCCGCCCATGGCGCTTATTGGCTGCTGGACACGTTCCCTATCGCCTATCCTATCGGCAGCTTCCTCAACATCTACCAGCTCTCGAGCGAGGTGAATTCATTCTATTCATACCCTGGCAAATGGAACACGCTCATGGCAAAAACCGAATTCGCTCTCAACAACGCCTCGAGTGCAGTCAATGGCGTCTATTTGCTGGCACAGGATGACGCGGACGCGCTGTCTCTTCGCGGCATCGAGGATTCGTCTTATCACGGTGGCGCCACCGGCGCATGGGCCGACTGGGCAGGCTTTGTGTCAGAGGCGAACAAGGGGGCATCTGCAAACCTCAGCGCATACCAGTCCGTCCTCTTCGATGCCTACGGCGGCCTCAACACAACTGGCGGTCATTATGCCCAAACCTATCGCGTGCTCCGCCACATCGATGCTTTGTGCAATGAACCGGCTGACCCGATGGTATTCGACGACCGAGGGACTCTTTGGGTGAGCGTCAATGATTTGCTCGCAAGCGGCAACAAATCCCTCTGGTCGAGCGGCTGGGCCATGCATTCCGAATTGCGCGCGGCGATAAACAAGATGGACATGGAGCTGCGCGACAACTCCTCGGCGGCCAACACATCGACGCTGCTCGCCAAGGCCGATGCAGCATCTCTCTCAAACGAAGGCTGGGACAACACTCTTGACACTGCCGTTATCAGTGACACGAACGTATCAAGCGAAGCCCATGTTCTGGTCTATGGCGGCACATATTACGAGCGTCTGGCAGATGCGAATTACTCTCTCACCTTGTCCGGGCAAGAGATGAACAGTGCTGATTCTGAAGCAGGCCAGAAGAACCGCTCTGGTTATGCAGTGCGCGCCATGGCGCTTTACACCCGCGCAGCCGCAGATGCGGCATCCGCACACCAGATATTCGAGAATCTTTCGCAGGAGATACATGGCCGCGTCCAGTTGGCGCGGCAGACTGCGCAGGAGAAGATGCAGGCTCTGCAAGCGGCAATAGATGCGCAAGCCGGCGGGCAGACCGGTGCCGACGCCGAGACTCTAAGCCAGGCGCAAGGCTATCTGCGGAATGCCACCGATGCTTTCAACGACGGCGAGAAGACGATGCAGAGCGGCGAGCGCATGCGCGATTATCTTAATTCCATCTCAGATGCCAAGACCGGCCTCATGCTCATCAACCACACCATTCCGACCGGCTCCGAGCTTTATGAGATGGGCCAGCTGCTCGAGCAATACAACAAGACGCTCTCATGGGGGCCTGCATTGGGAGTAGACCTCTCCTCATATGTGGCCGCCTATAATGAATACTCGATCGAGTTTGCCAACAAGAATCCAAAGCCCGGCTCGCTCACAAACCTGCGCATCCAGCTCGGCTCGATGCGCTACGCTCTTCTCCAAGCTCTGGGTAATGAAACAGAGCAATACAACACTCTCTTGGAGCAGTCCAAAGCCCTCCCCGCCCGCACCTCCTCATTGCAGACCTTGCACGACGAATTCGCGAAATGGCGCAGCGGAGACGAGTGGTCGAACGCCTCTCTGGCCGACCCGAACGGAATGCGCACCCAGCTGAAAGATTCCGATGCGCGCATCCACACTCTCATCAGCCAAGTAATCTCGCAGGACATGTGCACCATCGCCTCATTCACTCCTGCCGACTCTGCCGCCCCCGTCGCCGGCTCGCGCCAGCAGGTCGGCGGCGTGTGGCGCTCGTCAAATCCTCTCGCCATCTCATACAATGAGTCGCTCACAGTGACCTGCCCATTCAATGTCAATTTCTACATGTCCGAGAAGCCGAGCCTCTCCGGCCCGGTGAAAAACGCATGGGCCACAAACGGCAATCTCACATTGCAGCTCAACCCGCTCGAGGCATCCGAGCCCGTCATGGTCAATTTCTCCTCATGGCAGAATCCTTTCCACCTCTCGCAGACCAGCTGCCTGCTAAAAGTCGGCGACAACCGCCAGGTGATGCAGTCCAATTACACTCTCCAGTCTGATTATCCGACCCACTCTCTTATCATCAATTTGCCATGGAATTCGACGCAGGCGCCCGGCACCGCCCGCCTCCTCTCGCAGGGGCTGTGGGCCAGCGGCACATTCGTGCTCGCCAATTCGCAGGCCGGAGAAGCCGACAGTCTCGGGGCCACAAATTCCACAGCAGACTGGGCTCTCGCGCCAGCATACGCGCATTTCCTTATGAGCGAGCCTCCATCGCCAGCAAATCTCACAGTCGAGATGGAGCCTCAAAACCCGTCTCTTCTCAACCGCACCTCATTCGCAATAACGCCTTCCGCATCCGGTGTCGTGACCCTGCATTACACTCTCTCAATCAAAGATCTCTCCCCATGCGGCACTGCGCTGGTGCAGATGACCGAAACCTCTGACTCCATCTCGAATCTGTCTGTCACCTCATCAGATGCCGATGCGCAGGTGGTGGCCGAGCCTCTGGCAGGCCGCCCAATCTGGAGCGTGAGGCTGACAAACCGCCAATCACCCGACAGAATAGATTTGGCCGTGAGCTATGACGTGGCCGACCCCGCCCAATGGGTGAATCTTTCCCTGCCTCTTCTCTCGGCTGCCGCTCAAGAGAGCAACGACTCCACAGCCATAGGCATGGCCTCGACCGCGCAGGCGCAGGCAAATGCGCAGGACTGGCTGTCAGCCATCACCACTCTCGAGCATCTTCGCGCCTATCTCGATGCCCTGCCCCCAAAACTCATCTTCGACCTCAACAGCCCCGACGCCGTCGGATGGCAGTCTTCGAACACTGATGCGGGCATGCTGCTCTCCCAGCTGACGAATTTCAGCTCACAATTGCGTGACGCCTCCTCCCGCCCGGTGTGGGCGCTCGATGTCATCACCTGGCGCAACACAATCAACGCCTCGATGAGCCAGTCGGCCGAAAAGGCGGCCAAAGGCGATTTCAGGGGCGCCAAAACAGATTTGGACAGCGACGTCTTCCGCGTGAAAACTGCCATGCTAAGCCAGGCGAGCAAAGACAAGGCGCTCCTCGATTCGCAATACAGCGCATTGATGGGCGCGGCTCTCGGCGACACCGACCGCCAGTCGCTCGATCAGGCCGGCCTCTCGCTCAAAAATGCGCAGGACTCGATAAGCATCGAAGACGGCATGCAGGCCCTCTCCTCCCTCCTCGATGCGCGCGCAAATCTCGACTCTTACCAATCGAGCTGGTATGCGCAGGTCGATCTTTGGGCCTCGCAGCAAAAGGCCGAAGCCCACAACCTCTCGTCAGAGGCTGATTCTGCCCAGTCAGACCTTGAGACTTACCGCCTCTCGCTCACGCAGGTCGATTCGACCAAATTGCAGCCTGTGCTAAAGCCTGCCGATGTGACGACATGGCAGAAGAAACTGGCCAATCTTTCGGCCATCTCCCTCGACAACTCGCCATTGCCGGCCGACCCCCTCAAAGCGAAACTCGAATTGGCCAGCCGCGACAAGATGCTCAATTCCGCCAATTCATCACTGCAAACTCTGCGCCAATATCTCTTGGCGAGCCAGAAGTCTTTGAGCGACGGGGCGCAAGCCTCCTACGACCGGGCGCTGGCGTACCTTGGCGATGTGCGCAACAATTCCGCCCTCGCCGCCACTGCCGCGGCCGCCAGCCTCGAGGACGATTTCTCGCAATTGCAGGGCACAATGCAGGCTGCCCGCTGGTCTGACGCCATCGCATCTGCCGAGAGCATCACAACGCGCGCGCAAAAGCTTCTATCAAGCGCGCCGCCAACCAACCCGCCGCCATTCCTCCTCATCGGCGCCACCATCGCTTTGGCCGGCGGCTGCGGTTATGTGCTCCTCTCGCGCAAAAAGACCGGGCCGAAAACCGGCGCGGGCCATGGCTCCACTCCCGCCTCTCCCTCCGCGCCTCTGTCCATCCCGCTCATCTCCAGCCACGACCCGCAGTCCGGCGGAAAAAAACTCAGCCGGCAAGAGGAATGAATGCAGGAATGTATCACAGGCGCGTCCGTATTTTCCCCCCTGCGGATTTTCCAAAAATGCGCGGGGCTTTGTTTCTTAATCTTATTCTGTTTTCTCCATACCATGCAAAAGTTGCGCGCGCAGAATTCAGTCGAATTCATGCTCCTCTTAGGCGTCCTGCTCATCGTCGCCCTCGTGCTCATCTTCATTCTCTCCACTCCGGGCGGCAGCTCTTCTGATTCGCGCATCTCCGCGTCGCAAGCCTACTGGGCGCGCGAGGCCCATCCATTGCAGGTGCGCGGCGCGTCTTTGGGCTATTCCCAGGCCACTTCAGCCGCAAATCTCTCGCTTGTCATACGCAACACTGCGAATACTGACATCACGTTGCGTCAAATCATCATATCACCCGGCAATTTCGACTCGGTGAATTGTCTCACTGGCGCCCCGGCCGGCAACATAAGCGATCTCTCCATTCTCATTACGCCTGATGAGGAGATCACAATGATCCTGCCTGCCATGATGGACTGGGGCAGCTCTCCGCCGAAAACCGGCGATTTCTCCCTGACATTCAAATACGACTCTCCCTTGGGGCCCGGGGCCGAGAGCGGCTCGACTCCTCTGGTAATCATCCCGAATCCCAACGCACTCGTAGCGCCCCCGCTGGATTGCGGCCCCGGTCTGAGCTGTGGCTTTGGTTGCTGCTCGGCCGGCCAGGTTTGTTGCAATGGGGGATGCTGTGATTCAGGTCTGACCTGCACAAACAATATCTGCACGGCGCCGCTGGAAGATTTAGGCGGGTCCATAACTCATGTGAATGGGTACACTATGCACACCATCACCAGTAGCGGGACCTATATTGCCAACAGCAATCATAATGTGGAAGTCCTTGTGGTCGCAGGAGGGGGAGGCGGATCCGGTGGAGCAGGCGGCGGAGCCGGTGGATTGGTTTACACTAGCGCCTATGCTCTCACAATTGGAGACAAAACCGTGACGATCGGGAGCGGCGGAGTCACCAGTCCATATAATCAATTCATAGGAAATGGGGAAAACAGCGTATTCGATTCATTGACGGCGATAGGCGGCGGTCGTGGCGGCAATTGGGAGCATTCTGGGGAAGGCGGCGGCTCTGGTGGCGGAGGCGGAGCGTCTGGTGATATCTGCACCTATGGTGGAAGCGGGACCAGCGGACAGGGGCACAACGGCGGCGGGAACGGCTGCGACAACGTCAACGGCCAGTGTGGCGGTGGCGGCGGCGCC
>CAIXYX010000096.1 GCA_903923795.1 uncultured Microcaldota archaeon
ACATCGTGCTCTGCATACTCTACGCCGCCCTTCTAATCGGCAGCATCAAAATCGTGCATGTGAAATCCCACTACCTCTTCTTCACCCTCATTCCCATCCTCGCAATCCTGCTCACCCTGCCCGCCGACTCGTTCAAGCCTGTGGGCATCGGCCTGTGGGTCGCGATTTGGTGGGGCGTGTCTGCCTATTACCGCAAAATATAATTTTGCCCACCCGCCAGCAATTCACCCCGTGTTTTTCGCTGTGTTTTCGCGGGAATACGCATCTGTCCCTTTAGCCTTCCGCCATCTGCTTGTTTTTTTAATCTACCCCAAATGGCCAATGCATGCAATCAGTCACCTATCAGGTCGATGGCGGCCATCTCGCCGATCGCAAAGCCGCCCTCCTCCGCCCGTTTCTCGCGCCGCTGGTGGCCATAGTCGTCGGGCTTTATGCCTTGCTGCAACTCATCATCTGGCCATTCTCCGCGCTTTTGTTATTCTTCCGCCGCGAGCGGACGATGGGTGATTTGGAGCGCTCGCGCTCGTTTGTCTCGCTCTGCTCCAACTGGTCGGCCTACTTCCTCCTCCTCTCCGACCAATGGCCGCCGAAAGCCGTGCGCATACGCTTCTCCTACTCGCCTCTTGTCTCGCGCTTCGAGCTGCTATTCCGTCCATTTTTTGGCATTCTGCTGACATTCAACGCCCTTATCCTCCTGATTCCAGAATGTTTTGTGTGGGTGCTTCAATGGTTCCACATAATGCTCTACTGCCGCCGGCATCCCCGCCTGCACAAGCTGCTTCTCATCTACTTCCAGTTCGTCCTGTTCGCCCGCGCCTATTTCTGGCTCGGAGTTGATGAGCGCCCGCCGCTTTTCCCGCAGGGGTTGATGCGCGCGCTGACTCCCCATTCGCATGTCGCGCACGACGGGCATTTGTAGAATCAGGATTTTGAAAACAATCGCCCGCTCTCGCTTGTTCTCTTGTCCATCTATTCATTCTCTTTTGTTTTCCAAACAGTCTCGCTCACGCCGGCCTTGATATTCTCGAATCTGGCTCTTGCGAAGAAATAGCTCCCTAATCTATTCAGATAGGGCAAGATGAATTTTTTTGCCGGAACATCTATGCCCTCAACTCTCCTCTCCACCCTCCGGCAGACCGTTCTCGCATAATGCAGTTCGGCCGAGAGCGCGCAGCCGCCGGGCAATATGAAATTCGACAAAGCCGGCATTTCGGCATCCATCTTGTCTATCCACACCTCGAGGCGTTTGAGTTTCGGGTTGAACACTTCGGCCTTTTCCGCCGGCCAGTAGCCGCACAAATAAGAGCCGGCCTCGAACAAATCTGCTTGGATGATTTGAAGCTGCTCATCCTGCGCAAGCGCGGATGATTCCGCATCTTTGGTTTTTCCTCTCGCCGCCTCCACCCGCGCCATGCCGATGACCGAATTCAATTCGTCGAGCATGCCGACGGCTTCGAAGATGGGCTCGCTTTTTCTCGCCCGCGTGCCGCTCGGCAACCCGCTATCGCCACCATCTCCCTTGCCCGTATAAGACTTACCACCCATAGGAATAGTGCATATTCCCCATCCTTATAATTCTGCCGCTCCTATTCGTCCTTGATGAAGTGCCCCTACTGCGCCCACGCGCAATCCTCTGTGATAGACTCGCGTGACACGTCGGACCTGCGCATCAGAAGACGGCGCGAATGCCTGTCATGCAAGCGCCGCTTCACCACCTATGAAGGTGTGGAGCTGGAAGAATTATATGTCATAAAGCGCGACGGCAGCCGCGAGCCTTTCGAGCGGCGCAAACTGGAGGCCGGCGTGATGCGCGCATGCGTCAAGCGCCCCGTGCCCAGAGATTCTGTGGACAAAATAGTCGAGGCGGTCGAGCAGCGCGTGCGAAAAAATCCCCGCCACGAGATAAGCACTTCCAAAATCGGGCAAATGGTGATGGAGCGGCTTCGAAAAGTCGACCAGGTGGCCTATGTGCGATTTGCCTCCGTATATGAGTCATTCACAGACATCGAATCTTTCGAGGCGGCTTTG
>CAIXYX010000097.1 GCA_903923795.1 uncultured Microcaldota archaeon
AAACTAAACACATTAAAGAAGATTTACTCAAACAAAACCGAGCCCTCCGGTTATCCGCACATAGGCCACGCGAAAGCAGCTTTTCTTGACTACGAAATCGCCAAGCAAAACGGCGGCTACATGCGCCTTCGCATGGATGACACAAACCCCGAGAAGGAGAAGGAGGAATTCATCCCCGCCCTCTGTGACGGTTTGACCTGGCTCGGCATCAAGTGGATGGGCGACATCACCTACACTTCCGATCTTATCCCCAAATTCTATGAATATGCCGACGAGCTCATACTCAAGCACAAGGCTTACGTATGCACCTGTCCTGCCGCCGAAGTGAAGAAGGGGCGCGAGAAGGGCGAGGAATGCCTCTGCCGCACGCAAATGGCCGAAGACCATCTCCTCTCCTTCCGCCGCATGATTGCCGGCAAATTCCAAGAAGGAGAAGCGGTGCTGCGTTTCCGCGGCAATATGAAGGCCGACAATTCGGTGATGCGCGACCCCACGCTCTTTAGGATGATTTTCGCGCCTCACTATAGACAGGGCACCAAATACAAGTGCTGGCCCTCCTACGATTTCGGCGCGCCCATCATCGACTCTTTGGAAGGAGTGACGCACGCCCTTCGCTCAAAAGAATACGAATTGCGCGATGAATTGTATTATGCCATCATCAAACTCTTAGAATTGCGCCCCGTGCGCATGCTCTCGATTTCTCGCCTCGCAATTTCGGGCGCGCCAATTTCGAAACGCCTAATCACCCCGCTTTTAGCCGAGGGCAAAGTTTCCGGTTATGACGACCCTCGTTTGCCTACTCTTGTCGCCCTGCGTCGCAGAGGCATCCGCCCCGAGGCGATTCGCTCATTTGTCCTCTCATTCGGCCTGTCTCTTGTGGAGAGCGAGCCGGGCTGGGAGAAACTCTTGTCCGAGAACAAGAAGCTCATCGACCCGACCTCGCCCCGCCGCTTCTTTGTGCCGTCGCCAGTCATGGTGGAACTGTCGGGCGCTCCGCAGCGCATCCTCTCATTGCGCAACCATCCGCAGAATGAGGCTCTTGGCTCCCGCTCGATGGAAGCCTCCTCGCCTATCTACATCCCTCTTGCCGATGTGCAGAAAATGGCCGAGGGAGAAATTTTCCGCCTAAAAGACTGGTGCAATGTGAAAATTACCGGCCGGCGCGAAGAGGTCATTCTCACGCCCGACGGCACAAAATCATTGCAACCCGTGCTTTCGGCCGAATTCGTCTCCGAAACAGGCGATGTGGCGAAGAAAGTGCAGTGGGTGTCTGATTCGCAGAAAAAGGCCGCTCTTGTGCTTGTGCCCAAAGATTTGCTGCTCCCTTCCGGAGAATACAACCCCGATTCGCTCAAAACGGTTTGGGGCTGGACAGAGAATGCTTCGGGTGAATTCGCGCTTGGCCAGACCTCGCAGTTCGAGCGCTTCGCATTCGTGGTGCTGGACAAGAAAGAGAATGATGCCCTGCAGTTCATCCAGATATCGGAATAGATGCAAACGCGAGGGATAGACTTGTTGAAAACCAGACAACCGTCATTCGTGTTTGTCCTGCCCCGGACTCCGGCCTCATTTTTTGCCAACCGCAAACTCGAGAGCAGCGAGCTTTGCAAAAATGAACCCATAACAACTTCCAGCTTCGGCGGCAAACGCGAGAGAGTCCGCTCCTCATTCGGGGGCCGCCGGACGCGCATCCGCCGGGCCAGAAGCATCACGCGGCGCAGAAGGCTCCGCGATTTGATAAGCAGGTCAAATCAGAAGTTCCTGCGCCTCTCCCTGTTGCATGCCCTGCGCAAGCAGTATATACGGCTCAACGCAAACAGGTTCCGGCAGAGCCAGAAGCTCTATCTCCGTGACGGGGTGCAGTCATCCGCCTTCAGATATTCGAGGGGATGGAGGGGGGAGAAGAAGGAATGAATTAATTTTCGGAAGAGGATATCTGATTTTAGTTCACCGCTTCAACGACTTGGCTCTTGCACCAACTCGAAGAGGCAGTATCGATTATCTCGTTGCAATATCTCTTGTCATGGTATCTGACGGCCATTTCCGTAAGGCAGTCGTATTTGTTGATGGTAGTGTATAGTATCGTGCAGAAATAGGACGATTTCATATCTACTGCCAGCTTCTTGAAGCAATTGTCATGGTCGCCTGGCTGCGCCGCCACGCATTCTCCTGTGCGGTCATTGAATGTCGCATTGACCTGAGCGGGTGGTTTGGCAGCTGGAGAGGGTGCATTGGCGACTGGAGCGAAAGCAGCCGGGCTGGAGGCGCTTGTACTGTTTATCATTGCAAGACAATTCTTCTGATCATCACCATACAATTGTGAGCAATATCCCGGAGCCTTGTCGCGTGCCGCCAATGATTGGATGCATTGGACGGTTATCGGACCTGAAATCAATATTGCCGAGCAAACGCCGACATTGTCTGTTTCCATGGCTAGGCGGAAGAGGCAGTAAGAATCAAGTTTGCATTCTTTGACCCTGTCTTCGATTGAAGCGTTCTGGGGTGGATTCAAGTCGGAGTTCTGTTTGGGAGCTGGTTCATCATTGTCACAGATGCCATTCCCGTTCAGGTCCGGGCAGCAACCGTTGCCGATGCTCATATATTTGGCCGGGCAGGTGGTCTTCGAGGGTGCCGTGGGAGTTGACTGTTGTGTGCACCCGCTAAGCAGAAGGACGACGACCAAGGCCGCCATCAAAATCAAATATCTCATATAATTTTTTCCGTTCGAATGAATATAAATACCTCATTTCTTGTAAGGTTCCGAAAAATTGGGTGCAAAAATGGATTTAAGTTAGCGAGAAGTAGTGCGCTTACGTCGCTTTTTCACGTCTTGAAGATTCTCTTCGGATTCTTTGGATAGATTTTGGATGTCTATCTGGCCCTTCTGCACTATTCTGTCGGTCTGCAGGGATTCGGCGAGGGTGTTAGGTCCGAACGACTGGCGTTCATTCATAATTCCTGTGATAAAGTCCTGCCACTGCTTGAACAATCCATTCTCTATCAGTACGGCGTCGAGGGCTTTTCTGAAAGGGTCGTATTTCTTGGCTGGGTTGATGTATAAATCGGCGGCTTTCTTTTGGGTGAGAGTTTCGCCTGGTTTGAGGTCGCCAGTATCTATAAGAGTATTTATAACAATTGGGGCATTTATTGATTTATCAAAAATCGTTTTATCTGCGTTAATAACTGGTTTAGCAATCTCATTACCTGGCACGATCGAGATTTCTTTCATAGTCACACCTAATTATTTTTGTCCAACTGAATTTGTTTCATTTGGATTATTTTGAGGCTTAATTGATCCATGTCCTTGAGTTATTACATTAAATCCATACATTAAAACAGTTGAATCTTTTGTTAATTCATACACGATAACTTTCTTCCGTGAATCATATCCAATTTCCTCTGTATAATCTCGCCCAATTTTGCTGGACGATGTGATACCGACTTTGGCTA
>CAIXYX010000098.1 GCA_903923795.1 uncultured Microcaldota archaeon
GGACAGGGTGCAATCCTCGCCTGATGAGAGGGTGTGCCCGCAATGCATCGTCTGCGAGGACAATGTTTGCCGCTCGTGCCGGGGGAGCGAATGCGATTAGCTCACCAATAAAAACCGCGTCTGTGAAATAAGCATATCGAGGTTCCATCTACCCTCCAGTATGCTTTGTTTCACAGGTGTCTTTCATGCTCCGTTCCCCAATTGTTTGCATCTTAGCGCACGTTGACCACGGCAAAACCTCTATCCTCGACCGCATCCGCGGCACCGGCGTAGCGGCCCGAGAAGCCGGCGGCATCACGCAGATGATCGGTGCATCATACCTTCCTCGAGAGGCCATCCTCTCCGCTTGCGGTCCATTGCGCGCGCAGGCTGATGCATTGCTCAAAGTTCCCGGTCTCCTCTTCATCGACACGCCGGGGCACGAGGCATTCACCTCCATGCGCGAGAGGGGCGGCTCAATAGCCGACATCGCAATCCTTGTCATCGACATCATGCAGGGCATCCAGCCGCAGACGACTGAATCATTGCAAATATTACGCTCGCAGAAAACTCCATTCATCATCGCGCTCAATAAAGTCGATTTGCTGCAAGGGTGGAAACCGCAACCCACCGCATCCTTTTCACAATCTCTCGCTGCCCAATCACCAGCTGTTCAGCAATTGCTCGAAGAAAAGCTCTACACCCTCGTCGGCAGACTCTCGGAGAAGGGCTACGAGTCAGAACGTTTCGACCGCGTGAGCGATTTCACAAAGCAATTGGTCATGGTTCCATGCTCTGCCAAAACAGGTGAGGGCATGGCCGAACTATTGCTCTATCTGGCGGGCGTGAGCCAGAAATATCTCGCCGGAGAGCTTGAATCGCATGTTGCCGGTCCTGCCAAAGGCTCGATTCTCGAGGTGAAAGAAGAGAAAGGCCTTGGCACAACCATCGACGTCATAGTCTACAACGGCACGCTCAAGCGAAATGATTTCGTCGTGTTCGGCACGCCGACCGGCGCGCGTGTAGTCAAAGTGCGTGGTTTGCTGCGCCCGCCCATGCCTGGAGAAGTGCCACCGGCAGGTTCGCATTACATGTATATCGAGCAAGTCAATGCTGCAGCCGGAGTGAAAATCTACGCTCCCGGACTCGAAGGCGTGCTGGCCGGCTCGCCGATAGAAGTCGTCATCTCGCCCGAACTCACACCTGCCGTAGAATTGACAATAACAACTCAAATCAAGCAAATTCTGATTACACATGACACTTTGGCCGGCGTAGTCGTCAAGGCCGACACTCTCGGCTCAGCCGAAGCCCTCATGCGCCTCATGCAGCATGCAAAGATTCCGATACGTTCGATGGGTGTTGGCCCTGTGAGCAAAAAAGATGTCATCTCGGCAAGAGCGGCCTCGCTCGACGACAAATACTTGGGTGTGGTGCTCGCATTCAATGTGCCTCTTCTTCCCGAAGCTCAAGAGGAATCAGAGCGCGGTAATGTCCATCTTTTCCAGTCAAATATAGTTTACCGCCTGCTTGAAGACTATATTACTTGGGTGAAGGCCGAGAAAGAGCGCGACCAGAAATCGACCATGGACGAGCTCGCATTGCCCGCAAAAATACTTGTCCTTCCCAACTGTTTCTTCCGCCTCAACAAGCCCGCCATCTTCGGCGTTGAAGTTGTCTCGGGCCGTTTGCGCTCCGGCGCGCCGGTGATGAATGCGCAAGGCCAGCAAATCGGCACAGTGAAAGGCATGCAGGACAAAGGCAAGAGCCTTGAGGTGCTAAACGAGAGGCAGCAGGCCGCCATCTCGATGGACGAGCCCTATTGTGGCAAGACGTTTCGGGCAGGGGAGCATCTGTTCGTCTATATCTCGAAGCAGCAGGCCGAGAGGTTGAGGAAATCACCTGGCTTGTTGACACCAATCGAGCTGGCTCTTCTTGATGAGACGCAGAGAGTGGCTGGCGTGCATGTGATTTAGCAGGAAAATCTCTATTGTCTTCTCGCCACTTTCCCATATTTCGCGTACGGCTTTGACGTCGGGCTTTTCATGTACTCGAACACCACTTGCGAAATTCTCATGCCCTCCGATATTTTCACTGGAAATGGCGCGAAATTCACGATTTCGAGAACTTGATGATTGTCAGAACCGGGCTGCACAAGCGCTGAGGTGATATGCACTGCCAAACCCATGCGAGCGTATCGGCTCCTTCCCTCAAGCCTTCCCATAATATCAGAAGGCAGTCTGATTTTCTCTTTCGTAATTCCCAAAACAATCTGCCCCGGCGCGAGCACAATCGATTCCCTCTTCAATTCCGTCGTGGCCTGAACAAACGTTACTTTATCCAAATCGACCGGTCTGTGCGAATTCGCATAACCTGTTTTGAAAATCCAGAATCGGCCGGCAAGAGTCAAATCCACCGATGCGCCGCCAATCTGGCTGGCTTTCAATGTCGGCGTGAAGACGATGTGCCGCCGGGCGATTTCATGGCGCAGGTCTTTGTCAGAGAGTAGCATACCACTTCCTCTGCCATACATCTTATATACCCTGATTCCCATATTACCTCGTCAAAGGTGCTATTTATGGCTTTCAAATTCGACCAATCCAAGTTCCTCTTCCGCGCCAAGGCAGGCGTACAGGAAGCCATGGCCTCGCCGGACTTAGTGCTGGTGCAGGTAGTGGCAGCCATCGACGACATGGACAAAATATCCAACCTCGTCTCCGAGCGTCTCACCGAATGGTATGGCTATCATTTCCCGGAATTCAAGCAGGCCGACCCCAAGAAATTCGCCGGCGTGGTCCTGGCTCTCGATAGAGCCAATCCCGACGTTGCCGCCCTCACCCCTGTTTTGGGCGAGCAAACAGCCCATCTCGTCTGCGACAAGGCGAAGAAATCTGTCGGTGTATATTTGTCGGCCCAAGACCTGCACGCCGTGCGTGCGCAGGCGCAGGCTCTCATCAATTTGCTCAATTACCGCGAAGAGCTCGTGGCATATTCCGATGAATTGGCCACCCGCCTCGCCCCCAACATCTCGGCAATAGCCGGCCCATCATTGGCGGCCAAACTCATTGCTCAAGCCGGCTCGCTCAACAAATTGGCCTCTTTCCCATCTTCGACAGTGCAGGTCATCGGAGCAGAGAAGGCTCTTTTCAAGCACTTGCGCTCGGGCTCCCCGCCACCAAAACACGGCCTCATCTTCCAGCACCCCGCCATCTCGACAGCGCCCAGATGGACAAGAGGAAAGCTCGCCCGCGCACTCGCGGCGAAACTCACCATAGCCTCCAAGGCCGACGCCTACACACACCACTTCATCGCCGAGAAATTGAAAGAGCAGTTCGAGGCGAGAGTCAAAGCCCTCTTGGGCAAGAGCGAACCTGTCAAGAAGCCGGGTTACAAACCTCCCGTATATCCTATTCGTTACGGCGGCCGCCCGCAAAGTTCTGGCGGATTCAACCGGCCCCGCCCCGGCGGCTACTCCAATCGACCGCGAAACGATGGCCCTCGCGGACCCCCGCGCTTCAACAATGACCGGCCGAGGCATGACGGGCCCAGAAACGACCGGCCAAGAAACGAGCGACCCGGCGGATTCTCGCCCGGCGGGCCGAGGCCAGGCAACGACCGGCCCGGCGGCCATGGTCAGGGCCAAAGCCGCGAAGGCGGGAATCGGCCGCACCAGAACCGCGAAGGGGGAAACAGATTCGGCAAGAAGAGATTTTAGGAATAATCCGGCAAATAATCTTTCATGGGCGAGCAAATGGCGAATCTGCGCATTCTGGCATTCTCCGACATCCACGCCGACGAGGAAGCGCTCGACGGTCTGCGCTCATTGGCCAGCCGCAACATCTATGATGCTGTCTTGTGCGTCGGCGACCTCACCAACCGCGGTCCGGTCTCCTATGCGCAGGACCTCATCGATTTGTTCGGCGACAAATTCTATTTCATCCACGGCAACATGGACTCCGCCCCTGTGGTGGATTACATGCGCCCCAAAGAAGGCTATGTGCACGGGCGCAAAGTCAAATTGGGCGAATGGAATATCGTCGGCCTTGGCGGCAGCAATCCCACGCCTTTTCAGACGCCTTCCGAATTGTCAGAATCCCAGCTCGAGCACATACTCAAATCCGCCGGAGTGGACGACCACACCATCTTGCTTAGCCACCCGCCGCCATATGGAGTGTTCGACAATGTGGGCGGCATGCATGCGGGCTCAAAGGCAGTGCGCGAATGCATAGACAAAAACCGCCCGCTCATGGTGCTGTGCGGCCACATCCACGAGCACGAGGGGCAGAGCATCGTGGGCCACACTCTTGTGGTCAAATTGGGCGCCGCCCAGGCGCGCAGAGCGGCGGACATAACCATAAACGACGAAATCAGGGTGAATTTCATCTCGTTTTAGGCGAGCGCATGGCACGCTCAGAAAAAAAGCGCACCGGGCGCATGGAACGCACAGGCCAAACAAAAAAAATAAAAATCAGGGAAGCGGCGGAATCCGACCTGCCTGCATGGCAAAGTCTCGCCGGTGAGCTTTTCCAAAACTCGTTGATAGAACTGGATGAGGACGACCTCATCCTGTTGGCTTATGCCTCCCGCCAGCCGATAGGCTTTGTTCATCTCCATCCGGTCCGCTCATCCGTGCTCCTCTCGGGCATCGGCGTCATCCAAGCTTGGCGAGGAATGGGCATCGGCGGGGAATTGATGCGGGCGGCAATGGAAAAAGCAGGGGAGAAGTGGCCGGGCAAACCATTGCAGCTCGAGGTCGAGCAGACGAATCCGGCCGCTTTGCGCCTCTATGCCTCTTGGGGTTTCATGCTCACGCAGACCGGGCCGACGACTTATCAGCTGCGCAGGGCAGTGTCAAATTAGCTGGACTATTTTTCAAATCCGCCTACCCTTGCCGGTTCGCCATGTTCTGGAAAGCCTTGCCCAAGACCACCAGATTCACGATGCATCCGCACAGGGCTTCCATCACCACGACGGTGCGGGCGAAGATGCCCATGGGCGCGATGTCTCCGTATCCGATGGTGAAATAGGTGGACCCGCTCAAATAAAACACGTCGTACTCGAGCTTCTGCGGCCCGTATGTGTTGGTGTAGTGCAGGCCCGGCGGCTGCAAAATAGTCGCGTTGATGTAGAAGAATATGCCGAACGCGAGTATGAGACAGGTGGTGAGATAGACGTATTTTATCATCAGCGCGCCGACGTGCTTCTGCTGGCTGTACAATAAATCGGTCAGCAGGACAAGCGCGAGGATGATGTTTGCGAACAGCACCGCGCCCAAGAGGGTCGGTGTGCCGAGCATCAGTTGCAGCTCGTTGGGGAAGAAGAGTATGCTGCCCAAAAGCAGCAGCACAATCACGCGTGCTATGAGATAGAGGCCTTTTCGCTCGAGGCGTTTTGTCAGCTCCAGAATGCGGTCCGAGTGGATTCGTTTCATGAGCGGAATTGTCATCGGCGGTTTATAATAATGCGTGATGGTTCCTTCGCCGTTCGCAAATCATCGGATTATAAATGTGCATAACAAAATATTTCCCGCCAGGGGGGCTGAGCTAACCTGGTATGCTGCCAGGTTTGGGACCTGGTTGTCGGAGTTCAAATCTCCGGCCCCCCAAGGGCTTTTTGCGCTCGAGGCGCAAAAACCCCGGAAAAAAGAACGACACACAGAGTTCCCGAATTACACATGGGCGACTGCTTTTTTCGCGTGATAAAATTAGAAAAAACAAATCAAAAAAGGAAAAGAAATTATTGCTGCACATACACTCTTGTCATCTTGTCGCCGACGACGAGTTTGTTGACGACATCCATCCCATTGCCCTGCACCTGCCCGAACACGGCATACTGGCCGTCGAGGAATGCGGCATCTCCGGTCACGATGTAGAATTGCGAGGTGGCCGAGTTGGGGTCATTTGTCCTTGCCATGCCCAAAGCGCCGATGGTGTGATGGAGGCTGGGGACGATTTCGAGCTTAATCGTTTCATTCGAGCCGCCGGTGCCGTCTCCTTTGGGGTCGCCTCCCTGCGTCACGAAGCCGGGCACCACGCGGTGGAATGTCAGGCCGTCATAGAATTTCGAGTTCACCAGTTTCAGGAAATTCGTTCCGGTAATCGGCGCCTCCTTGAGATAAACTTGGGCCGAAAATGTGCCTTTCGTTGTCTCGAATACTACGATTGGGTTGGTTGTTTTGCTCATGTTGCTCACCTGTGTATTATTGGCATTCGACACTGTATTGTTCGCTGTCACGCTGCTGTTGTCTGCAACTATAGCATTTGGCCCGCCGCCCAAACATCCGGCAAGCAAAACAAACGCAAGCGCAGTGATTAGAATCGCGGTGTAATTCATATCTGACACCTCGTGATGGTTTTGTAAATAATCCGTCATTTAATGCTTATATTCCTAACCGACCAACTGTTATTATGGACATCGGCCGATTGCATCTCTCCTCATCTCCTGCTCTGGCCCTCGCGCCTATGGCAGGCTATACTGATGCCGCATTCCGCACTCTCATCCTCTCGCGCGGGGCTGACATGGCGTGCAGCGAGCTCACGTCCGCATCCGCATTGGCTTATCTTGCGTCGGGCAAGAAAACCAGCGAGCGGGCCAAAACATTGTCAATCATAAAATCCGCCGCGATTGAGAAAAGCAAGCGGGCATTCGACGGCATCCAGATTTTCGGCTCGAAGCCCGCCGAGGTGGAGGTGGCCGTGAATTTCATTTTGGCAAAAATAGATTCTGGCGAATGCCATGCGAAATTCATCGACATCAACTTCGGCTGCCCTGCGCCGAAAGTGGTAAGAAACGGCGGCGGCTCGGCGTTGCTGCAGGACATGGAAAAAGTGAAGGCCATCGCCGAAGCGGCGGTCGATGCCGCATCGGCCGGCTCCCTGCCAGTGACAGCGAAAATCCGCCTCGGCTACAAAACAAAAAACAACGTCGAAATCGCCCAAACTATAGAATCCTCCGGCATCTCCGCCCTCACGGTGCACGGGCGCACCGCGGCGCAGAAATTCAGCGGCAAATCCGACTGGAAGTCTATCGGCGAAGTTGTGCGTGCGGTCTCCATTCCCGTGTTCGGCAACGGCGATGTCCGCACTCCGCAGGATAATCGAGCCATCATAGAAGAGTCGGGCTGCGCAGGCGTGATGATCGGCCGCGCGGTTTTATCAAACCCGAATTTATTTTTGCAGGCCCGCGATTTTCTTGCCAAAAAAAAGTTCGAGCCAATCACCTGGAATCAGAAAATCGAATTCCTGTCAGAATACATCGAGCTCATGCCCCGTTACGATTTGCCTTTTCATGCCGCATTGGATTTGGCGATACAATTGGCATCCGGCTTCCGCGGCTCGGCCCGTCTTCGCGGCGAGCTGATGAAAGCCAAGAGCGCGGAAGCTCTCCTCGAGAAGATGGAGCAAAAGAGCGCCGAATGATTCTCCATGATGAAAACCGAACGATAGGGCAGCCTCCTTAAATACTCCGAATCGGTTAGTGGTCCGGTGATTACAATGAGCGGGAATTCTGTGAGCGGCAATTGGCGCGTGTTTGGCTTCCTATTAATATCCATCATCGCCATCGGCCTTCTGGCCGCCTTCTTTAGCATGGCGCATCCATCCACAAAACCAAACGGCCCCGCATCCGCAGTTCCCGCAACAAGCGGCTCAATTTCGGTCGGCCAATCCCTCACGCTCTACTCCGGCGCCTCGCCCTCAAGCGGCCCGAACTCCACAATCTCGAGCAATTTCTCGGACTCGCTCAAGAAATTCAATTCTCCCGCCGAGCTCGAGCAATGGGTGAGCGAATACGGCTCCGGCAGCGCATATGGCGCCTACGGCTCCGGCGGTCTTTATCGCAACAGCATCATGGATGCCGCAATCTCATCAGGCGCGAAATCCGGCGGAATCGCCCCATCAATCGCCCCCGCTCCCAGCGGCATCTCTCAAACAACCGGCTCCTCCGCCAACCCCGATTATTCGACAACCAACATACAGGTGGCCGGAGTCGATGAGGCCGACTATGTGAAGACCGACGGCCGCTATATCTATCTCATCGCCGACAACCGCCTGCTCATAGTGGATGGAAAAGACCCTGCAAATGCCAAAATAATCTCCAACACCACCCTCTTCAAAGACACGGGCGCGAGTGGGGGTTCCACCTCGAGCGACACCACTTCCTCGAGCGGCACTTCCGTGAACAATAATCTCGCCCCCTCCTACTACTACAACTACTATTACAACGCCCCGCAGGCCCGCGAGATGTTCATCAACAACAGCAAACTCGTGCTCATCGCGCAGGTGTACCGAAATTCGGTCACCTTCTCAAAGTACGATATCTCGCCAATGCCCCAATCAACTCCCGAAACAGAGCTCTTCGTATTCGATGTGCAGAACCGGTCTGCGCCAAAACTCGATGTGAGCTTCAACATCTCCGGTTCATATTACCAGTCCCGCATGGTCGGCGATGACGTATATATCGTCACGCAGGAGGGAGTGAGCACGCCTCTCCTCCAGCCGCCGGTAGTCTATTCTGCCAAAGCCGCTTTGCGCCCCGACATCTATTACTTTGATTCGCCGGAACAGAATTACCAGTTCAACACCGTGGCCGCCATGAGCCTGTCAAACGAGAGCATAGTCGATGCCAAGACATTCATGCTGGGCTACTCGAACACCCTGATGATGTCGCAGGACAATCTCTACATCGCTTACCAGAAGCAGAACAGCTACTACTGGCCCTGCCGGGGATTGGGTTGTGGTTACGACTCGGACCAATACTCCCGCGACCGCTTCTTCACAGTAGTCGTGCCCCTCCTGCCCGCAGATTTGCAGGCAAACCTCACCGCAATCGGCCAACAGCATCTTGACTCGGACAAAGAGTGGCGCGCAATCTCGCAAGAGTTGGGCGATTATTTCCAGCCCATGCTTGATTCAAACGGCCAGCTCACTTCTGCGCAGAAAGAGAATTACTCTGCCATGATGGAAAACATTCAATCCGCACTGGCTGAATATGACACCAAGAAGGCCATAGAAGACTCCAAGACTGTCATCCAGAAACTCGGCGTGGCAAATGGGCAAATCTCCTATGCTGCCAAGGCCGAAGTGCCGGGCCGCCTGCTCAACCAATTCTCGCTCGACGAATTCAACGGCAATTTGCGCGTGGCCACCACCACTGATGTTTGGGTGAGAAAGCGCGTGGAATACAACAACGTCTTTGTGCTCGACTCGAATATGCGGCAAATCGGCGCACTTGAGGACCTCGCTCCTGACGAGAGCATCTATGCCACAAGATTCATGGGCGAACGCCTCTACATGGTCACATACCAGCAAGTGGACCCTCTTTTCGTCATCGACCTCTCCACCCCATCCAACCCCAAGACGCTCGGCACCCTCAACATCTCGGGCTTCAGCGACTATCTCCATCCAGTCAACGCCACCACTCTCATCGGTGTCGGCAAGGAGACAAGCCCAACCTCGTGGGGCGGAGTCGTGCCAGCCGGAATAAAAGTCGCTCTCTTCGACGTCAGCGACCCTGCCAACCCGAAAGAAATCGACCACGTGGACATCGGCGACTATGGCTCTGACAGCGAGGCATTGACCGACCACCGCGCGTTCCTCTATTCGGACACCAGCCACCTGCTCGTGCTGCCCGTGAGCGTTGTGAAAGCCACCACTGGAAAATATTACGACCAGCGCAAAGTCTGGGACGGCGTGGGGGTGTACAAAGTCGGGCCGGAGGGTTTCACGCCATTGGGTTCCGTGAAGCACGCGTCATACAGCGGCAGCGATTACTCGTATGACCGCTCCACCGTGGTCCACCGCAGCCTTTACATCGGCGACGCGCTCTACACATTTTCGGACTCCTATATGAAGGTGAACCGCCTTGTGGACGGCCTGCCGGTTTACACAAGCATTGACTTGCCGTTCACCTCGCCGTATTACGGGGGGCCGATATATTACTGAGAAAAAAGTCGTTTGTATTTTTTTTCTATTTTTTCTTTCTTTTTCTAATTACTCTTATCTCGTCTTTTTCATATCTCGGGATAACATGCAAATGAAAATGAGACACGCTCTGACCCGCTACTGCTCCGGAGGCGTGCATGATATTCACTCCATTCGCCCCTTCTTCAAGAACTTTTCGTGCTATTTTCTTGGCCGTCAAAATGGCCGAAGAAATGGAGCTTTCGTCGATATCTCGGATATCATCGAAATGATTTTTCGAAACAACTAGCGTATGGCCTTTTGTCA
>CAIXYX010000099.1 GCA_903923795.1 uncultured Microcaldota archaeon
AACAAGATGGCCCGCCCGCTCGGCCGCCGGGTCTCATCCGAGTCCCCGCGCATAAATGCCCTCCTGCCCGACGGCTCGCGCCTGCATGCATCCATCCCCCCGCTCTCAAATGGCGAGATGACAATTCGCCGCCATGGGGCGCGGGCATGGAGCGCTGCCGATTTGCTGGCGAGCGGCTCAACAAATGCCGAAGCCCTCGCTTTCCTCTGGCTCGCATTTCAATCCGACTCATCTGTATTGGTGGCCGGCAACACTGCTTCGGGCAAAACAACCCTTCTCGACGCCCTCCTGGGTTTCATACCATTGAACGAGCGCATGCTCGTCATCGAGGAGACGCCCGAGCTTCGCCCGCCGCACCCCCACAAGGTGAATCTTATCTGCAACGATGAATTGTCAATCGGCATGGCCGACCTTGTCCGTGACTCTTTGCGCATGCGCCCTGACCGCGTTGTTGTTGGCGAGGTGCGCACGCCCCCCGAGACGCAGGCTTACATGGAAACTCTTCTCTCGGGCCAGGCCCGCGGCTCATACGCCACATTCCATGCGCAATCCGCCCCAGAAACCCTTCGCCGGCTCGTCAACTTGGGCGCCAGCCCCGATGATTTGGTGTCGCTCGATTTCATCGTGATTCAGCGCCGCATCGCCCATTACGAGACTGCGAGCCGTTCGCAGAAAGAACTTCGCAGAATGCTTGGCATCTACATGCTGGTGCCGGGCAAATCGAACGGCTCATCGAACGACTCGTCTCATTTTACCATGGAGCCTCTCCCGCTCATGGAATACGACCGGCAGAAAGACAAATTGCACACCACCCCCGCGATAGCGCAGGGGTTGTACCTCCTCGCCGCGAAACTCGGTTTGACAAATTCCCAAGTCTCGCGCCTTTTCGCCGAGCGCGTGAAATTCCTCGCAACTCTCCCGGCATCCTCGGATCCAGCAAGCATCATCTCGAAAATACAATCATTCGCCTATAAATAAATTTCATTTGGTGGTTCATCTGCTCGAATCGCTCAACGCCCTCGAATCCCTCCCCCTCCACTCGCTCTATTCCGGCGAGCGCAGAGAGGCCATGTCCCGCGCCTGGTCCCGCGCCTATACCTCCCTCTCGCTCGAGTCCGCGCTCAACGCCCTCCTGCTCGCGGGCGCGGGCATCAGTTTCCTCTTCTTCATATCGGCCGGCCTTCTGCTCGGGGATTTGGTTCTCGCGCTCGGCATCTCCCTCGTCTTATCCGCTCTCTCCATGCTGGCGGGCTTCTATCTCCCCAATTTCATGGCCGCCCGCTTCTCGCGCACAGTCGAGGCTGATTTGCCTTTGGCCTTACGCGCCCTCGCCCTCTACCTCTCGATAAAAATGCCGCTCGAGCAGGCAATCGCGCAATTGTCGAGCGAAGGCTATTCCTCCGCCCGTCTTTGGAAAGCAGTGCACCAGTCCATCTCAACCGGCGAGAGCGTTCCGCGCGCACTAAGCCAAACCGCCACCCTTGTGCAGTCCATGGCATTCACCCGCGCATGCGCCGCACTCATCACCTATTACGAGGAGGGCGGCTCAATCGAGACTCTCATTTCTTTGGCCGAGGAATTGAGCCACCAGCAATTGGCGCAGAACCGCGAGCAGTCTGCCAAAGCCGGCATCGGCGGGCTCATCTACGTGGCTCTTTCAAGCATTTTGCCCGCCTTCGCCCTCGTGCTCATGGTGGCGGCCGGCCCGATTCTCGACATCCCATCAAGCCCGCCCATCATATGGCTCCTCTTCCTCATCATCCTGCCTCTTCTCAATGCTCTCACTCTTCTCGCCCTTCTCATCACCGCCCCGTCACTTGCCGGCTCATTTCGCTCCGAGGCCGTCTCCCGCGCAGTTGTGCAGCGCTTGCAGCAAATCGGGCTTGGCGATTTCAACTGGTCAAAAGCAATAGCAATCTCATTTGTTCTTGTCATCATCTCCATTATCATCGGTTACTTCCTCCCCTTCGGCGGCCTCACCTTGCGCATAGGTTTTCTCTTGAGCCTCGCGCCCCTCATGCTGCTCGCATTAATCGAGGGCGAAGTGCTTGGAAATGTTTCAGCGCTCGAAGCCGAATTACCCAATTTGCTTTTGGGCGCAGCCTCCTATGGCCGCTTCTCGCTTGAGCGTCTTCTCGAATCCGCCTTGCGCATGCCTGCCGGCCCATTACGAGACCAAGCGCAAGCTGCTCTCCGTCAATTGCGCGCCGGAAATAATCCACTTGCCGTTTTAGGTGAATGGGCGGCAAACACGCCATCTGTTTTGCTTTCGCGCACCCTCACCCTTCTCTCGGTGGGCTGGCGCTCGGGCGCCTCGATGGCTAAACCTCTTCGTGCTTTGGCAGCCGACGCTCTTTCATGCGGCGAATTGGTGCGCGAGCGCTCCACAACCCTTGCCACGCAGCGCTATACTTTATGGGCCGCCGGCGCTCTTTTGGTGCCGGCAATTTTGGCAGTTTCACTCTCGTTCAGCGCGCAGGTGTCGGTGATAAGCGCTGTTTCGCTCGGCGGCTCGGCTCTTGCAAGCGCCTCTCCGGCACCGGTTGTCGGAGCAGAAAACATCTCGAGTGATTCGAATTCGGCAAGTGTTGATTCATCTGCCAATTCTTCCTCGTCAGCATCTTCCAATCCGTCTTCCTCTCCCTCCAATCCATCCACTGCCCTCGTCTCGGCAGCAGCCGCCTCCGTGCCTCTTTACCTGCTGATAAACTCCCTTCTCTGCGGCCTCTACCTCGCCATGGCCTCCGGCGCGCGCGAGAGATTCATCCCCTACACTGCGGTGCTGATTGTAGGCTCGCAATTGGTGTGGATGCTGCTGGCGCCGGGGGCATAAAGTTATTATACTCTAGTGTCGTATGGTATACCGTGGTATCTATGGACGCGACTATCGACGCAACGACAATAAAACTGCATGCCAAGACCAAGCACCAGCTTGACAAATGGCGTGAATACCGCCGCGAGAGCTACGACGACGTTATCCAGAAGCTGGTCAATATCGCCGAAACCGCCCGCGAGGAGCCCGAGTTGAGTCAGGAGGCAGTGGAAGCCATCGAGGCGGCCCGCGCCCGCATGCGCGCAGGCAAGTTTGTTACTGAGGCCGAGGTGCGAAAGAGGCTGGGAATGTGAGTCATTCAGTCATCTACGACGAGAAGGTGCTGGACTTCATTGCCAATCTGCAGCCAGACGTGCGCAAACGCATCATAGACAAGATTTCAGACGCTAAAGAGAACCCCCATCATTTCTTCGAGAAGCTCACTGGCCGTTCGGATTTCAAGCTGCGTGTGGGAGATTACCGGCTGATCGCCGACATCGACGATTCGATTTCGCAGATAGCCTTCACCTACATAGAGCACCGCAAATCCGTGTATAAGAAAATCTAAGGTTCGTGGATGCTGCTCGCGCCGGGCGGATGAACTCGACCGAAGGCTACCCCGCCCCAAGGGCGATTGCTGCGGCAATCGGTCGGCTGCGGCCGACGCGGGGTATCTGCCATTCGGTCGAGCTATTGCCAACTGGGCCCGCCGCAAGCGGCGGGGTGTCGACCCAGTTGGCAATGAAGAAGCTGGTGCACGGGCATCAAGGCTCATTTTTTTATACTCTCTCCGTCATATCTACCTATGGTATCATCGTCCATCTCGTCCGAAATGTCCGCGGCCGCTGCCGCCTATAAGCGCCCCTCTGTGGCCGTCTTGGGTTCTCATTCCGCCCTCGACATCTGCTCCGGCGCGCGCGCCAACGACATACCAAACATGGTGGTGTGCCAAAAGGGCCGCGACAAAATCTATTCAAAGAATTACAAGGTGCGCCTCGCCGGCGCCACAGTGCGCGGCTCTGATTCTGTTTTCGGCTGTGTGGAAGACGTATTCCTCTTGGACAAATTCGCCGACATCACGAAAAAACCCGCTCTCGACGAACTAAAAAAACGCCAGGCCATTTTCATCCCCCATCGCTCTTTTTCTGTCTATGTGGGCTATGACAAGATAGAGAAAGAATTCACAATCCCTATTTTCGGCAACAGGTGGCTCTTGCGCGCAGAAGAGAGAAATACGCCGAAGAATCAGCACTATCTCTTGGAGAAAGCCGGCGTGCGCGTGCCGAAGACTTTTGCAAAACCCGAGGACATCAACACTCTGTGCATCATCAAAGCCCCCGAGGCCGCCCGCAGTTACGAGCGCGCATTTTTCTTCGCCTCGAATTATGACGAATACAAAAAAGAGAGCAAGCGCATGCTCGAGGCGGGCATAATCAACGAGGCCGGGCTCAAATCCGCCCTCATTGAGGAATTTGTCTTGGGCGCGCAGTTCAATTTCAATTTCTTTTTGTCTCCTCTTTCCGGCGAATTGGAGCTCATGGGAATAGACACGAGGAGACAGACGAACCTCGACGGCATTTTGCGCCTCCCCGCGCATGAACAAAACAAATTACCTTCCTCCGTGCGTGTCAACAATATCGAAGTCGGGCACATCGCCTGCACATTGCGCGAATCTCTCCTCGAGCAAGTCTTCGAGGTAGGAGAGAAATTTGTGGCGGCAGTAAAGAAAGAATATCCTCCTGGCCCGATAGGTCCATTTGCCCTACAAGGCGCAATAGCCCCATCAGAAAAAGGCGAGGAAATCCTCATCTTCGACGTCTCATTCAGAGTGCCCGGCTCGCCGGGCGTGAGATTCACGCCCTACGGCGGCTATCTTTATGGCAAATCCATGTCTGTCGGCGAGCGCATTGCGATGGAAATAAAAGAGGCCACTGCGCAGAAACGCTTGGGAGACATCGTCACTTGATTGATTTGAGTTGATTACGATTTGTTATGAGTTGATTTTCTATGATTACAAAAGAGCGCATCCTCGACATATTGGAAGGCTATGACAAAGATAAGCTGTGCTTCGCCACAGTGTGTTCGCACACTTCATTGCAGCTTTTCCACGGCGCCAAGGCCGAGGGCATCCCCACCATCGGGCTCATCACCTCCGCAGCGCAGCGCAAGATTTACGATGCTTTCCCCAATGCGCGGCCAGATGAATTCATCGAGGTGGACGGGCCGAATGGCATACCTTACCAAGAGCTGGCCGAGAAAAATGCATTGCTCATCCCGCACGGCTCCATAGTTGAATACGCGGGCCGTGGTTTGGAGGATGCCCCTCTCCCCGTCTTGGGCAACCGCCAGTCCCTTTTGTGGGAGCGTGACCGTAGAAAAATGTTCGAATGGATGAAAGCGGCAGGTTTGCAAACTCCGGCATTAATTGACCCAGACAAAATAGACCGGCCTTGCGTTGTCAAGCATCCGGGCGCGAAAGGCGGGCGCGGCTATGCCATTGTGCATTCTCCTGAAGAGTTCGAGCAAAAATTCGGCGGCAAGGATGTGATGGTGCAGGAATATCTCACAGGCGTGCGGGCTTACCCGCATTACTTCTACTCTCCTCTTTCCAAAGACGGCTTCCGCGCCTCTGACGGCCATTTGGAGATGCTCTCCATCGACAGGCGATTAGAGAGCAATGTCGATGAGAGCTACCGCACCATGATGGCGGGCGTGCCGATAAAGCCCTCATTCACAGTTGTCGGCAACGAATCAGTTGTCATCCGCGAATCTCTTTTGGGCGACATTTTGGAGATGGGCCGCGACACTGTGGATGCGGCCGACCGCCTTTTCGGCGGAATCCCCGGCCCATTCTGCCTCGAGCTCATCGTGGATGAAAATCTGCAATTCTACTGCTTCGAGATATCGGCGCGCATAGTGGCAGGCACAAACATCTACCCTGAAGGCTCACCATATTCGTGCTATGTTTTCGGAGAGCCGATGTCTATGGGAAGAAGAATTGCGCGAGAAGTCAATGTGGCGAAAGAGATGGGCAAACTGGGCAAGATTGTCTATTAAGACGGGCAAACTGGGGAAAATAGTCTCTATTGAATCCGATGCCCATCAGCCAGAAGAGCGGCAATTGATTCAAAAGAATCGCCCGGCATCCCGCGCATGGTCTCTATCGCCCTTTCGAATCCTTTCAAATCGCCACTGATCAGATGGAGGTCAAGCTCCCTGAGCCGCTTGAAAACTCCGAGATAATACTTGATTTCGGCAATCATCTCCAAATTCTCCTTTCTCGACCATCTCGCCCAATAACCATCGCCATTCGGGATCTCCTGCTCTTTTTTCTGGACAAATCGCGCAATCCATTCAATCGCGTTATCTGTGGGCCATCTTCCTTCGCTCTCCATCGCCGTCATCAGCTGCGTGCATTTAGGCAAAAAGAATTCCATTCCGACCGGCACGGAAGTATCGGAGATGCTTGCCAGGATGTTTCCCAGATTTATTTTGCCGTTCTTTTGAATGATTTCATGTTTGCGGCTGTAATAATCACCCAATAAAGCCAGCTGATTCTCCTCCATCCTCAATTTAATTTTCTGGGCAACTTGCTGCTCTCCGAATAGAGTCAATAGCATAGGAGAGTGCCCGGATTTTTTCCGCCTGAGGCCTATCTGATTGTTTATCATAGTATAATTTTATGTGTATTCTATTTTAAGGCTTTCGTTCCTTCGCCGCAATTTCTTTAGATTTAGAACGCCCCAAGCAGCTTCATCCACGCCAGCATGAGCGCGAGCGGAATAATCGTCATCAATACGCCGTATTTGAGGAATTCGACCCAGCCAATCGCCACGCCCCTTTTCCTCGCCGCCTCGAGTAGAATAACGTTCGAGGCCGCACCCATTATAGTGAGATTGCCGGCGAGTGTCGAGGCTCCAGCCAAAGCCAAGTAGGCGGCCGGTTTTGCCAATTGGGCCGAGAGTATGGGAAGATAGAGCATGACGAGTGGCACATTGGAGATGATTTGCGAGAGGATGACGGCAATGGCCGAAACAATGAGCGGGTCGGTCATGGCATTTGTAATTCCAATAGTCTTCTGTAACGTCCCCTCGTCCCAAACCGCCTGCATGAGAATGAACATGGCGACGAAAAACAGGAGAGTCATCCAGTCTGTTGAGCGAAGCAGCTCGATTCTCCGATGGCTAATAGCCAACAGCAAAAGCGCGGGAATAAGGGCCACTGCCCAAATAGGAATTGCGAGCTGCGGCAGAACGGCGTAAATGGCCAAAAGAAAAAGGAACAGGCCCGTTGCAAGCATCCCCGCTCCCGCCAGTTTCTTGTCACGTATCATGTAAATGCCGGCATCTGTCTCTATCCTCATCTTAGCGAGCGAAGGCCAGAAAATCGGCGCCAGCAATACGAGTGCGGCCAAACTCAATACGGCTGGAACTGCCAAGAAGACTAAAAATTCCCAAAATGGCTCGCCCACCCCTCCCGAGAGTGCCACCAGAAGATTCTGCGGATTTCCTATCGGCGTGACCATCGAGCCTATGGTGATGGAAAAACAGGCGATGAGAATCAGGGGTTTTGGGTCAGTGCGCAACCGCTGGCCCAAGAAGATGAGCAGAGGAGCCCCAGCCATCGCGATGGCATCATTGAAAATCAGTGCGCCGCCAAGCGCGAAAAGCGCGACCAATAGAATGATGACAGCCGACGGATTTTTCGCCCTCGTGCCAAGGCGGTTTATCATCTCCTCGGCCAAACCCGATTTTTCCAATGCGGCCGAGAGCACGAACATCGAGAAAAGGAAAATGATGATGTCGAATTGGATGGAATGAAATGCCGCCGCCGGAGTTATCGCCCCGTCTGCCAACACTGCCAGCGCGCCCAGCATCATGGCAATTGGTATCGAGATGGAAAAACGGCCCACCTGTCGGACTGCGATGAGTAGAAGGACGAGGAATAAGATGATGATGGCGAGCATGATACATCATCCATCTTCTGCATGGCGAACCATCCGTCGCTCTATCTATTTTGACGGTTTCACTGACGGGTTGAGATTCACATACGGAGCGGCGAAGTAGATCGTTTGAGGGTTATATTCAGTCCCGTATCTGATCTCTTTTATATCATATCTCTTGGAGGTCATATCAGTGAACATGTCAACTGTTTTGGACAGTTCGCTTTTATCCTGCGAGAAGAAGACTTCATGATATCTGTTCAGGCCGTCTACCTTAAGCGTTTTCTTCTCGTAAGCGTCGACATCATCGAAGTACCTGTCCGGGTCATGAGAGTCGTATTTTATCTCTTTTATCGCCGTAACCGAGTAGACCCCGTCTTTTCGCTTCAACTCATAATAAATCGTGGTCTCCCGCTCATCGGGCTTTTTCCTGTCTTTTTGGAATTTCGGGGAGTTGAAGTCCTCCTTAAATCTGAAATAAAGCCTTCCGTCATCTGCCGGATACGCGTGCAATGTCGCCGGTTTGCCTGCTGCGCCAAGGCCTTTTTTCATCAATTCTTTGATGGTGAGTCCGGCTCCCTCATTGAGGTCGGTCTGCAATGTTTTCGGAGTCGTCAGATAGGGCGATTCTTCCTTTACTGGCGCCTCATTCTTCACGGCAGTTTTCTGTTTCCCCATCAAAACACCCCTTTTTCATCAATTAATCAAGCCTAACTTCTTTCCGACTCTCTCGCACGCACCCAATGCGAAGTCCAAGTCTTCTCTTGTGAAGTCCGCTCTGACTTGCGTGCGCACCCTCGCTTTTCCTTGTGCCACCATCGGGAACACAATCGGCAATGCGAACACGCCCTCTTTGAAGAGCTCTGCGGAGAATTGTTTGGCTTTCGCGCTGTCACCAATCATGATGGGCACTATGGGCGTGCCTGTGTTACCCGTATCAAAGCCCATGGCTTTCAACTTCTCCTTGAAGTATTTGGTGTTCTCCCACAATTGTTTTACGAGAGTGTCGTCTTTCTCCAGCATTTCGAGGGTGGCGATGCATGCGGCAACAGTTGCCGGCGGGGCCGAGCCCGAAAGCAAATACGAGCGGGCTTTATTGTGCAAATATTCTTTCAATGTCGTGCTTCCCGCCACAAATCCGCCCACCACCCCGAAACCTTTCGAGAATGTTCCCATTTCCGACTCGATTTTTCCCTCCAAATGGAAATGGCTGGTGATTCCTCTTCCATGGTCGCCCAGCACGCCGTCTCCGTGCGCGTCATCCACATGGATGTAAGCGCCGAATGCCTGCGCGGCTCTTTGTATTCTGTCCAGAGGCGCGATGTCCCCGTCCATGGAAAACACGCCGTCCGTTATGATGAAGATGCGCTTGTATTTGCTGGCCTTGCTCGCCGCTTCAAGCTTTGCCGCCAAGTCATCCATGTCGCAATGCTTGTAGATTGCCTTCTCGGCCTTGCTCAAGCGGACGCCGTCTATGATGGAGCCGTGGTTCAATTCGTCGGAAAGAGCGAGGTCTCCCTCCTGCAAAATGGCGGGCAAACTTCCCTGATTAGCCGCAAATCCAGTCTGGAAATAGATGGCTGCCGGCGTGTGCTTGAATCGGGCGATTGTTTCCTCCAATTTTATGTGCAAATCCATTGTGCCCGAAATCGTGCGCACACTTCCCGAGCCAGCGCCGTATTTCTTGATGGCTTCTATGGCTGCCTCTCTCACAACCGGATGATTAGACATGCCCAAGTAATTATTCGTGCCGAGCATGAGCACTTTCTTTCCATTCACTACCGAATGCGGCAGGCTCGGCCCCTCCAATTTGTAGACTTTCCAGTCGAGCTCTTTTTGCTTGAGCTCGTCTATGGCGGGCAATAATGTGCTGTCTAATGTAGGCATAAATGTCACCTTCGAATCTTCAATGGGGTGGAAGATTAAAAATGATGCCGACGCGTCGTTGAAAAATTCGGCGCAAGACGAAAGAAAACGGAATTATCTATGCATGGTACCAAAAAATCCGGCACTCCACCTCCACTGCCAAACCAAAAATCCCGCCATCTGTTCTGTCGAGCAATCATCAACCAATATTAACTAATAGGGTATAAGGTAATCCAGTAGAGGTGAACTCAAGTGTCCAAACCCGTAAACTATACCGACGAGGAGATTTTGCTTGCGTTGATCTGGAACATGCCCAAAAAGCTGACAAAGGGCCAAATCGGCCGCCTCTTGGGCATCAAATCCGCCGGTCAGAAGCACTGGCGCGAGCGTTTCGAGAAGCTCGGCGAGAAGAACCTGCTATCGATAGTGCGGCTTGATGCAGGAGACCTGTTCTCCGGCTCGCCGATTTTGCAGTATTACCTCCGCGAGGAGAATCTGGAGACCATCTGGCGCTATTATTTCATCCATTACGACGAGCGGCACAATCTGGTGAATGACCCGTTCCTCACGCCGTTCTCGGCCGGCATCTGGAACGTGACCAGCTCGCCGGAGTTCTCGAAGCTCGTGGGTTCGAAATTCAACTATTATTTCCTCTGCGCCAAAAACGGCGCGAATCCCATCAAACCATCAGAGCGCATCGCGGCGGTAAGCAAGGAGAAGATCTGGAAGATAATGGATGCCGTGCTCTCGATAGCCTGGAAGACGGAGGCCTACCGCCGCAAACCCGTGCTTATGGACACGCTTGATGCGGAACAGAGGAAAGCGTACAACCTCGTGAACTCGGTCTATGACGAGCAGATAAAGGCGCACGGGGCCGACTACAAGAAGTTCGAGATTCTGTTTGAGAAGAACTTCAAATACTACCTCTGAGCGGAACAAGCATCCCCGTCTGAATCTTTTTCTCCATAATTTTTCCTACATGCCCGAGCGCGAGCCACGCATTTTGGAAACTTATCGCCAAGCCGCTTTTCGACCCATAGCTATATATATTAGTAATTGGATATTACATTAGTAACAGTAAAATACATTCGTAATACGATTCGTCGGAATTCGGGTTTGGGAGGTTGCTGTATATGAAATTCGGGGTTTGGATGCCGCTTTGCGCCGTATTAATCCTGTTGTTCGCCGCCGGTTGCACGCTTTACGGGGCAAATCCGCCGCAAACATCGCCGACTTTGGGGAACACCACCGTCTACGCGCCCGTGCCGGTCACACAGGTAAAAGCATGGATCGAGCCGCTGTGCTCCGGCAAAACCGGAGCGGCTTTGGCGAATTGCACCTACAATCAGGCTTTCAACACACGTGACGTCGCCGTGTGCACCGCTCTCGGCACCATGGAGTCCCGCAATACCTGCATCGCCACATGGTGCGGCTCAGCAGTGCGGGACTACAACTCCTGCTATCGTATCGCCGATTACGACGACCGGCTGCTGTGCCTTAGCAAATGCAACCCCGGCCGGGTGAATTGAGGCCGAAAAATAATGATTCATGCGAGAAGCATCAGGATTTCGAGAAGTGTCCGAGGTGGACGATATGGTCATGAGGATAGAAAAAATGAATCAAAAACGAGCGGTGCCTGTTTTCTTCGCGCCTCTCATAGCCCTGGCATTTCTCATGTTACTCGCCTCAGCCGTATTTGCCGCCGATGCGGTGAATCTGGGTACCGCCGGCAATTTCGCCATATTGTCGAAAACCGGAATATCCACAACCGGAACCACCGCCGTCAACGGCAACATGGGTGTGAGCCCGGCCGCCGCGAGCTATATCACCGGATTCACGTTAGTGCTTGATTCATTGGGCCAATTCTCCACATCCTCGCTTGTCAACGGAAGCGTTTACGCTGCCGACTATGCAGTGCCGACCCCGTCAACATTGGGCGTGGCCGTAGGCGACATGCAGACGGCGTACACCGATGCCGCCGGAAGAACGCACGGCGTAGGTCCGTATCTCAACGTCGGAGCCGGAACAGTGTCTGGCCAGACGCTGACACCGGGCATCTACACCTGGGGCACATCCGTGACTATCCCGACCGACCTCACCCTCGACTGCGCGGGCAACGCGAGCGCGGTCTTCATCTTCCAAATCTCCGGGACTCTCGGCATCGATTCAGGCAAGCACGTTGTCCTGATAAACAGCTGTTCAGCTGGCAACATATTCTGGCAGGTCACGGGCGCGACAACGCTTGGAACCAACTCCATCTTCTATGGCAATATCCTCGACCAGACCAACATCGCGATACTCACCGGCGCGGTGCTGAACGGACGCGCCTTGGCGCAGACGGCAGTCACTCTGCAGTCCAACACCATTTCGACACCGGCAGGAGGCATCACCGACATCCTTCCGCCAGTTGTGACCCTCAACGCACCGCAGAACAACAGTTCGACCAATAACAACCAAACCAGCCTGAATTTCACTTTTGTCGACGCGCAATCCGCCACTGCAAGCTGCAAACTGCTCATAGATGGAGCGGTGAACAACGCCACCCTGACCACGGTCGCCAACAACACCTCCACCCTCGTCATGCCCAACTCGACGCTTGCTGACGGGACATATAACTGGACTGTGAACTGCACCGACCTGTCGGGCAATTCCGCAGCCGCCGCTCAAAGAGTGCTCAATATCGACACGGTTGCACCAGTTGTGACTTTGAACACGCTGAACAACAGCTGGCTGAACAGCACTCAGGGCAGCCTGAATTTCACTTTTGTCGACAATATGTCCGCAACCGCCAGTTGCAGTCTGATCCTCAACGG
>CAIXYX010000100.1 GCA_903923795.1 uncultured Microcaldota archaeon
AATGCCGCCATCGGGTCTTCTGTCTCGCTTGCCTTTACAGAGAATATTCCGATAATGGATGCGATGATGCCGAATGCACGTGCAACGAGCGGGAACATGATGCCTGCCACGCCGAACACGGGGTATAGCGCGATGCCCAGAATCATGGCGCCGATATTCTCGGCAGCCGTGGACTCGAACAAGTCAGCACCGCGCCCTGCGCAGTCGCCCACATTGTCTCCTACCAAGTCTGCAACCACTGCAGGGTTGCGGGGGTCGTCCTCGGGAATTCCAGCTTCGACTTTACCTACCAAATCAGCGCCAACATCGGCCGCCTTTGTGTAGATTCCGCCGCCCACTTGGGCAAAGAGCGCCACGAATGACGCGCCGAATCCGAAGCCCACTATTTTGAGCGGGGTCTCAAGCGGGTTGTCGCCCAAGAACCAGTAGACGAATGACACGCCCATGAGCGACATGGCCACGATGAGCAATCCGCTCACAGCGCCGCCCCTCATAGCAAGTGTGATGGCTTTTGAAATGGAGCCGTCCACCGCAGCTGCTGTCCTCAAGTTCGCGCGCACCGCAATCCACATTCCGATGACACCGGCCGTTGCCGAGCAGGCCGCGCCGATGAGGAACGAAAACGCCGTCTTGAACGCCATGTCAGGATCATGTGCGAGGAACGAATAAGCCGCGTAGATGATGACCGTGACCACGAGGGCCATGATGGCGATTGTGGTGTACTGGCGCTTGATGAACGCTTCGGCACCCTCGCGAATGGCGTTGGCTATCTCCTGCATCTTGGCCGAACCCTTGTCGGCAGCAAGAACATATTTCGCGAAATAAATGGCGACGGCGACACCGATGATGCTGATGCCGAACACCAGCATTATCGGGTCAATTGCCATCCCGTACAACAGGGGCATCACTGGAGCTACCATAACTATTCTGACCTCCCAAATCTATTGTTGTTCTACTGAGGTTTATCTGATGAAGATTGGTAGATAGAACGGTCTTTTTTAAGCTTGCGGCCTCGCCGATGCGAAAAGGAGGAGTAAAAACAATGTCTTCTATTTCTTGACGAATTCGATAGTTCTTGCCGACATGCGAACTTCGAGCTTGCTTCCTTTCCTTGTCGGCCGATGCATCTGCCCGTCCACCACTGCATCCGCCCTGCAGCGGTTCAATAATTCGACGCGGCAAATTGTGGTGTCCGGAACTATCATTGGCTTGAATGCTCTTCTGTATGGAGCGATTGGCACCACTTGATAACGCCGCTCAGTTGCGCGCATCTCTTTTCCCCCGGCCGAATAACCATAACCTGTGGAGCCGGTCGGAGTGGTGAAAATGAGTCCATCTGCCGAGAAGCGGTAGGTGCGCCGGCCAACATTCAATTTGATGCGAAGCACCCGATGGTGCTGGCTTCTCACCACCACCTCATTGAGCGCATCCGGCAAGTGTTTGCCATCGAGTTTTGCCGTGAGCATGACGTGCTGCTCTATGGAGAATCCATGCCGCACCAATGGTCCGAGCTCTTTTTTCCATCTCTTCTTGTTTGACTGGCAAATGAAGCTCGTGTCCGAGCCGATTGCCCAGATGGGTTTTTTGTATCTGTTTTTGTTGTAGAGAATAGTGCCGTCTCCGCCGATGGTGATGAGCATCTGCGCCGCATTTGGCGAGCGGGTGCGCACTCCCGCCTCATGCAAAAATTCGCTTATCTTGCGCTTGAGCACCTTGGCTTTCGGCTTTTTGGGGTTTGTGGCAAATCCCACGCTGGTAAGTTTATGGCGCATAAATTTCACCGTAGTGTGATGCTATTCAACCCTAATCGTCACGGGCACATATATTGTCTCGTCTGCCAAGCCCGAGCCGCCCGTCGGAACTGCGCTGATGTTCAAATAGCCTGTGTGCAAGCCCGGCGTATTTGATGAGATGGTCACCGTGGCCGTCTGCGTGCCTTCTGCCGCCAGCGCGCCGTTCGTGCCGTCATATGTGCAGACAATCGTGCTGCCTGGGCATGTCAGCACCTGCGTGAGCGTATATGTAGAGCCAGCTCTATTGCTGATGAGAAGAGTTGTAGCATTGCTCGCGCCGCCAGTCGGAATGCGCATGTAAATTCCGGTTATGTTCACCACAAGCCTTCCGCCGGGCCTAATCAATATGTGCGTGCCGTTGTTGTAGACTGACATATATGCCTGCCCGGTGTTTGCCGGCCAGCTGCCCGATATGTTCATCGAAGTGGAGCGGGAGACGTCACCAACACCCAAGAGATTAATGGACATGACATGGCCCGCTATATGACTCGAGGCCAGCTGCGCGGATTCGGGTATTTCGAGGCTGATTTTCTCCTCGGCGCCAACTCCCGCCACCCACACCTCTTGCGCGCTCGCCGCGAGCAGGCTTAGCGAATGGGCGGCCGTGCGCTGCTGCACCACCATTGACTGCTGTGAGTAATTGCCCATGAAGACGAGCATGATGACGAGGAGGATGAGAAGCATCGCGGCGGTGAGCATGAGATATTCCATCGAGACCTGGCCGACGCTTATTTTACGGCTGGTTCGAATATTGTCCGGCTCCTTTCTCATATGCGCCTCATGGGGCGGGCAGTTTTTAATCTTGGCGGGGTCTATGTCTTTTATGCAATTGACCGTCTATCCCCCCCTGCGCCCGGCCCTTGATTTGGCGCTGGCCATCAGCCGCTCGGGTGGCGTTGTGGTCTATCCAACAGACACTGTTTATGGAGTCGGAGGAGACGCCACCAATGGCGCCGTTGTGCAGAAAATCATCTTTCTCAAAGCCCGTCCGACCAACCAGCCCATGACCGTGCTCTTCTCGGACTGGGCCATGGCGCAGGAGTATGTGAAGATGGACGACAAACTTCGACAACTTCTCGAAGAGCTCACTCCGGGGCCATACACTTTCCTCCTGCCTCTGCTCAAACCATTGCCCGTCACCTCCAGCCTCGTGGTCGGCTGCCGTGTGCCTTCGCACGAATTCTGCCAAGCTTGGGCAAAAGCTCTTGGCAAGCCGATCATCACCACCTCGGCAAACCATCATCAGGCTCCGGCCGCCCGCTCAATCGAGGAATTGGACGAGGAGATAGCGAATGGCGTTGACCTTATTGTGGATGGCGGGCCATCTTTGAGCGGCATCGGCTCCACAATCATCGACGTGACGAAAAAGAAAATCCTTCGGCCCGGCGCCGGTTTGGAGAAAGCCACCTCGTGGCTCAAGAAGTTGTAGATATGAGATTCGAGGTTGGCAAGCTAATGCTTGAGCTTTTTGTTCCGTCAAATGTCTACTGCCCCAGCGATGACACCGAGATGCTGGCAGAAGCGGCGTTGTCTTGCGTGCCGGCGAATTCCTCTGTGCTTGAAGTCGGCACGGGCTCGGGCGCGGTTATTCTGGCTTTGGCAAAAAGCGGGAAGAAATTCGAAAAGCTGGTGGCGGTCGATGTCGAGAAAGAGGCAGTCGAGGCCGCGAAAACAAATGCAAAAAAGAACCGCATTGATTCGGTCGAATTTATCTGCTCGGATTTGTTCGAATCTTTACCTGCCTCTTCGCGCTTTGATTTTATTTTGTTTAATCCGCCCTACTTGCCTACTGCCAAATTGGACAAAGTCGCCGGCTCTCTTAATTCGGCGCTGGACGGCGGGCGTGATGGATTACGCGTGGTTCGGCGTTTTCTGGCTGACGCGGGTGCGCATCTTGCGCCGGGGGGCAAGATATTGCTTGTCGTCAGCTCTTTGCAGCCGAAAGACAAATTGCAAGGCTTGCTTGCAAAGAATCATTTCGCTCACAATTCACTCTTGTCAAAAAGCTTTTTCTTCGAGAGATTGGAAGTGTGGGAGCTTGTAAGTTGTCCAATTAAATGAACAATTGTCCAATATATCGAACAATGGGGTCATTCATGTCAAAACCACACTTCCGTTTCATCCTTGTCCGGACTGAATACGAGATGAACCTCGGCTCTGCCGCGCGGCTCATGGCTAATTTCGGCCAGTCACCGCTTTATCTGGTTCGGCCCGACTGCATGGTGGGCTTCACGGCGAAAATGTATGCCAAACACGCAAGCGCTCTTTTGGAGAAAGCAGTTGTTTGCGAAACTCTTGCTCAAGCCACGCGCGGCTGCGTGCTCGTGGTCGGCACCACTGGCGTTCTGAACCGGCACAAAGATGCTTTGCGCCATCCGCTAATGCTCGAGGAATTGCGCGAGAAGATTTACGGGCAGAAATGGAAGAGAAGTGGGAAGAGCGGCGATGAAATCGCCATCTTGTTTGGCGCGGAAGGCAATGGCTTGACTGAAGATGAAATCAAGCAATGCGACATGCTTGTCACAATTCCAACCGTGCACAAATATCCTGTCATGAATTTGTCCCATTCTTTTGCTGTTGTTCTCTACGCATTGTGCGGGCAAGAAAAGAAGTTAGGCCACAGAGGTGAGGCGGCGTCTGATGGCGAGCGAAAAGCCCTGCTCGACACCTTCGAGCGGCTCACAGACCATTATTCAGCTCAACTGCGTTTTGCCGACAAGACAAAGCTTACTTTCAAACGTGTGATGGGCCGAGCTGTGCCCGACCAAGTCGAGACGCGGGCGATGCTTGGCGTGCTGCGGCAGGCGCTGAAAGAATTGGAGAGCAAGAAAAAAGCCCAATAAGCTCATTTTAAATATCTAATGCGCTATAATTATCTTTAATGCTCATATAATGAGCTTTACTGGTGATTTAATGAACATAAACCTGCATCTGGAAGGCGAGCTGGCCGCTTACATCGAGTCTCTCATCCATCGGGGATTTGCCGCGAACAAGACCGAGGCGGCTCGTATGCTCATCGTCAAACAATATGAGGAACAGAACGAAGAGATGGCCCCTTTTGAACTTATGGATGACGAAAGATCTCAGCGGGCGGCTGCAAATATCCAAAAAGCCCTCTCCAGTGGAAAGCTCAAGACCCTGTCTGAGGCCGAATTCCGCAAGAAATACTCTCATCTACTGAAGTGAACCATATGGCGGACGGTCCTTTCATTATCGATTTCGATGATCGTTTCGCCGATTACCTTGCCGCAGTGCCAATCGAGATCCGCCGCATATTCGCCAAGCGCCTGGAGACGAAATACAAGACCTATCCGAATTTCGAGCACAAAAAGGGTGGCGTTCCGTTCTTTTCTGACCGGATAAACGATGGCAAGTATAGGGTCTGTTTCATGCAGTCAGGGAATCAGCGCGTGATGGTTTTCATCGGCGACCACAAGGCATATGACAAATTCTTGGCAGAGTGGGAGAAGAAACTCTAATCTTTGGCTTTAAACGGCCCCCATTCAACAACATATTCGTGGTTGATGGTCGAGAGGTCATAGCTGCCTATCTTCTCCGAATATTTTTTCCTGAATCCATCCAATATGGCCTTCAATTCCTGATTTGTCTGGACATGGAGTTCGATGGCCAAATCGTATTTTCCAATCATCTCCATGGCATAGAGACACTTGTTCGTCGAATCGAAGTAGTGGATGATTTCAGAACGGATAGACGGATCGACCAGTGAGATGTTGATTTGAATGAACTGCAATCCAAGCTTCTCGAAGTTCGGTGCTGTGACATAAGCCAGGACAATGCCATCGTTTTCGAGTTTTTTGAGCCTGTATTTGACCACTTTGGCATCCACTCCGGCCGCTTTGGCGATATCCACCAGCGGCAGACGGGCATCAGATGAAATTGCGCCCAATATCTTGGAGTCGGTGTCATCTAGGTTGTAATATCCAAGCTCGACTGGGTAATGCCAATCTATCTGTTCGGATCCCGAATAGATAAATTTCTGGTTGAGGCGGCGCGTGGTGAGGAAAATGGTGAATTCCTTGTCTTGGACCAATTCCCCGTACTTCTTCATGAACGGCCGGAGGAATTCATCCATATCATTGGAGCTTTTGCAGAAAATCAGACAGACGCCATCATATGGCCCCTCCATGCTGGCAAGATAAGCGACTTTTGGCTGGGTTTTGAGATAATTGAAGAGTTCTTCTTCTAATCCCGGCGAGATACTCTTGAGATGAAAATACATCTTGTGATAATACCAGCCTAACTTAGACGTGTTGATGACGGTGTAAAAACCCTTGAGATATTTTTCATGTATGAGACGGTTGATGCGGAAATTGATTGTCTCTTTGCTTTTTCTAAGCTTCTTGGCCAGCTGCGAGGCGGGCAGACGTGCGTCCATGTCCAGCTCGTAGAGAAGGCGACGGTCGAGAAGGTCCAAATCTACCATGTATTAATCATAGTATGAACTTCTTATTAATTGTTTATGTTTTGTGCAAGAATTTAATAATAATATTAAATAACATGTTAATACACTAAATACTTCATCAAACAACAATTGAGGTGACCATTATGCTGAAACCCAAATCAGAACAAATCAAAATCAAACCTGAGCAAATCAAAACGAAGACAACGTCCAAGACTTCTCTCAAATCTGAGCCACTGGCCGAATCTATCATTCAAGCCGAGCGCATCGGCACCTGGGAGGTCAAATGGTCAAAGAGACGGCATGCTTGGGTAAAACAAATTATAGTGGATGATCCCTCCAATTCGGGGGTCGCTTCAAACGAATCAAATGATCTGTAAATAATTTTGTTGGAACTACCTCGGTATATTTTGTTCGGCAACTATCTAAAGCTCCCGCTAATCTTTGTTAAAATTCCCCTCTTTCGGGGTTATTTTCGAAAATGAAAAATAAAACAGACTTATTTCTTGCGTGTTTTGACAATCTTGACCTTGCTCGGTGTGAGCAAAATCTTGTCCTCGTCAATTCGTGCGATGTCTCCGTTGATTCTCGAAACATGGCTCTTTATGTTGTCGATAATCATCTTCAACTTCGCCGTGTTGCGCTTCATGGGAGAGACATTCAAGAGAATGATGTTGCGCGCTTTGAGCTCCTCCATAATCACGCCGACGTCGCCTTCAGATTCGAGGGCGATGGGCTTGACATAGTAGTCTGCGGCCTCATGCAGCACGTCGACATTCTCCATCTCGACGGTGTTCATGTACTCCTCGATGTTCATCTCCTTGGACATGCCTAATCCTTTGCTAACCTTTTCAAATATGCCCATACTGCCACCTCTAAGATGCCGCGCTGCGCGACAATGCACTTCTTAGTGCTCCTTAATGAGTATTTTCTTATAAAGCTTTGCCGAAAGAGCCGTGCATACGGCGTAGCCGGGATGAATGAATGGCTGTTGGAGGGCCAATCGGCCGGGTTGGCGGCAATTACTGGGCCGGCTTGGGGAATGAAGCTCCGCGCAGGCGCGCTCCGCCATCCATTTAAACGTCTTGGGAGTCAAAGATATAACAGATGTGAAAACAATTGGTGAATGCCTGATGCCGTCTTTCGATGAAATCCTCTCCGCCCCGACCCTTTTCATGGACCGGGACGTGCTCTCGCCCCATTACGTGCCCGACGTGCTGCCGTTCCGTGAGAAGGAGACCACGCGCATAATGACCGCCGTCGCGCCTGCGCTGACGCATGAGCGGGCGCGAAACCTTTTCATCTACGGCAAGACGGGCACGGGCAAGACGTGCACTGTCCGCAAAGTCATGGCAGAATTCGAGGCTCGCAAATCCACCGCCCGCTCGTGCTACATCAATTGCCGAATGTACAATTCGCGTTACCGCGTGATTCAGAAGATGGCGAAAGAATTCATACCAGAGCTTGACCGCTCGGGCTTCGGACTCAACACGCTCTATGAGAAGATGGCTGAATGGATAGGCGAGGGAATAGTCATCGAGGACGGCAAGAAGAAGGCTGGGCGGAGGATTGTCGTCATTTTGGACGAAGTCGACATGGTGCGCGACTTGGACGAATTGATTTACACGCTCACCCGTATGAACGATGAACTGCCTCTTGGCTCCATCTCCATCATCGGCATAACAAACCGCCTCTCATTCAAGGACGACCTCGACCCGCGCAGCAAATCCTCATTGTGCGAAACAGAGATGGTGTTTGCCACATATTCCACGGGTCAGCTCCGCGAAATTCTCGCCCAGCGCGCCAAATCAGGCTTCAAGCCCGATGTTGTTGATGAGTCAGCCCTGAACTTGGCTGCCGCAATCGCGGCGCAGGAGACAGGGGATGCGCGCTATGCGCTCAAACTGCTTCTTCGCGCCGGTGAAATAGCTGATGAAAAGAAGAGGCCGCGCATCAATCATACTGATGTTGAGGAGGCACGCAGAAGCGTTGATGTTGATTTGGCAGCTGAAACTATTGCCACATTGCCCGTGCATCAGCAGCTTGTGCTTTTGGCAGTTTGCAACTTGTCATTAGAAGGCCAGCGCTATGCCCGTCTGGGCGGCTCGGCCGGCAATGCGGGGGATGACGAGCACCATCTCATGTCGGGTGAGGTGTATGAGGAGTATTCGCGCTTGTGCCGCCATTACAAGAAGCCAAAACGCTCGGCCCGCTGGTACCGTGAATATCTTAATGACTTGGAGATGCTGGGTTTGATTACAACTATAGAGTCTGGTCGTGGCATGCGCGGGCACACTCGGCTGATTAAGCCCGGCTATTCTCCTGAGCAGATGAAGAAAATCATCGAGAAGAGTCCGACCATTCATGGGCCCGATGACCCTATAGCTGGGGATAAAGATGACAAACCATCGACTCCGGGTGGGAAATCCGACGGGCAATTGTCTTTGTCTTCGCTTGGTGCGGGCAAGGCACCGTGGTGAAAAATATGAAAGAAAATTCCAGCAATTCTATCCACTCGTCAAACACTCGAATCGCCGACCTGCTTTTCGAGGCTGGTTTGCTAAAAACAGTCTCGCGCACCGGCTGGGAAACCGTGCGCGCTCCGCGCGAATCTGTGGCCGAGCATTCTTTCCGCACAGCAATGGTGGGATGGGTGCTTGCCAAGATGGCTGGTTTGAGTGAGCAAGACGAGGCTTTGCTCATCAAAGCCTGTCTTTTCCACGACTTGCATGAAACGAGAATCGGCGATTTGCATAGGCTCGCCAAATTGTACGGCTCACTCGACGAAAAGAAATGCGAGAAAGAGCAGCGAGAGGGGTTGCCAAAAGAAATGGAGAAAGACCTCGAGCGCTCGCTCGATTCTCTTTCTTCCCGCCTTCGTATTTTTGCATACGAAGCTGACAAAATAGAATGCGCCATCACCGCAAAAGAATACTTGGATGCAGGTTATCGCACAGCTAAATGGATAGAGCACACAGAAAAAGAGTCGGTGAAAAGCCCGGAAGGAAAAGCATTGCTCAAGGCTGTTTTATCGCGCGATTCGAGCGCGTGGTTTATGCAGGATGAGAAATTGGACAAAAACAAACGGCAGTAGCTCTCACAGCTTCTTGTAATACTCCAGCACTTTTTGTATCGTCTCATCGAATGGCGGCACATTTCTCACCAACGATTTCAACTCGCTCTCCCAAATCGGTTTTATCTCCCTGCATCTTTTCTCGAATTGTTTGAAGTCGAATGCCATGCTGCGCGCAGCCAGTTTCGTCTCCATATCATCTTTGCTCATTTCTACTTTCTTCTCAATGAGATAGCGCAGGTCGTAGAGGTCCCTTGCCGAATGCCGGGCTAATATGGCATGTGTTTTCTCTGTCATTATCTCCTTCTCATCCATCACATATACATCGAAAGCTGGCAATATGTCCATGTGATGGCCTATTGTGCGAATCAGCGGCGGGAGCAGCGCGCCTTCTCTATCGCTCAAATCAAGGGTAATGGAGCATAACGAATGCTCATGCCCCTTGTAGAGCGGCCCCTGTATTTTCACCCTGATGCTTTCCCCTAACGGGTGCTTCTGGTGGTCTTTGAGCGTGAAGTTAATTCCGAATTCCTCCAGCCTCTTCTTGAGCAGGGGGATATAATCGACGCGCTCGCGCGTGTCGAAATCAAGGTCTTCGGAGAAACG
>CAIXYX010000101.1 GCA_903923795.1 uncultured Microcaldota archaeon
CCTAAGAGCAGATGGCAAAAATTCGAGCGACGCGCTCGGGTGCGGCATGATTATTCTGTCCGCCCAATGGCTGAAGCGCGGTTCGGCCAGCACGCGGGCAACATCGCCCAAGACAGGCTCTATCGTCTTGCATTTGTTCAGTTTGATGTTCTCCTCCATCATTAAGACGGCATCCGGATTCAATTCGATGGCTATGATTTTAGCGGGGCGAGCTCCGCCCGTGCCGCCTGACTTTTTTTCGGCGATGACGGCATAGGGCCCGACGCCGGCGAATAAAACAAGCACATTTTCGGCCCGCTTGCCATCATTTCCAATCAAGCCCGCGATGCGCTTTCTCTCCGCCGCCATGCGGGGGTTGTAGTATGCCTTGTTCAGGTCGATGGCAAATGAGCAGCCATTCTCCTTGCAAATGGTCTTTGTCTTCTGCTCGCCCGCAATCACGCTAACGGGCCGAATCCGATACGGCCCGCCCGTGCCCTCTTCTTTCTTGACCACGGTCTTGACGTGCGGGTAGAGCTCCATGATGGCTTTGGCGATGACTGCCTGCTTTGGCGCGAGCGCTCCGCCTATTTCGAGCATGGCTATGTCACCCATCACGTCGAAAGAGGTGAGCACGTGCTCCATCTCCTCCTTGCTCAGCGCGGGCTTTAGCCCATCAGCGCCCCTCATGGCCTCCAGCCTCTCTTTCAGCGAGCGGGGGCGTGCGGAGGCCATATTCATCGTTTTGGTGGTGAAAAATCCCAAATGCGATTTCTCCACTTCTGCCCGACACTCAGTCCGAACCGGGATGAACACGAACCTGCCGTCGCGTATTATGACAAAGCGCTCGTCCACCTGCCCCTTCTGGCGCAACTTTGTGATGATGTCCTGCGCCTGCAATGTGCGCACCCGCAAAGACAGGGTTATCGCATGGCCCGTGTCTTTTCTTGTTGCTGCTTTTTGCATATCTTGATTTGGCTTTGGCGGCCTTAAATAGCTGTGGCACAGCCGGTATGCGCCCCCGCCATTCTCCGACGGGCGGACGGCAGATTTGATTATAAACCAAACGCCGGTATCATCTCCATGCCAGAACCGCGCAGCATGAGAAAATACGTCGTGGACGACCCCGAGCGGTACCTCAAGGGGAAACCCATCAGAACAGAGGACAAATACCTCACTGACGATGAGCTCAAAATAGCCCAGAACATGGATAACCGGTCGAATTCGCTCATGCAGACCCTTGTCTCCAAACAGCACGCCATCTTTTATTTGGGCAAAGGCAACCTGCAAAAGGCCGAGGAGAAATTCTGGGACGCGCTCAACAATGACAGGAGCGGCGATAGTGACTTCTTCTACCGCAACAACCTCAAATCCATCGCCGACACATATTACAAGAACGCATTGGTGGCGGGCCTATGCGGAAAGACAAAACAGGCCGGCGAATTGCTTGCATCGGCGAAATACATCTATCAGAATCTCGCGGAAATTGACACCAGCCACGAACTTGCACAAATAGAGAAAAGGCAGTCCGAGATAGCGACGGGCGGCATAAGAAGGGAATTCGAGCGCATGCTATTTGATGCGGACAAGGCATTCCGCTCGGGAGATTTGTCCGGCTCGATGAAACTGTACGAGCAGCTGCTGGCCCTTGACCAGAACCATTTCGAGACAAACATGAGGCTGGCGTATATTTACGCCAAAGAGGGGCTCAAGTCGGCCCATGGAGGGGATTACGATAATTCCACGAGATATATGCAAATGGCCGAGTTCGCAATCAACAAGGCCAGAGGCAGTCCGCAGGCGGAGAACAACCTCGAATTTCGGGCCATTGAATCCGAAGTCTATTATTCTGGAGGATTTCTTCTTCAGGCGACAAATGATTTGGCGGGGGCGCGGGAAAAATATGACAAAGCAATCGAAGCCATACCCGGACGGTGGCAATATCATCTGGCGCGCGCCGACCTCATCGTGAGCATGCAGCACTCGACAAGAGAGGATTACGGCGTGGCGGCCAAAGACTACGAATATGCGCTGTCAGAATCCGCTCTCGACGAATACAACAAGACGCATCCCATGGCCACAAAAACCCCCATAAACATCACCGACAACTCCCTGCTAAAATTCGGCACTGAAATTCTGGATGAATTCATCGCCCCCCGCGCGGGCAGAAGCGAAAAAGAATATGCGCGGCAGAAGCTTTTTGAGGCCGAGAGGACGAGAAAACTGGCCTATTGCTATGAGGAGTCGGGCAGGCCGATTATGGCCGAGAAGACTTATCGCAAGGCCGAAAACATCGCCAAAAGCACCGAAGAATCGACAAAGACTATGCACGACAAGGCAGCCGCCCGCGAAACATTGGCTGCGGCGCAGAACGAAATCAGCATCATAGGCTACAGCCTCGAGACTCTTTCGTATTCATACCTCAGATATGCCGGCGAATATGCGGGCAAGGCATTGCGGGAGATTGACAAGCTCGGGGCAGGCGGCAAATGGATTGACGTACAGAATGCCTGGAGCCGCCTTGGCGGCGACAATGCGCAAATATATTACGCGTCCGCGATTCAGCTCGATTCGAAAAATGCATATGCGCATGACGGATTGGCCGGACTCTATTTGAGGTTCGCCCAAGAGTTCATCCGCACCGAGGGCAGCGCGCCGCCGTACAAGAAAAGCGGGGACATCATACTCCAGTATTTGGAGGGGGCGGACAAGCAATATTCTCTTGCTTATTCGGTATTCGGCATCGGCAACGCGGGCGCGCCGGAGAAGACGGATTGGGCCGAGACGAAATATCTCATGGCCGCGTATTACATGAAGCAAGAGGACATGGCAGGCTATGACAAGGCATTCACAACGCTGACAAGCGCGATGGAGATGAATCCGAATTTGCCGGAATACAGAAACAAGATGAAAGAGCTGGCCGACGCATACACCGGACTCGGGTACCGCCTCGTGCATCCGGGCGATGGTCCTGCGCATTACTCTTGGGCCGAGAAGGAGGAGGCCGATGAGGCTTTCAACAAAGCCATCGGCATCTGCGCAAGTCTGGGGCTCGGGCCTAATGCTGCCGCATATGACGGATTGGCCGACAACCAGTACAAGAACGCCACCGTGAGAAAAGACTGGGATGCGGATGAGCTGAAAAAATGCGTCCCGCTCTATGAGGAGGCGCTAAGATACGAGACTGACAAAAAAGCGCGCGGGGAGATGCTCTACAAGCTCTCGCTCATGCACGACAGGCTGGGAGACTCAAAGAGCGCGAAGGAGGAGAAGCGCGAGGCCATAGCGTCGGGCGGCACAATCGGGCATGCGATGGAATTTTTGGAGCGCTCGAAAGAGAATACGAAGGCGGGGCTTTATGACAACCTGCGCTTGCCGCCGAAAACCAACCTCGAGCAGGCGCAGGAAGATTTGAAGAAAGCGCTTGAGCTCGACCCGCACAACGGCCAGATTTTGGAGCAGATGAGAAAACTCTCGCTCGAATTCTACAACTCCGCCATGGGCAATTTCGCATATCACACGCCCGCTGGCAAGAAGATGCAGTATTTGGAGAATGCCGCCCTGCTCGACCCGCAGAACTGCCGCGCGCACTTGGAGCTTTCCAAAATCTATCTGCAGAAAAACGACCTCGATAATGCCAAAACAGAATACGAGGCCGCATACGGCAGCTTGGAGCAGGGCACGCGCACGCTCGCGCAGGCGGATGCGGATGCGCTCAGATATGATGTGCGCCAGCAGAGATGGGAACTCGCGAAACAATATGTGAAAAGAGGCTGGACGCTCATAAATCCTCGCGAGATTTTGCGGGCGAATCAGGAGCCGGAAAGAGCGACTGATGAGCAATACAAATCCGCGTTGGCGGATTTCACCACAGCGCTCAAGCTCGACCCTACATCTGCAAATGCGCATTATTGCTATGCCTTGGCACATGGGGAGATGAGGCGGCGCGCAGGCCTTCCTCTCGACGATGAATTCGCGCGGCACATGACACTGGCGGTGAATTCCGACCCCACCCTGCAGGCGGGCTACCAGAAACTCATAGAATATTTCATCAGCTCCGATGACGCCGAGAAGACTGTGGAGGCGGCAACGGCATACCTGCGTCTCTTGGAGAATATACGCAATGAGACTTCGCGCGAAAATTGGCAGAACGAGCGGGAGATAGTCAAGACGCATGTGAGCCGGGGGATTGGCGAGCAGCGCTTGGGCGACTATAATCTCGCCATAGAGGATTTGACGATAGCGCTTGAGCTCATGGGGCAAAAAGAGCTCGCTTTTATGGACGAGCAGATAGCGCAGGCGCGCAGAATCAAGGCCGACGGCCACAAGAGCCTCAAGCAATATGCGCAGGCGAACGAGGATTATTCGCGCGTCATCGAATTGCTCGGCCCAAACAGCCAGACGCTCAATGACAAGTCATATGCCGACCTCATGCATGCATTTTATGGCAGGGGCATCGGCAACAAGGCGCTCGGCCAAAACGAGCAGGCGCTCGATGACCTCTCGAATGCCATCCGCCTCTCTGACGCGCGCGGTCTCTATGGAAATGACTTCGCAGATATATGCACAACATACCTCCTCATGCGCATCGAGCTCGGACGCACGGACGGAATTGTGGAGGAGACGGAGCGCCTCGCGTCGAAGATAGACCGCCCGCCTCTGGAATTCGCAGGCATATATTACGCGTGCAGCCAAAAAATGCATGATGCGGGCAATTCGAAAAAAGAGCTCGAATGCCTCGACAAGGCCATTCGCATCGAGCCATCATCGCCGAAATCTGCCGGATACCGCTTCGCGCGCGCCAAAATACTTGTTGAAATGAGCCAAGAGGAGCGCGCCATGCATGATTTGGATTTCGTCATCTCGCGCGAGTGGGCGAATGTTGATGCGAGAGTCATGCGCGCAGGAATATGCCGCCGTCAGCACCGCTACATTGAGGCTCTCTCGGATTATGACGCCGCGCTAAAGATTGACTCGAAAATGTCTGCCGCATACATCGGACGCGCCGAGACAAATTATTCCATACTCTTCGGCGCATATTCAAGCGGCGAGGTGACGAGCATCCCGCTCTTTAGCGGCACATATGACGAAGTGGTGGCCGAATTCACCAAGCGCGGCGTGACGCTCAAGGAGAACCAGAAAAACATCCTGCGCGGCTCGGAGAAGAACAGCATAGTGGCGGGCGGGGAAATCTACCTCATTGACGGGAGCGGGAGCAGGCTCATCATCTCCCAGGAGCATGACCCCAAGCGCGAGGCGTATTATTCGCAGTTGGAGAAAAATCCGGATAAGACTATTCAGCAGAGCATATTGGACGACATCGCATCTGCAAAAGAATTTGCAAAAACTTCTGCAAATGCGAAAGATGACAAAGGCTTCGCGGCAACTCTCGGGCATTTGGAGCAGGACATCGCCCGCTTCGGACCCCTGCCCAACCTCGGCCGCCACACGCCCGAGCAGCTCGTTGCTTGCGAATGGTCGGGGACATTTGAGAGCGTTTATCAAAAAGACAAATTCTGGCAGGTGAGAAGCATCGCCGGCCATTATGCCGAGATAGACCGCACCATCGAAGTGTTGGCGACAGACTCGCGATTCAGGGACGCATACAGGCTGCAGCCGGGGAATTTCCCCAGATATTGGGGAAGGAGCATGCTCACATATGAGGAATACATACGCCAGGTCTCGTTCATGTACGCGAATCAGGATAGGACAGGCGTGTCGGCATTGCTGCAGGTTTCCCACGCATTGGCCGAGAGCCATTTCCATTTCAGGGTCAATGGGCGCAACGGGGCCGGGCTGAACCAGTTCACAGGAAGCGGGGCAGAGACTGCCACGCGCAATTCCACCCGTGCAGATGGAGTCTTGGAACAGTATGGATTCGGCGCGCTTGGCTGCCCCATGGGCCATTATTATGACCATGAATTGGCGGATTGGAGAGTTGGGCCTGATTCGAAGATATATGAATATTCGAAAAAAGACGAAAAAAGCGTGCGCATCAAGGCCGTGTTCGACCCGGACATGACAGACCCGATAATCTCCATGCTCTATTTTGATTACCATGTGCTTGGCAACAAGTACTACCCGACAGAGGGCCAGTTGACGGAACACATGGTGTTCGACAACGCGATGAAATACAACGACAATAAGGTGCCGTATGCCACGCAGGTCTCGCGCCATTACGAGAGACTCTATTCGCTTGTGGGCGGGCAGCCGATTCTGCCGGCAGGGCAGGATTATGCGGGTGCGAGGATGGATGGCGGGCGGATGGAACAGACGCAGCAGGCCGGGCAGACGCCACCGACCGGACGCATGGCTCAAACCACCAAGACTCCTGCAGAAGCAGGCCCGTTCATAAAACCGAGCGCAAATGAGACAAAACAATTCGTGCTCGTGAAGTTCGACCCACGAAAGCTCAATTACCATTTAGGCGAGGAGGCCATGAGCGCGGATGAGGCCGCAGGCGCAATCAACGCATCGCCATATGCCGGAGAGATGCCATTCGCCATATTTACGGGAGTCTATTACGATATATCGAGAGGTCTGCAGAAGCCCGAGGGGCCGATAGTAATCAAAGAAACTCTTGTGAGCGATTTCAACCGCCAGAAGATGGACAAGAATTATCGCACATTATGGGTGGACAAGGCCGGCCATGCGCACATCGAGCCCACCCTCGCATTCATCGGCCGCATAGATGATTCGGGCTACTGCCCCGGAGTGGAGTTCGCCATAAGCAACAAGCCGCAGATTGCAAAAGATGGAAAATATATCGAGGTCCACGACGTTACCGGTGATTTGAAAGCCAAGCGCACGGCGATCATGATAGCGGCAGATGGCTCGCTCATGACCGTTGCCACCAAGACGGAGATGACATACCGCGAGCTCTATGACGCGCTCAAAGCAGAGAAAGTCCCATTCAAGGACATACTAATGCTCGACGGCGGCAAATCCACCACAATGGATGTGCCGGGCATGGGCATCTACATCACGACTTCGCGCAAGATGGGCAATTACCTGTATGTGGAGAATTAGGCATCATGGAACTTGGAAATGCCGGCGCAAAAGACAGGCTTTTATTATAGGGATCAGAATCCCGGACAGTTCGATATGCCATCACGGGAGGCGGGCAGATTTATATACTTTCTATCCTAAATGGGATAATGTTATCCCGTTTGGGGTAAGTGATATTATGGAGGCATTCGAGCTACTCACATACAAAGGCGCGCGGGAATTGTTCGAAACACTCTCGCACTACCCAAGGCGGCAGTTCAGCATCAACCAGCTTGCCAAAACGTCGCATCTGCCGTTCACATCCACATGGAAGCTGGTGCAGAAATTCGACCGGGCCCAGTTGGTCGAAACCAACCTTATAGGCAAGACCCGGACGGTCCAGTATAAGGAAAGCCCCTACTCCAAGCTTGTGGGCTCGATGATCAGGATGAGCAAATCTTATCAGGCGCTCTCGTTGCCCGAGCTAAAACGCATTTTGAGGGAAAAAAAGCGGGTGCAAGAAGCATATCTTTTCGGAAGCGTCGCCATCCATAAAGAGAAGCTGGAAAGCGACATCGATGTCGCCCTATTGTTGGACAAGCCGATTGATCGGACTTCGTTTGTGTCTGCCATGAATGATAAATACGGAGTCAATATCATTCCCATAACGTTTTATTCAAAGGACGAGTTTGATGGTTTCCTGCAAGAAAAGAAAACGGTGAGGCTGAAATGACCGACACACCGCAGCGCGCCATGCATGAAGCTGAGGCTTGGCTGGTTTCTGCTAAGGACAAGCTGGCGAGCGCCGAAATAGATGAAAGCTCGGCTATCGTCTGCTGCGCTCAAGCCATCCACGCCATCATTCGCGCCAATGATGCCTTGACGCTAAAATACCTGGGGATAAAATCCACGCGCCATGACGATGCATCCAACCTGTTTTCCAAACTGCTAAAGACGCATCTGCCTCAGGAGGACAAACGCTTCCTGAGGCTATTGGAGAGGGCGATGGAGGACAAAAGCGGCGCCGACTATGGAAAAGCCAGCTTTAGCTATGAGCAGGCCGCGCGATACGTGCACGAGGCGCAGGAATTCGTGTCGGTGATGAAAGGGCGGATTTAAGGTGAAATCATGAAAATGCTGGCTGGCTACAATTGGAAAGAGCTTTTCGCCAAAGTGAAAGTCTCCAGGCCGATTTACTACGTCCTCTCCGGAAGCCATCTCTACGGATTCAACTCTCCTGACAGTGATATCGATATCAGAGGGGCGCATTGCGAAGAGCTTTATGGGGTAATCGGCCTCCGCCGAGAAAAAGAAGTCCTGGAGTTGACAGAGGGTGACTTGGATTTCGTCTCCTTCGAACTGCGGAAAGAGCTGCAGCTTATCCTCTCAAACAATTCCAACGTGCTCGAGCATTTGGCCGCACCGACGCTGTACAAAAGCAAACACTACCCCCAACTGCGAAGTCTCGCAGAGCGCAGCCTGTCAAAGCTCGTGGCAAAACCGTATTGGGGGATTGCCCAATTCAACACCCACAAGTATCTGCGGACTTCCAATGAAAGCTATCGGGAGAATCCGCTCAAGAAATACTTGTATGTTATCCGTTCTTATATGGCAGGAATCCATGCGCTGGAGAAGCATCGGATTGAACCAAACCTCAAGAAGCTCAACAAGATGCGCATGTTCCAGATTTCGGTTGTCGATGAACTGATTGAGAAGAAAGTGGATGGGCTGGAGAAGATGACGATTCCGGCCTGCAAAGAGGCAGATGAAACGATTGACAAGCTAATGAAGATGTTCGCCAGTTCAGAGGAAAGTTCGACTTTGCCGCCCTCTCCACTAATCTACGAAGAAGCGAATAAGTTCTTGATCAGGATGAGAATGGGATAGATTTCAGGTATGCGTTCCTTCGTTATGGCAGTGGCGTGTCTTTTGTGGCTGAATCGGCCCAGCACGGTGATAGAGTAATTTCAGGTATTTCCAATCACATGAGAACCGGATTACCCACCCGCCTCTTATGGCTCCAGTAAAGGACATGGAGCAAAGCCTTTGGGGCGACTACTTTCAATTCATGCACTTGCCCCGCAGGCAAGACACCCGCTTTCAATAGCTCTTTCTCGGCATGTGCCATCTTCAGTTTGTGGGTGAAGTCCGTGTTTATCTGCGCATCAAGCGCGTGGAAATCGTCGTCCATATGCACCAGCAGCATCAGTGTCCGGGCGGCCATGGCGACGAAATCCTGGCGGGACAGATGGCCTGAGAGCAGGTAGTCATCGAATGTGCTCAGGGCGTTGAGGGGCATGGCCGGAGTGGATGCCAATGAAAGGCAGCCCATGAGAGTCTTCCTCACGCTCTCGGCGCATTCCGCCTCCCCGAACGAAGTGCTTCGCAGATGGTTCTGGTCGGAAATGACCGCTTCCCAGTCTGCTTTCATGCCTCGGATTGGGGCCTTCTCGTCCAGGAGGCAGTCGATGTCGAATATATCCTTGATGATTTGGGTGGGCTCTCGCTCCGATCTGCCGATGGTGGCATGGGCCAGAGAGGAGAGCTTCGAGGCGAGGAAATAGCTCTTCGTTGGGATCAAGACCTCGATGCCGTGCGGAGTTTGGCGTTCCGTTTGGCGGATGCGAAAACGGCTGATGTCGAGCTTGATCTCAACACCGTCCTTGGCCGCCTTGTAGAAGACGAAGAGTGGGTTCTTGCATGGGCGCCCGGTAATCGAAAAACCGGCCGATTGGACGGCTTCGGCCAATCGTCTGGGATCGGAATCGAAAGCGACATCCAAATCGATGCTCAGCCGCCTTGGCTTGCCCAAACTGGCCTGAATCGCGCTTCCACCCAGGAAAACAACGCCAGATTCCACTGTTGCGATCGCGCCCAGAGCCTCGAACACGGCATCGCTCTTGCGCTTGAACCCTTTATCCATACGATTCCACCTTGCGTATAAGCTCGAAATTCGCCTTGCCTGCGGCCAGATGTCTTTTATCAGCTACGACTTTTGTGTTTTTGGACATTTCGTAGGCGAGGATGGAGACGAACCAGCTCAGGTATCGCCTCATGGCGTATCGATAAAGCTCGGAGTAATTGATTTTCGGCAATCCTCGGTATTCGTGCTCTTGCAGGCACTGCTCCCAGAGGTCGATGACATCGTCGATGTGGAGCGGGATGATGCCCTTGTGGGAATAGTGGAGCATGTCGACCAGGCATTTTTCTATGGTCACTTCGTTGGCTTTTATGCCCGGCACGGCGACCTTGGGCGTGCGGGAGACGATGACTATTGTTTCATCCGCAACGACCCGATTTATCTTGAGGGATGGTTTTCGCTCGCCCGCGTAGATATTTGTATTTGGGAATTCTGGGGCGAGAAGCTCCATCAAAGGCTCGACACCCACCTTTTCACATTCGATGAAAATCATGTTCTTGCGCCAGTTGTGCATCTTTGGGATGAAGGGGGTCAAATCCCAGAGAGTGAAGGTCAGGTGAGGCATGCCCTTTTTGATGATTCGGGAGATGCGCTTTACTTGGAGTCCGAAGACGAGGGTGGTTGTCATGTAGATAGATTACATGACAGAGTTTATAATCCTATTTGTCATGTGAAGTGATTACATGACAAAAATACAGATCTGACCCTTATCTCGGCCCGACTCTGCCTGAATCTATCTCCTTATGCCCTATTCCCTGATTTCCCTGCCTTCTGCTAACTCCCCTGCCCCCTGTATTCCCCGTAGAAGTTGACGATGTTGTTGAGCGGGTTCTTGTAGGTCGCCAATTCTTGAGGTATCATGAGCTCATAGTCAGACACGCCGTATGTGCCCGATGCCGACTTGTTTATCCGAACCGCGAACACCAAATCTTGCGCGCCGTTGTAGCAGATGGATGAGCCCGCGGCGCCCTGCCACAAGATGCCGGTGGCGAAAGGCGAGGAGTTCGACACCCTTGCGATTGGCACATGGGTGACATTGCGCCCGTATATTGTGAATGTGTCTGTCTGGTCCGCTGTGCCGTTGGCGTCGACATCAAAGAAGCCCGAGATGGTGCGGCTGGTGCCGGGGGCGAGGCCCAATGTGGTGTCTGCCTGCGCGAAGTCGCTGGGGCTCGTGGTGTCCGCGCTGCCGTTGGGGCAGTAGCCCAATGGATAGAGATATGTGAAGTTGACCACCACTGACGGCTCGGCCACATAAACCACTTGGCCATGTGTTGCAGACCAGTTCAGCAGGGTTTGCGCCGCCCCGTTGCCGAGCTGCAGTTGTCCTGCCGTGTTGCCATAGTATTTCTGCCACTCTTTTATGACATTGGATGTGCCGTTGAGCGTGACCGAGGCGCCGGACTTGTCCACGGCCGTGACCGAGCAGTTCCATCCGCCCCAGATGCTGAGGTTGAAGTTGGTCGAGTTGAAGATGGTGGAGTTGCCATCCTGCGTGGCGTTGACATTGTTGACTATGACCGTGCCGCTCGGGTTGGTTATGGTGTAGTTTATCCAGACAAGGTCCGACTGCCCGTCCCCGTCGGTGACATTGGCGCGGCATTGGGTGATGGACATCTGGGTGAGGTTTGTTATTGAGAGGTTTGTTATTGTGGGCAGGCTGTTTGCTATGCTCACGGCTGATGAGTTGACCGATGTGCCGTTCTGGTAAGAGTCATCGGGCGTGATTTGGCAGACGAGTGTGTCGTTCTTGATGAAGCTGGTGTTGGTGATGTTCTGCGTTGTCATGCCCAGCGAGGCATTGTTCTTGTACCACAGGTAGTGGAGCGAGACCGTGTCGGCGTCTATGTCCGAGACGTTTGTGGCATTGCAGTAGATTGTCGGTGTGGTCTTGTAGATGGGGCTGGGCGTTATCGTGGCATTGTCCACTGTAGGCAATTGGTTGGGGTAGGCGTTGGTGCCGCTTGTGGAAATGGCGTTGTTATCCGAGTCAATGAAGGTGATGTTGACAGTTGCATTTTGCAGCGCGGTGCCCGAGCAGTTGTATGTGACTGTGAGGTCGTTGCCTGATGTGCTGTCATTGTGCAGAGAGCAGGTGCCGCTTGTTGCAGACACATTCCATGAGACTATGTCAGACACGCCGCTGTAGTCAGATGCTGATGCAGATGCGAGGAACCAGTGGGTTGCGGATGCATTCGTGAAGTTTATGCTTGCCGAGACATATGGGGGCGGGTTGGCGTTTGTTGTGTATGGATACCAGTCCTGCGGCAGGCCAATGCCCGTGAAGTTTCCGCCGACAGTTGTCGCGTTAAATGGCCGGTCAATGCCTGAGTCTGCCCATGTGTCCGAGCTGTTGTCATAGACCTTGAAAACAGACCAGGCAGGGGTGTTGTTTGTGAAGTAATAGATGTTGCCGAGCGCGCCGTATGGCATGATTTGTGGTGTGAAGCTTTCGGTCCAGCGGGCTATTCCTGACGAGATGCGCAATTCATCGATGGAGCCGTTGAGGTCCCGTAAAGTGACGTCCTGCCTCCGCCCGATTGTCACTGCGTTTGTTGTCGAGGAGTAATTGCTCCATGTTGCGGATGACTGGTAGGCGCCGTCAAGGTAGAGGCTGACGTTTGAGTTGTTCCTCACCACCGCGACATGATGCCAGGTGTTGTTGGACATTGTGGTGACCGAGTTTATGGAAATGACATTCTGCCCTGTGACGAAATAGACGTAATTGGAGTCCTCGTGCACCAGCCAGCCGGTGTTGCCCCCGAAACTGTAGTCCGACGAGCCCACGAAGGCGTAGCAGTTCTTGCCAGAGCATGTGGGGTTGCTTGAGGTATTGACCCAGAAGTCGATCGTCCACTTGTTGTTGGCATTGAGGTCGAAGTCGGAAGAGTTTGAGAGGCTGAGGAACGAGCCGCTTCCGTCGAATTTGCCGCTCGCGGTGCCGAACATTGGGGAGGCGGTGCTGGTTTGGGCGTTTCCATTCGCGGTGACAGCCTTCGCGCCAGTTGATGCGTCGATGAATGATGTGCTGGCGTTGCTTCCGTCCATGTGCAGCAGCAGGACAGTGTATGCGTCATTGCCGTTGAGCGCATCTGAAGTGTTGAACTGGTTGGTCTGGTTCGAATTGTTTATCCATACATTGGCCGTGAGGTTGCTGTATTGCATGAGGTTGTCACTTGTGTTTGCCTCGAAGAGCGCGGCCGTGCCTGATGCATTGAGCGTGTTGTTTGTGAATGTGTTGTTGGCTGCCGTGCCGAGCGCGTGAATTGAGTGGCCGGAGCTTAGAGAGGTGATGAGCGAGTTGTTTGTGAGTGTGTTGTTGATTGCACCATCGAGGCGTGCCGCGTCATCGAACCAGCTTATCTTACAGTTCTTCATCGTGGTGTTGAAATCGCTCGAGTAGAAGCCCCAGCGGTTCGAGCTGTTGGTGCCATTTATTGAGCCGCCCATGCAGTCGAACGAGTTGTTCTGCCCGCCGTCAACATAGATGCCAAAGCCCGTGCTCTTGACGCCCAGCGTGATGTTGGTGAATATGTTGTTGTTCGAGTTGTTGGTCGCCCACAGGCCCCGATTGGATATGTTGGTACATGTGATGCCTGCGAATGAGCTGCTGCTCGTGTTTGTCAGCCTGATGCAGTAAGCGGGGTCGGTGGTGATGTTTGTGACCGATGCGCCTACTGTGGACTGGAGGCTTATGCCCGAGTCGAAGCTGTTGATTATGCAGTTCTTGATTGTGGTGTTGGCTTTGGCGGCATATATGCCGAATGTGTCAATGGTATTGTTGCCAGTCAGGGTGTGACCTTGACAATCTATAGTGATGTTTGCCGCCATGATGTTGAAGCCGTTGACGCCGCCGATTGTGATGTCCTGCCCCATGGTGTAGTTCTGCCATTGTGTTGTGAGGTCTTTGGAGAAGAGGAGGATGGGGCCGTCTGCTATTGTCATGTTGGACGAGTAATTGTAGGTGCTTGTGTTGATGTTGTCATTTGCATAGACTGCGCATGACCAGTTCTGGCCCATGGTGAGGTTGCCGTAAAGCACTGTGGAGAGGAGAGTGTTGGAGGAGTTGTTGACCACCATGCTGCCGGCGAGGCTTGTCTGGTTCGCGCCGTTCATGAACCAGTTGTAATATGCAGTGAATGTCGCGTTTTCGCCGTCAACAAATGTGGCGTTGCAGGATAAGTTGGTTATGTCGTCAGCGCCTGCCGGTCCGATGGCCACAGCGGTGATGTTGGGCGCGGTGTTGTGCAGGATTGTGAAGTTGTTTGCCGAGGAGAGGTTTGCGCTCGCTTCGAATGAGTCGTTGGCATAGATGCGGATGCGGTATCCGCTGCCCGAAGCCACTGCGCTCGAGTTCCAGTAGTAGGGGTTGCTTGAGGTGTTTGCGATGAATGTGTATGTGGAGCCCGAATCAGACGAGTAGAAGAGCCAGTATTGGAGAGCATCTCCATCTGCATCTGTGCTGTTTGTCCAGTTTATCGAGATGTTGTTTGATGCCGGGCCCACAAAGTTCTCGGCTCCGTTTGGCAGGAGAGTTGTGGGTGCGGTGGGGGCATGGTTGATGCTTGTGGTGTATGGATACCAGTCCTGCGGCAGGCCCGAGCCCGTGAAGTTTCCGTTTGTGGTGGTGGAGTTGAACGGCCTTGCCGCGCCTATGTCCGCCCATGTGTCGGAGTTGTTGTCGCGGATGTCGAACACGCTCCATGACGAGGTGCCGTTGGCGAAGTAATATATGTTGCCCATAGAGGTGCCGTTGGCAATAGTGTAGTTGAACGAGTTTGATGAGTTCGAGCTGTTTATCCACAGGGCGGCAGTGAGGCTGTTGTCATAGAAGAGGTTGGAGCTTGTTAAGGATTCGAACAGGGCTGCTGTGCCGGCTGATGTGAGGGAGTTGTTTGTGAATGTGTTGGCATTGGCTGTGCCGAGCACGTGGAGGGCACGAGCACCGCTCAATGTGGTTGAGAGGCTGTTGTTTGTGAGCGTGTTTATTGATGCACCGTCCAGTCTGGCTGCATCATCGAAGTTGCTGATGACACAATTGGCCATGGTGGTGTTGGACTGGCTCGAGTAGAATCCGTATTTGCCCGAACTGTTGTTGCCTGTTATGGCGCCGCCTTGGCAGTCGAAGCTGTTGTTCGCGCCGCCGTCAACATATATGCCGTTGCCTGATGAGGTGGCGCTGATGTTGAAGTTGGTGAAGTTGTTGTTGTTCGAGTTGTTGGTCATCCACAGGCCCTTGTCTGTTATGTTGACGCAGGTGAGGTTGGAGAAGGCGCTGTTGTTTGTCCTCACCAGTTTCACGCAGAATGAGGGGTCGAGGGTGAGGTTGGTGGCGTGCATGCCGCTGACACCCTCGAATGAGAGGCCGGTCTCGAAGTTGTTGACAAGGCAGTTTTGGATTGTGGTGTTGGTCTGGTTCGACCAGATGCCGTATGAGGAGCTGGTGTTGTTGCCGTTTATCTGCCCGCCCATGCAGTCAAAGGTGTTGTTCACTCCGCTGTCAACATAGATGCCATAGGTGGTGTTGGTGGCGTTGATGGAGAAGTTGGCGAAGGTGTTGCCTGACGAGTTGCCCGTCACCCACAAGCCGCGGTTTGTCACATTCATGCAGGTGATGTTGGCGAACGAGCTTCCTTTGGTGTTGTTGAGCTGGACGCAGTAGGCATCGTTGAGGGAGCCGTTGAGGTTGGCCCCTGGGTTGTATGTTATATTGGAGATGCTGGCGCCGGAGGTGTTCGCCATGAAGACACCGGATGAGAAGTTGCTGACATAACAGTTCTTGATTGTGGTGTTGACCTGGTTCGAGTATATACCGTACGCGTTTCGGGTATTGTTGCCAAAGATGTAGTAGCCGCCGCAGTCGATTGTGACGTTGGGGGCGCTGATGTTGAAGCAGGAGGAGCCATAGATGGTGGCGTTGTAGGTGAGGCTGTAGTTGAAGGCGGCGGTGTTCATGTTGACGCACAGGGTGGTTGTGGATGTGTATGGATACCAGTCCTGCGCGGCATTGTTGCCTGTCCAGTGGCCATTGGCATGCATGACATTGAGCGGCCTCGAATAGCCTCCTTCAGCCCAGCCGTTGTTGTTGGGGTCGGCCAAATTGAGCATATTCCATGACGGGTCGCCGTTGGCAAAGTAATAGATGTTGCCCATGCCGGGGTATGGATATCCGGCTCCGGTTATGTTGTACTGGTTGTTCGAGCCCCAGTCAGACACCCAGATGTCGCCGCTGATGTTGTTGGCATAGAATGTGTTGTTTGTTGTCGTGGAGTCGAGGGAGAGCACTATTCTCCCGGTTGTGCTGCCGCTGCTCAATGTGTTGTTGAAGATTCTATTGGAGCCCGAGTTCGACAGGTTGATGGCGTTGTTGGAAGAGGAGAAGGCCGTGCTGAATGAGACATTGTTGGTGTTGCTGTTTGTTATTGTGATGGCTGTGGCGCTTGAGGAGTTGGCGGAGTTGTTGAAGATGATGTTGTTGTTCGAGCTTGCATTCAATTGCAGGCTGGTGCCGATTGCGCTCATGGTGTTGTTGGCCAGCACGCCGCCGCTTGATGAGTAGAGGGAGATGGCCTTTCCTCCGGCCCATGTGGAGTTGATGGTGTTGTTGAGGATGGCTGCGGCGTTGGCCGAGCCGATGCCGATGCCTGTTCCTATGGAGTTGATATTGCAGTTCTTAACGGTAGTGTGCGGCTGGTTGGAATAGACGGCATTTGTGCTTGCTGAATTGGAGCCATTGATGTTGAATCCTTGGCAGTCAAGTGTGACGTTGTTGGCCACGACATTGAAGCACGTGCCGCTTGTTATGGGGACGTCCTGCGTCATGGTGTAAATCTGGTTCGTTGTCGTGAGGCTCTTGCAGAATGTGAGGCTTGTGCCGTCGCTGACCGAGGTGTTGCTCGAGTAGTTGTAGGTGCTTGTGTTGATTCCGTCAGACGCATAGACTGCGCATGACCAGTTCTGGCCTATGGTGAGGTTTTGGTAGAGCAGGGTGGAGAGGAGAGTGTTGGTGGCATTGCTGACGCTCATATTTCCGGCCAGAGACGTCTGGTTGGCGCCATTGAG
>CAIXYX010000102.1 GCA_903923795.1 uncultured Microcaldota archaeon
CACCAAGGACATCCGCCGCCACATCGAGGAGACCGACACGCGTGTCTTGCTCTGCTATTTGCCTGTGGGCAGCCAAAAGGCAGTCGAATACTGGGCCAAGATGGCTATTGACACCGGCTGCGGCATGGTGAATTGCCTTCCTGTTTTCATCGCCTCAAATCCTGTGTGGGCGCAGCGCTTCAAGCAGGCAGGCATGCCAATCGCCGGTGATGACATCAAAGCTCAAGTCGGCTCCACAATCGTTCATCGGACTCTTGCCAAACTGGTGGATGACCGCGGCGCGCTGATTGATGGCACCTACCAGCTCAACGTTGGCGGCAACACCGACTTTTTGAACATGAAAGAGCACGGAAGGCTTGCCAGCAAGAAGATTTCGAAAACTTCATCTGTGCAGAGCAATCTGCGGCACCCTCTGCCCGAGGACCGCATCCACATCGGCCCGTCTGATTATGTGCCATTTTTGGGTAACAAGAAGCTCGGCTTCATGCGCATAGAGGGGCGCATGTGGGCCGATGTGCCGTTCAACCTCGAATTGAGGCTCGAAGTCGACGACAAGGCCAACTCCGGCGGCGTGTCTGTTGATGCGATTCGCTGCGTGCAGATTGCATTGGACCGCGGCGTTGGCGGTTATTTGGAAGGGCCGTCGGCTTACTTCATGAAACATCCGCCAGTGCAGTATGCCGACCCGGTGGCAAGGCAGATGGTCGAGGACTTCATCGCGAATAAAGCTTAGGGGGGAATCCGGAAGAGCCTCAAACTGAAGGGGGGACCAAGTTAATTCATGTGTTCCCCCCTGCGGTTCGGCTATATTGTTAATAACCTCATCTGTTTTTTCTCTCTATGCGCGCACCATTCACTCATTTTCTGCTGGTGCTGGTATTTCTACTCGGTTCCATCTGTTTCACCCCCATTATTCATGCCACAAACGATTCCGTCTTCTCATCCGATTCAATCCTCACCGACCCCGGCTTCTCGCCTCCGCCAATGCCGGATTCAGGCAGTGCCGGCTCCCCGCCTTCCTACTCTCTTGGCCTGGAATTGCGCGATTTCACCTCAAAGACTCTGATAAATGACACTCATGCCATCCTCGAAATAACCGACAACCAGACTGGACAGACAATCCGCACTCTTGCCTATGTGGGCACCAGCGGAGTGGCCCGTCTCCTCCTGCCAACCGGGCGCTATGACATCCAAATCCAAGTTGACCAGCTCGACACGCCCGGCACTGATTACTATTACTCATTCTCGCAGACCCTCACCTCCAATGTGAGCCGGACGATCTATCTCTTCCCGGTAGGTTCGCTATTAGGTGCAGTCTATTCCTCTGACGGACAGGCGGTGGCAGGCGCTCATGTCAAATTCGACTGCGGCTCATCTATCGGCTCAATCAATGAGCAGACCAGCGACGAGCTGGGCCTTTTCCGCGCCTCTTGGCTGCCGGTGGGCAATTGCCGCATATCGGCGGCATCCGAAGATGGCATGGGTTATCAAGATGTCGAGATAACGCATGGTGCGCGCCCATCAGTCGCGATATCGCTCAATCGCTCGCTGGTGCACACTGGCGAGTCATTCAAACCATCCTCCTCTCCGGACGCATTGTTCCTCTCTGTCGTCGTGCTCGCCATCCTGATTCTCGCAGTCATCGCCTATCTTTTCATGCACCACAAAAGCTCTCCGGCCGTATCATCCAAATCACCGCATCCACCCTACAAATCCCCGCGCCCATCTGTTGAAAAAAGAAAATCTGCAGCGAAATCAACGCATCCCGCCCGAGTGACTTTCCAGCCACTCCCCGCCTCGACAACTATTCAAACTCTTCCATCCCCGCACCAAATCCATCCCCGTTCAACCGACATCATCAAGACCCTTGGCGAGAACGAGAAAAAAGTCGCCGAATATCTCTTGCACAACGGCCACCACAGCACGCAGGCGAGAATCAAGAATTCCATCGGCATGCCAAAGACTTCTTTATCGCGCACCTTGCACATGCTGGAGCGAAAACGCGTGGTGGAAATCGAGCGAATCGGCAAACTCAAGAAAGTGAGGTTAACTCAATGGTTTCTTGGCAAGGAATGAATGAGCCAAAAAATGCTCTCCGACGTGAAGCGGGACATTGCCGAGGGGAATCTCACTCAAAATTTTATTTGGACCATCAAAACGCCTTATTTCTCGATTTGGACCATTCAAATGCCTCCGTTTCGATTTTCGGACCTCTCAAACTATATATAAAAGGCCGGACCAATCAATGTTGGAAAGTGAATGACAACTGGTCGTCTCCGCTGCCCGCAGCGTTCAGCGGCATTTGATTGCCGCAAAGAACTGCTGACTGGCATGGGGCCATTGGGCTGCGGGGCCCAGTTGTCAAATACTCAGGAATCCAAAAATAAAAATCGGTGAACAAATGCAAGAAAACAAAATCTTCGCGGAAAACGCGGCAAATCAAATCACAATGAGCCGAGACGGCGATGCTGTAGAAACTCGTCCTTCTTTCGGGCTATTGGAAACTCTCAATCATTGGATAATCATGGCAATGGGCTGATGCCGGTAACTGAGGTAGCTTAGATGGAAAACACAAAAAACAATTCAAGCCCGGTCGGGGCGCGTCTATTCGCGCTTGCGACTCTATGTATATTGCTGGTCTGCACTTCATTGGTGTCTGCCACGGCCAACGCCTGCCTGTCTTATCCTACCACGGTCATCGGTGATTCGCAGACTGTCGGCGGACTGTCATTTCAGCTCAATGACGTCTCAGTGGCTTATGGCAGCAACAACAACCACGCCGCCATCATCAATGTGCTGAATTCCAATCAGCAAATCGTCGACCGCGAGATGATATTTCCGGGCAACAATCGGGTAATCACAGTCAATGGAAATAATTACAATATAGATGTGTGCGATGCCATGGGCGGCATCACTCTTTCTGGCAAATGGGCCAAATTCAAAGTAAATACAACCACTTCATCTTCATCCAATACTTGTTCGGGTTTTGAAGCAATAGATATCGGTGAAGTCGCCAACCAGAACGGGGCAAAAGTCCGCCTCGCCGACATTAGCGTTGCGAACGGCAGCGATAACATTCATCCCGCCATTCTCGAATCACTCGATGCCAATGATCAAATAGTCGACCGCATGCAAATCTACGGCACACCTTCATCCATCGGCTCGGCTGTCACCAATATATCTAGTGCTGCCATGAACTTATCAAATAATGATTATCAAGTGCAAGTCTGCGAAGTTGCGGGCGGAATGACCCTGAACTCCAAATGGGCCAAGGTAAAAATAACCCCGACCAGCTCGCCATCCACCAATCCTTGTCCTGATTTCACAGACGCCAGCATCGGTGAACAGGTGCCTGGAGGTACTATATCTGTCCGATTGGCCGACATCAGCGTCGCGACCGGTTCTAGCAATTCCCACACTGCCATTCTCGACATTCTGGATGCCAATAATGTAGTAATCAACCAGACCCAAATCCTCCCCGGTGCGTCAACTATCTATACCGATCCTGGCGGTTCGAGCCATCTGATACAAGTGTGCGATGCTGCGGGAGGCATCACGCTTTCCGCCAAATATGCGAAAATCAAAATCACAGATACCAATTCTTCTTCGACCTTTACCTGCAATGGGTTCACCCCGATCAGCATCGGTGAATCTGTCCCGGCCGGCAGTGGTGACAATACCGCGGCCCGCCTCTCCGATATTTCGGTCGCTACCGGCAGCAACAATGTCCACGCTGCCACCTTCGATATACTCAACTCCAATAGCCAAGTTGTCGACCAGGTGCAAGTCAACCCCGGCTCTTCTGTAGTCACCTCAGTCAATGGTAAAAATTACAAAGTGCAAGTTTGCGAAACGGCCGGAGGCATAACTCTCGCGGCCAAATGGGCGAAAGTCAAATTCACCCCGACCACAGACTCGGTGAACACATTGCCCGGCACGGTGTTGAGTATCGGTGACACTCTCCCTGTGGCAGGATACACCGTGCGTTTGAGTGATATCTCCGTCGCCACGACTGCCAATAATGCGCACCCTGCAATTCTCGATGTCCTCGATTGGGACGGTTACGTCATGAACAGCGTCCAAGTCAATCCCGGCTCATCTGTTATTATCGACCATATCGGCACAAGCAATATCAAAATCGAGGTATTCGACACAGCCGGTGGTCTTACGTTGTCCTCCAAGTGGGCCCGTGTCCGTGTCTCGAACGTGTCGGCTGCCTCCACTCTTCCCTGTACGTCTGACCCAGTGAATGTCGGTGATATTATCCAGTCCAATGTGCGTGTGCGCTTGTCAGACATCGGAGTAGCGACCGGCAGCAATAACATCCACTCTGCCATGCTCGACATCCTTGACGCGAACGGCGCAGTCCTCGACCGCATTTCAGTGAATCCTGGCACCACAGTTGAATCATCCGCCGGCGGCAAGAATTACAGTATCAATGTATGTGAAACCGCCGGAGGCCTCACACTCGCCTCCAAGTGGGCCAAATTCCAGGTGACAACGTTGGATGTGCCAGATTGTCAAGGCTACACTGACATCACCGTAGGGGGAACTATCAAATTCCCATCTGAATTATACACGATTAAATTCCTCATCCTATCTGGTAAGACAGATGAATCTGGTATGTACCCTGCCATTATCGATGTGCTGGATTCCGATAACGTTGTCCTCGACGACCTAATGGTTCATCCGGGAAGTATCTATCATTACAATAGCGGTGTATCCACCGACCGAATTAACATCGACCTTTGTAAAACCCAAGCCGGAAGCACCCCGAGCACTACCCATGCCTGGGTGAAACTCAATGAAACTCAGGGCGCAAACTTCTGCTCTGTCGACTGGGGCCCGTGGAACCAGACCGTCAATACCACCATCACCAACCGCACGAATTCCGACGGAGACCTCGAATTCAATACCTGTCGCAACACCACCCGTTCGCGTCCCTGCCCCACAAACTCCTCGGCCACGCTGAACGGCTCCTCCGTATATGCTTGCGACGGCTGGACCACCTGCACCAACTGGACAGCATGGTCAAACAATGCCACCCTCACATACAACCAGACGAACGGCACAACGTACCGCACATGCAACACCACGGTGCAAATCCGCTACTGCGTCCTCTCCATGAACGACACGCAATTGCAGAACATCACCAATTGCGGCGACTGGATGAATTCCTCCACCAACACCTCGACAAACAATTACACCTGCGGAGGAATTTCCTCGCAATGGTACACGCCCAATTCTTGCACCCCCGGCACTTGCCCGACCGGCTACACATGCACTCAATCGACCAGCACCTGTGGCTGCATGCCGACAAACTGCACATGGTCACAATTCACGGACGACAGCCTCAATGCCGGTCTGGTCTCCAATTATACCGAGGTCAACGGCACCTATATGCGCAACTGCGCCCGTTTCATTCAGGTCAGCACCTGCTCGGTCAATAGTTCGGTCTTGCGCCGCTACCAACCCCGCAATTCATGCGATGACTGGAGCCCCATAAATGCCACCAACTGCCCCAACTGGACCTCTTGGTCGCAAACAAGTTCCTCGTCATTCAACCAGACAAACGGCACGAATGTCCGCACCTGCACGAGTCAAACGACTGGCAGATACTGTGTGAATGCCCCATCCGTCAACCAGACGAATTCCACCCAGAACTGCACCCAATGGGTCTCGCAGGGCAACAGCCAAATCTCCATCCCGCTGATGAAGGGCTGGAATCTGGTGAGCTTGGGTGCAAGACCCACCCGCTTTGATTCGCGCAATGGCGACCCCCAGCACAAGCTGCTCGCCTTTGTTTATCTGAACGACCAGAGCCGCTATGTCACCATCTCGCAGGCCCAGAGCATATTGGGGAGCGGGTTCGCGGATTACATGGCCCAGCATTCGTTCTGGGTCTACGCGTTCTCGAACGCGAATCTTGACGTGCAGCTCGACCCGAGGTCAAGTCTGGACTCTGTCTCCCTGCCGTCTGGCTGGGATTTCGCCCCTGTGCTGGACTCCATGCTGGGGCAGAATCTGGACAGTCTGGGTTCCAACTGTGGCATAACCCGCGCCTATTCATGGGACGCCATCGGCCAGTCATGGGTCAATGTGGCCACTTCGCAGCCCCTGCTTCCTACCATGCAGCACGGGGGCATATTGGTGAAAGCCAGCCATGTCTGCTCTTTGGGGAACGTGTTCTCCCCGCCGCCGATTCCGCAGTAAGGTGAGTCCTATGGTAACACGAACTCACATCATGATAATCATCGGCGTCGTAGTCGTACTGGCGTTCATGGCGCTGGGAGGGCTGTTCATCCTCGCCGCAGTTAGCACCACGCCTGCCAGCACAAATGTGGCCAACAACACCACTCTCTGCGCAAGCGGGGTGAATGATGGGCCGGGCGGAGCATGCTGCGGTTATGTGTGCACTGCCACCTGCCCCGGCGGCTACAAACCGAACACCTGCCGCTGCGAATGTCTGGATGGCTCGAGCGGGAATGCAACCGTGGCGGGCATAAGCGATGTGTTCGGCGAGCCGGAAGGGAATTTCACCATGCCTGCATTGCCGCCGGGTTAATCAGTTCTTTTCTCGTCGTATATTTTCTTTTGTTCGGTTGTTTGTTCGGTCGGTTTTTTGGCATATTTCCAGCCACCAAACCAAAACCGAACAATAATAAACCCTCCAAAATCAACTATTTCCATGGCAATCCGCTCTATATTGTCCGTGCTCCTGCTGGGCCTCATGGCCCTCGCCGTATGCGCAAGCACAACGACCACAATCAACTACACATTGGACCGAAATTCCAATCTCCTCGTCAATTATACCGAGCAATACACTGTAACCGAGGACCATCCAAGCTCCGCAGCCACCTCTATTCCCATGCGCCATTCCACCTGCACCTCCACAACCGCAAGCGTGACAGCCGCCCAATTGGCCGCCGGCGTGAGCATATACTCGCCTCCCATCCACTGCTCATCCCCAAGACTGCAATTGGTCTTCTTCGCCGTCTCGCAGACAGCCGTCGATTCCTCCATTCTCACAACCCAAGGCACATCAAATTTTGACTATATCCAAGACAATGGCATATTCTACTTCCGCAGCCCCGTCTATTCGAGCGGCACAATTTTGCTCAAGACCAGCCCGCGCGAGAAACAACTCATCGAGCTGGATTTCGCAGACCCGCAAAGCGTGGGCGCGCAGCTCACCTGGATGTCAAATACTGGTTTGGTGAGCGGCTTGAGCGCGCAGGACATCTCGGGCATCACTGCATGGTTGTCCAATTCTTCGCTTGACACAACTCCGGGCGACTGCTACAATGGCTCGGTGCAAAGCTGCTATATCCCCAACAATTCCAATTCCACCCTGATGTGGGCCACCTATGTGCCCGCAGACCGCGTGCAGCTACTCGACAACTCGGATTCAGACCGTGCTCTTATCGGCGCTTATGTCTATCCGCAACCGGGCCGCCTCATGGCCTTATGGGGTCTGCATATTCCATCTATCAATGCTTCCGCCTCTACTCCGGCCGAGCGCGCTTTCAATGCGCCTTCGGGCGGACAAGTGATGGTGGGCAATGGCTCCGGCTCGCAAAGCGCCAATCCCTCAACCTCTGGCAATTCAGCCGGCTCTGCTCCTTCCCGCCCGCAGCCTCCGACATCTCCCCAACCCCTCTCCGAGGTTCCAACAATTGCCCCCAGCCCGCCAAATCCTGCCGGCAATCCCGCGCCATCTAATGGCGGGGATTCATCCATCAAAAGCACCGGTACAACCGGTTCTGGCAGTTCTGGAACCGGCACAATCGGCTCCGGCACTTCGGGCTCCGGCCAGAACGGAACTCCTGCCTCGGGCAACGGAACGCCCTCTTCTGGCGCCGGAGCACCCTCCACTCACAATAACTCCATTCAAAACAGCGAATATGCCGCCCCTGCCCTAAACTCCAACGCGCCTTCCTCTCCCGCCCCGAGCCAGTGGCCATGGTGGATGGCTCCGGCAATAGTGGCGGCTTTGGGCGCCTTTTTCATGGGCGTCATGGCGTTCTACTACCGTCAGCCCTCTGTTTTGGGGCCGTTCGAAACTCCGACTGCCCAGACCGAGATGGCGCCGCCAATCTACCTCTCCGAAACCCGCGTGGCGCTCATGGAGCAGATATCCGACACATCCCGCATACCCACCGACATTGCCTCGCGCCTGAACAAGAGCAAATCCACCGTCGTTGAGCAGCTCGAGGACTTGTGCACATCCGGTTTGGCCGAGAGGCAGCAGACGCCAGGCAAGAAATTCGTGTTCTACCGCCTCACTAGGACCGGCCGGCACGTGCTGGTGAATTCGCCGCTGGCCAAAAAGAAGCACTCGCTGCTGCCGTTTTAGTTTTTTTGTTTTGTAACAGTCTTTTTCACGCTCCGGCCTCGCGGGGAGCAATATATAAATATCCCGCCCCCCACAAATTACTTAACCCGCGATAGCTCAATTTGGTAGAGCGCCTGGCTGTAGAAATGCGCCGCGACGATTGTGTCGCAATTGGTTTGCAGGAGACTGTTCTTGCAGATATCAGGATGTTGTGTGTTCAAGGGCTTTTTCTTTCTCGCGAGAAAGAAAAACCCCGGAAAAAGAAAGAGGCCGGTAAACGTCCTCGAAATGGAAGAAAAGGCCGAACAAATCACACTCGCGGGAATTTTTTATTTATTGAATCAATCGGCGTGAAAAGAAAAGAAGTTCCCTGAGGGGGTAGGTCAGGATTAACCTAAAACTGGGGAGGGGGATGACAGTAATTCATGTGTTCCCCCTCCGCGGTTTGGACACTCGCGGGAATTTTTTTATTTACAAATTCGGAATTTTTCTTTTTCAAAATTTCATGGCAATGGAAAGTGTTTCGTATCTCATCGGGGTCATGCATGAAAACCGACTGGACCATCATCATCCCGGTGCTCAACGAGGCCGATTCGCTCGAGAAACTTCTCAATCGCCTCTACGAGCTTCCGCTCACCGAGCGGGCGGAAGTGCTTGTGGTCGACGGGGGAAGCACAGACCACACCAGAGACGTTTTCATTGAAAGCTCGCAGGGCAGGCCGCAACTCTATCTTGTCGAGGCTCCAAAAGGAAAAGGTTTGGCGATCAGAATCGCATTATCCCGCGCCAAGGGGCGCTATATCGCCTATATGGACGGCGACATGCAGTATCTGCCCGAAGATTTGCCGAAGCTGGCCCGTGCGATTGAGCGGGGAAATGACCTGGTGGTGAGCCAGCGGCGCATCGTCTGGCCCGATGATTCGGCCCGCCGCTTATGCTCCAAAGTATTCTCCGGCGTGGTGAGCAAGCAGATGCTCAACTTGGGCGTCTCCGACCCGCAGAGCGGCATGAAGGCGTTTCGGGCCACCCTTTTGCCGAAACTCCATCTCACCGAGCGTTATTGGGGGCTCGATGTACAACTAATCCAGCAGGCAAAAGCGTCGGGCGCGCGTATCCACGAGGTGGACATACGCTTCGTGCCAAGAGCCGTCGGAGTGTCGAAGACCGGATTCGTGTCCACGTCGCTGGATTTGCTGCGCTGCGCTATGATGAATCTGGCCCCGAAAAAAGGCGGGTTGCTCACCCCGAAAAAGACCAGCAAACGGCTCAAACCGCCGACAAAACTCTACCCCTCCGGCCGGCGTCGTCTTTAAAAAATATCGGCTCGTATTTAATGCTGCAAAACGTGGCCGTCAAATCATGCCTTGTTAGTGTAGTGGTCTAGCACTCTGCCCTGTCACGGCGGTAACCTGGGTTCGAATCCCAGACAAGGCGCATCTTTTTTTCTCATGCCGGCGGGCTCGGGCCGCAGTATTCGTCAATCATTTTGGCGGCGGACATGCAGGTGAGCGTCTCGCCCTGGCCCGAGCATCTGAAATAGTGGTTGTCTGAAGAGTGGTAATAAGCAGAACTTGTATTGCTGGTCAAGTCATCATAGTAGCAGGTGCAGGACTGCACATCGCATCTTGGGAAATGTATCCACTGGCTGCATTCCAACTGGCTGCTTTCCGTCGGCGGGCATCCCGTATCGGGGTCTATGTGGAGATTGTTGCCGCCTGCCGCATTCCCATTCTGGTATGTATTGCCGGTGCCCTGCCCAGTGCAGCCGCACAACGCCAAACATACTATCAACAAAATCGGCAGCAAAAGTTTATCCAACAAATCCCCGACGTCTAATCGTATCCCCATCTTATAAAACACGCGCCCCCGCTCCGGTTTTGCTATGACAGCTTTGGTTTGGCAGTCCCGCAGGTCTGTCAAAAATAAAATAAGCAATTCATCGGCGTTTATGGCTCGAATGATGATGTGCACTCGACGAATGACTTGAGCCGCCCTGGTGCGAGGGGCGAGAGCCAGAGTATGACGGTCGTGAATCTCCGGGCCGCCCGCCTGCTCCATGGCTTTTCGTCCGTCCTTGGCGATGCGAATTCCCGCCGTGATGCGGGCTGCCGCCGTGCCACTCCGAGTCTCCTTCATGCCGAGAATGCGAAGGCCGTCCATATCCCTCGCCGCCCTCCCGTGCGCGCCCGTGCGCCGGGTGCCCGAATCCGCTCCCCCCCTCGCGCCGATGCCTCGCGGGGCGGTCGAATCTCTCGCCGCCCATGTGCCCATGCCCGTGAGTCTCGCGGCTGTCATCGCCGCCATCCCGTGAAAATCCTTCGGGCATTGACACTAATTCTGCCGTGAGCGGCATCTCGGAAATTGTCGAGCCCGTGGCATGCTGGATTGTCTCGACAACATTTCTGGTGTTGCCCAAGATGAATGAAACCGCAACCCCTTCCGAACCTGCGCGACCCGTGCGGCCGATTCTGTGCACATATGTCATCGGGTCTGGCGGCATGTCATAATTGAACACGTGCGAGATGCCGGTCACGTCTATTCCGCGCGAGGCCAAATCCGTTGCGACCAGCACGTCTATTTTGCCATTGCGGAAAGCGCCCATCGTCCTCTCGCGCGCATTCTGGCGCAAATTGCCGTGCATGGCATCAGCCTTTATTCCGCTCATGCTAAGCTGGCGGGCGAGCTTTTTCGCGTCGTGTTTGGTTCTCACGAAAATGAGCGAGAGAAATGGTTTTAGCGTGTGCATCGCCGCGAGCAGCATGCCGAAGCGGTTGTTTTTGTCCACGCGAACATAATGCTGTTTTATGAGGTCGACAGTCAGCACGTCCTCGGATACCTTGATGGTCTGCGGATTTTTCATGTATTTGTGCGCAATCTGCACAATCTCGCGCGGCAGGGTGGCGGAGAAGAGAAGAGTCTGCCTGCTGTGCGGAGTGAGCTCCAAAATGGATTTGACGTCGTAGATAAAGCCCATATCGAGCATCCTGTCCGCCTCATCCAGCACGACCACCTGCACCTTGTCTAATTTGAGCGTGTTCTGCCTGATATGGTCAAGAGTTCTGCCCGGCGTGCCGACAATAATGTCAACGCCCGAACTGAGCATCCTATACTGTCTGCGCATCTCCACTCCGCCGTAAATGGGAATGACTGTGGCGCCAGTGTTCTGCGCCATCTTCTGCAATGAGAGATTCACCTGCACCGCCAATTCGCGGGTGGGCACCAGGACAATTGCGTATGGTGTGGCTGCGCGGGGAGGCAGTCTCTCCTGATTCTGCGGATGGCGGGATATGTATGGCGCGCCAGAGCGGCTCATGTGCGCTGTCGGCGGCCCGTTGACATTCTGGGGCGCATTTGCCATATTCTGGCGTTGCATTTGGGATGGTGTATTTTCAGTTGTCCGTGTTTTCGAGGAGCGCAGCCATGCCTCGAGGATTGGAAGCCCGAACGCGGCTGTCTTGCCTGTGCCTGTCTGCGCCTGCCCGAACAAGTCTTTTCCTTGCATGAGCATCGGTATTGCCTGTTCCTGAATAGGCGTGGGCGTATCGAAACCCATTTTGTGCAGCGAATCCAATAGGGGCTTTGACAAGCCCATCTGGTCGAATCTCATCTGGTTCACTCTCCTAAAGTTTTTCCGCGGCCACGCTCTGTCGTAAATTTGTTACAGTCGAGCAAACAGGTGGCAGCATAGGACACCAGGTAAGCAGGGGATAGTATAATTGGCCCGTTCGGGGTATTTAATGGAGCCTATCGGGCGGGTATAATGTTTCGTTGGCCAAAACCGCTGTCTCCGTTGGCAAAACCGCTGTTTCGAGGCCATTTTTAATCTTCTTGCTATGTTTCCTGTCATGTATCTGCCCGAACTATTCTCCTCGCGCCAAAGCCAGCTCATATTCGCGCTCGCGTTCATCCTCGCAGCCGCTCTCACGCCCTCTACAGTCTACAACGACGAACCTCTCCTCGCAGTTGTCTTCCTCCTGGTTTTCGCAACTACTTTCGCATGCACCGTGCGTGCGCTAAAAACGAACCTGGCCGCCTATTCGGGGCATGGCATCCTGTCCATCTTAAGCTCGTTCTTGGGCCTCGTGGCTTTGAGCGCATGCAGCACAGGCTTCACCTGCGGCGCTGCCAGTTTTGGCATCCTCGCATTGCTCATCCCCGGTTTCTTGGCGAGTTTCGTCTCCTTGCATGCCGTGCATCTGGTCGAGATTTCCATAGCCATCCAGCTCATCTCCCTCTATCTAATGGGATGTTTTCGGGTGAAGAAAAACATAAGCAAGGCAAACGCGAACACCACTCACGCGAAGAAAAATCGGACTCGCCGTTAAACGAACTGTTCTATTTTTCATCTGGTCCATCACCCTTATACGCTTTGGTGGTGCAATCTCCTTGTGGTGGCATTTCTCAATTTCAATAAAAAGGGGATCAGCATCTCCGAATCAATGGTGTCAGTCGAACCTGACGAATATCCCCCTCCAGCAGTTGAAATCCTTCCAGAGCCGGTGGTGGCTGATTTCTCCATGCGGCAATTGGTGCGCGAGTTGAATAATCTCCCGGCGTTGGCAGGTTCTCTTCCTTCCGAGACTATAGTGTACGTCCATTCGTCTGCCGCCGAAATGCCCCTCTCCAAATCCACGGCTGATGCCGGTGACACCATTGTAACTGTCACGACCACGCGCAGGTGGAAAAAAACACGTTGAGCCGCCGGGTTCAAAAGAAAGAAGCCGGATGCTGTTTTAAATCTCTTTAATCAAAATCTCTTTCGCCGAGGTCGCATAATCCGGTAGTGCGTCAGTCTTGAACAGCTTTTTGGGCTCGAGGCCCAAAAACCTGGGAAAAACGCCAACAGTTGCGTTTGCGCGTTCCCTTCCTGCTCAAGCCAACTGATCCCTTCACTGGGATTATGGGTTCAAATCCCATCCTCGGCGTCTAATTTTTATCTATCTTATATGAAAAAGCAGAGAAAAAATAAATAAATAAAAAAAGAAAACCGCTCAGCTCACGCCAGGGCATCGCGCACATATCCCGCGAGCATGATCAGGAGCATGCCGTAGAACATGGCGAAGAGGCCCATCATGCTAAGCATCGTGATCGTCGCGACGAGCGGGTTGATCAGCACGAATATGCCGAAGAGGATGTACAATAATCCCATCAGCAGCAGGACCGAGCGTCTCTTGTTCTTTAGCGCGAACATTATCTGCCAGACGCCCCCGACAAGCGCGAGGAAAGCCAGCATCAGGACCAGCACCCCGAACGTGAGGAACACTCCCAACGCGACCGCGCCCGGCATCAGGACCATTATGGCGCCGAATAGCGCGGTCACAAGTCCGGTGGTCACGAAAAATCCGGCCAGCCCGCTCTTTTTGGCGAACACCAATCCTTCAAGCAGCTTGAGGCCTCCGGCCACCAGCAGCACAAAACCTAAGAGAAACACCGAAGCCTCGAGGGTCTGGGCAGGGTTGAGGAACAGGATGATCCCGAACAGGAACATCAGGGCCCCGGCGATGCCTACAGACCAGCCGATCGCGTCCGCCGTTTTTTTCGCAACTAAGCCGGCGGGTTTCTTTGCAACGGGTTTTTTCATTTTTGTTTTCATATTCACCCCTCTGACGCCATTTCGGGGTGGGGGATTATAAAAGAAATCCTTTTCAGAGCCGGAAATCATTGGGCAGGCTCGCTCCATATTTCTCCACCGCGGCTGCGCCAAGCCGGCTGCCGATTTTGGCAGATGAAATCGCGTCTTTCCCGCTGCAAAGGCCCCAAATAACTCCGGCGGCATAATTGTCACCTGCGCCTGTGGTGTCCACAACTTTTTTCGCGGGGTGAATGGGCACGTCAGCCAATTTTGAGCCATCCGAAAATATCGTCGAGCCGTTTTGTCCTCTTTTGAGGAAGACGAGAGGCGCGAGCTTGGCGAGCGCCTGCTCATCGAGCCCGAGCGCCTTCATCTCCTCCTCATTGAGAAATAGCGTATCTGCTTTCGCCGCCAGCTCTTTCGCCCTCTCCTTGTACTTGCCGAGCATGCTGGGGGATTCGAGCGCTATGATTATCTTCGTGCCCTGCCGCCTCATCTGCTCCGCCATCTGCCAAGCAACGCGCGAAATCGGCCCCGGCGTCAAGGCCGTAATTGATGCGATGAAGAAATATTTCGCTTTGGGCAAATCGGCGGGCATCTTGTACTGCTCGCTCACACCCAAAGAGACGGCGAATGTGCGCTGGCCGTCGGGTGTGATGAGCGCGAGTATGCGCCCGGATGCGCCGTTCACATACTGCATGAGCGGCGTGATTTGCGCGCTTTTGAGCATCTGCAAGAACCTGTCCCCTGTCTGGTCATTGCCAAGAGTGCCCGCATAGGCCACGCCGTATTCATCAGCTTTCTTTTTCTCAAAGCTCTGCAGGCGCGCGAATGATTCGCAAACATTTCTCGCATTGTCGCCGGGGTCCCAGCGTAGCATCCTGCCCGCCAGCGCTTTTTCGAGAGTAGCCAATTGAGCCTCGTTCATGAAATTGCTTGAGCCGGGCACCAATTTGTGCGCGGCGAGGAAAGCGCCATCGACTTGCGCGAAACCGTCCATTACCGGCGTGCCTAATGCGAAAAGCTCGAAGTTTGCCATGATTTTGTAATGCGCCCATCCAATTTTATACCCATGCTCGCCCATCCAATTTTATATCCTGCACCCCAAATCCATTCGTTGATTCTTATGAGCAAAATAAAGCACCCCGAGTTGGCGGCACGTGGCCGGCAGGAATTGGCGTGGGCCGAGAGCCACATGCCTGTTTTGATGGACATAAGAAAGGAATTCATCAAGACGCAGCCTTTCAAGGGTTTGAAAATAGGCATCGCTCTTCATTTGGAGAAGAAGACAGGCATACTGCTCCGAACTCTACGCGACGGCGGCGCGACTGTTTTCGGCGCCTCATGCAATCCGAACACCACAGACGATGCCACTGTAGCGGCATTGGCCGAGGAATCACCGGGCCGGCTCGAAGTGTTCGCGTGGGCCGGGCAAACAAATGACGAATATTACGAATGCATAGATGCAGTGCTTGACGGGCATCCGAACATTGTCATCGATGACGGCTGTGATTTGACGATGCGCCTTCATGAGAAGAGACCCGCGCAGCTCAAGGAAATCATAGGTGCCTGCGAGGAGACGACAACCGGTATAGTCCGGCTCAAGGCCATGCAAAAGGACGGAGCCCTCAAGCTGCCTGTTTATGCGGTCAATAATGCTCATTCGAAATACCTTTTGGACAACCAGTTCGGCACCGCGCAGAGTGCCATTGAGGCCATCATGAAGGCCACCAACACCATTATCGCCGGCAAAGTGGCGGTTGTCTATGGCTATGGCTGGTGCGGTCGTGGAGCCGCCTCGCGCTTCAAAGGGCTTGGTGCGCAGGTCGGCGTGGTGGAAGTTGAGGGCACTCTCGGGCCCCACGAATCAGGCCAGAATAGGGCTTTATGCGCCATGTATGAAGGCTATCGCGTGATGAACCACAAGGAGGCGGCTGCAGTTGGCGACATCTTCCTCACCGTCACCGGCAATAAGCACGTTATTCGAGCCGAGCATTTCGAATTGATGAAAGACGGCGCGATTCTTTGCAACGCCGGCCATTTCAATGTCGAAATCGACGAGCCCGCGCTTCGGGCAATGAGCAAAAAGGTGGAAGAGGTGAAGGACAACATCACCGCCTACCATTTGAAGAACGGTAAGACTCTCTATCTGCTCTCGGAAGGCCGTCTCGTCAATCTGGCCCGTCCTTCTGGGCAGGGGCATCCAATGGAAATCATGGACGGCTCATTCGCCATCCAAGCACTTTGCTGCGAGTTGGTGGCCAAATCGAAAGGCAAGAAGCTCGCTCCGGGCGTCATGGATGTGCCGAAAGAGATTGATGATGCCACCGCCGCGCGCATCCTCAAGACAAGAGGCATTGTGCTCGACAAGCCCACCAAAGAGCAGGTGGCTTATGCCGAAGAGTGGAAAGAGGGCACTTAAGCGGAAATTGAGTGGAAATGGCGGGAAAGAGGAAAGAAACCCATGGGCACCCGCAAACCTCCTCGCCCAACCATTCTTCCATCCGCCCTCGTCTGCGCGCTTTTCGAGGACAACGGGCGTTATTTCTTTTTGGAGAAAACCGATTTGGCGGGCAAAATACAAATCGAATTGCCCTGCGTGCTTGTCAATGAGGGCGAGGATCCTGTTTCGAGCTTGTCAAATTATCTTCGCTCCTCCCTTTCGCTCGACGCGCAAATCCATCTCATCTCTTTGCGCGGCTCATTCAATGCCGGAACGCGCAAAAGACGGCACATGATTCCGGTGCTGGCTTTCAAATGCACGGTAAAGAGGATGTCTGTCAAATTGCCGGCCGCATATTCCGGTTCGCTTTGGCTATCCGCTGAAGCTTCTTTTGAACAGAAAATGGGAAGAAACACCGAATGGCTGATGCGGGCCGAGAAAGTCTGATTTTTTGCCGATGGCTTTGGCGCTTATCCGTTCATTGCCGGCATCGGCATAGGTTTCAGCCCCATCATCGGCGCCATCAAGAAGTAGGGGAATGACTGCACCCTCTGGTTGTACAGCGTCGTGGCATCAACAACATAACTTTGTGAACCTGCCAGTTTCTCCTGTATTTCGGCCAGTTGTTTTTGCAAAGTGATGAAATTCTGGTTCGACTGCAAAATGGGATAATTCTCGGCCAAGGCCACCACTGTTTTGTCCGCCTCCTCAAGTTGCATGGCCCGCAGATTAGCAATTTCAGTCTGCAAACTCTTCTCCCGTTTGGCGGCTGTCTCCACCACCAAGACCAGATTCGGCACCAAGTCATGGCGCATCTGATAAAGCGCATCCAAGTTTGCTTTTGCCTTCTCGATATTCTGGCGCAGGCGGATGGTGCCGTTGTAGAGTTCGAGAAGATTGACAAGAAGGAGGCCGGCGTACATCAGAAGGACGAGCAGGCCGACCAAATCAAGGACAATCCATTTGAAATACGCGAAAAAAGCCCATGTGCAGAATCCGAAGAGGAGCGGCCCGCCCAATCCCGCGAGGATGGTGCCCCATTCCGTCGCGCCACGGGCGTCTTTCTCGCTGCCATCTGAAATAACGAACACGCCGTCGGACGGGTCATATCCGACCATGATGCTGTCTTGCGAACTGCCTTCCCCCGCTTGCTGCACTGCGGCGGTTCCGAGCACATAAATCGAATCCCCCGGCTCGATGTATGTCTCCTCAACGTCGACCCTGTCCCCGTAATCGAGCAAGTCGGGGTATTCGGCTCTAAGAAATGCCCTCAATTTGCCCTGCGTACTCTCGGGAGGAGGTTCGGGCGCTGCGGTTTTCTTGCCTCCGGTCACCATGGCGATGACATTTGAAATCGCGCCGAAGATGCTGCCAGTTGATGGCACTGCGCTGGCATTGATGTCCCTCTTGAGGTAATTCTGCGGGGTCATCTTGTGATGCGCGAGAAGGTTGGCAATGCCGTTCACGGTGCTTTTGCTTCCAGCCTCCAATGGAGACTGGATGGTGATGGCGCCGGTGTCATCCTCGAGATAGAACGGGTCCTTGCTCCAGAAATGCCTGACCATGCTGCGGCTGCGGTTTTTACCCGAGCCATGCCATTTGTAGATGGCAGTCTCGAAAAACACGCAACTTTTTTGGTTGTATGGCGAAGTCTTCAATTCGCCGAATGGTTTCGCTTTCCCGCAGACTTCGGTGATGCCGGGCGCGGCGGAAACCGCTTTCGACGTCGGCGTGTATTTTATCAGGTTGTAAATGTGATAAAGCGCAAGGCCGTAGAAGTAGGCCCCGAGGCCAGCGAGTGCGCCGATAATCAACGGGAACGGGTTTGACGAGCTCATCTGTCACCACAAGGCCGGATTAGGGCAATCTGCCGAACTGATATCTGCCGAATTTGCCATCTATCCAACGCTCTCGAATGCGCAGTCGCCGTTGACCACCACTTGGCAAGCAAGACGCTGGTTCGGTTTAGCACCAAATGCCTCGAGCGTGCTCTTCTCGTTCTCGGTCATGGCATTGAGGTTCTGACCTCCGCTCACCACCGTCACGAGGCAGGTGAGGCACACGCCCTCTTTGCACGAGAAATTTATGCTTGCGCCTTTGCTCTCGGCCAAATCAACCAGTTTTGTGCCGGCCGGGCATTCCACTGTCAAATTGTCGTTTTTGAACAAGACTTTGGGCATGTAATATCACCTATGGGAATATGCTGGCTTCTTCTATGAAGCTTTGATTTTTAATCTTGAGCCACCATGCAAAGCTATGGCAAACGAAACCTATAACCGGCTCCCGTCCGGCCTCATGGCGCGTCCCGCGAATTCGGGCCCAACTCAAGCGGCAGACTTGAACATCTCCATGCCTTCCGAGCCGCCGTCGAGCAACGGCTCCATGCTGCCCCTCGTCCTCTCCATCATCGCCCTGCTCTTGGGCGCGACTTCCCTCTACCTCACGCTCAACAATTCACAAAATGCCGGCATCAGCGCGGCCGATCGGGCAGTCTTGGGCGGCATGGCCAATGATTTGCGCGCCTTGCAGCAAAAGGAATTCACCGCAGCCTCGCCTGACTTGCAGACAACAGTTTCGGTGGAGAAGAGCTTCCCTCTCTCGGACATAATGCCGCAGAATTTCGCCATACCTCTTTCATTGGACATCCCTATACAGGGCAATGTCATCGCAACATCTGGCACTGGGCAGGCCGTCAGTTTGCATCTCAATGACACTTTGCATCTTCGCGCATCAGTGCCTGTCGACATGACAAACGCCACCTCGGGCATCATGGTGAACATAAACAAGGATGTTCCGATTACCACGCGGATTAGAAGCTCGTTCAAGATTTCGATGGTGTTCGGCGACGAACTGAACTCGATAATACAGAAGCTGGATGAATTGAGCACGGAGCCGGCCAAGAAATAAGAAGAGTCACTTTGTTTTAGTTTTTACTTCGCCGTTAGTTTGGCCTTTTTTATGAGGCATTTTCCACTTTGCCCTGCCCACTTCTTTTCCCATCCCCTAATTTCTATCCTCTTGCCAAAAAACGGCGCATCGGCGACAAAAGTCTCGCCTTCGCCGCCTTCGAGAAATGGATGGATGGCAGGCTTCATGGCCATGAGTCTGTCGACATCTTTCTCCTCGAGCCTTTTGCCAAGCCACTTGTCATCAAGCCCTTCGGCCGAGACTGAAACAAGATAGACTTCCATTTGTCCGAGCATCTCCTTCAGCACATCCGGCCCCTTGTGCCATAATGGTGCGAAAGTCGGCAAGCGGAGATTTTCACCGATGACTTCGATGCGCTGTTTTTGATATTCTGAGGCGACAGCCCCAGACACGATGCCGTCGACTTTTAGCTTCTTTATGGCTTTCTCGAGGTCCGCGAGCTCATGTTCATGAGTAGTTTTTACCTCAATCAGTTTGATTCCGGCCGCTTTTGCCTGCAATTCGCACCATTCGGTGTTCGGATGATGGAACATCATCGAATCTTCCTGCGGGTGCATGGTGAGCCATTGCACCTCCCAGCCCCAACTGAGGCAGAGGTGGGTGGCAAAGACTGAATCCTTGCCGCCGGAGAAGAGGATGACAACGCGCATGGTGAACTTGAGGTTGGAAGTGTTTTTATAAACCTGTCATGCGTCAATTGATTGGTCGTATTTTAATCCATTCATTAATGGGCACATAGTCGAACGGTAAGACGCTGCCTTCGCAAGGCAGAGACTGGGGGTTCGATTCCCCCTGTGTCCAAGGGCTTTTTGCGCTAGAGGCGCAAAAACCCCGGAAAAAAGAATTACCAATGGCAATGCCCAAATTATGGAAGGGTTGTTTTTCGATGAAAAGACGGGATTTTCTCAAATTCGCGGCCGCTGGCGTGGTTGTTGCTTCAACCAGCCATCTCAAACTGCTTGGAAAACAGAATACTATACAAACTTATGCCGGTATTCGGTTGCTTGAAGCCGAATCGAAATTTGTTGTGGGAGTCAAGAACGCGGACTTTACGGATTATGAGAAGAATTACCGTATTTTCCAGCAAGGTGCAGTCAACTTATATCGCTCAACCCTCTCAGAAGAAACTCCGAAAACAAGCGAACAACTTCTATTGGCATTCAGTTTCTATCAGCATTACTTATTTATTAAAAATAAAGCGAGCTGGACCGGAGAGGATATTTCTTCATTAATCTCATTTCTAGAAAACAAGAAGGTTGATTGCAACATCAGCGTTATCCTTTTCGCTGATTTTCTGGTCGGTATTGGTGTAGCTCCGGAGCGGATTTTTCAGGTGGATATGTATGCCAATCATGATATTGCTGGCCATACTCTCCTCCATATAGACAACTTATATTTAGAGACATATATGTTTCAGAAAAACGGCAATCTACAGGTGATGTATTATACTCCTGAACTTATGAAGAAGAAATATACCTCGTATACTGATGAAATTCCCTGGTCGAACGCATCACGAATAGAAGTCGCTTATATGCAGGGGGCAATATTCGCCCGTATCAAGGAATACCAGAATCGTTCGAAGCAGGATCTCAATGCTCTCGGTGATTATAAACGCCGCGCAACCACATACTTTACACGCGCTTTGGAGGAAAATGATAATGATGCTCGTTCGCATTACTTTCTTGGCAGTATCATCTCCTCAGATTTCGAGTTAGAAGCATACCTCCAAGATATCTCTGAGCCAGCCAAACGTGCCATCTCAGAGTTTCAAAAAAGCCTTGATATATATCCAAAGCAGTCGGACTCATGGGTGTCGATGGCAAATATTTATCGATACCTGCACGATTACGAACGATCTATCGAATGCCTCAAGCACGGCATAGAGTTTGCAACAGAAAAGCAAGCTATCGAACTCAAGAAGCGTTTGAATCTACTTGAAAAAATGCCTAAGAAAAAAACTGAATTAAAAGTTAAATAAATATAAAAAAATGAATTAAAAATAAAAAAGAAAGTTTCGAGGTTTTTCCTCTAAATCTCTATCATGCTCTCCATCATGCTCGACGTCTTGGCCGGGGCCTGCTGGCCGCCGGACAATGTGCCCAGTATGCCTTCGAGCTGGCCCGATTTGAGGCCGGTCACAATCGATGTGACTGTCACCAAATCACCCATTGTGGGGTCGAGGCGGGCGCCCATCTTCACGTTGGCGTTCGCGTCGAATTCCGAGCTGATGCCTTCTGCCACCTGGATTGATTCACCAAGCGTTAAGCTCGTGCCACCCGCAATGTGTAAGAGTGCGCCCTTGGCTCCCTCATAGGAGACATCGAGCAGCGGGTGGTCGAGGGTGTTTTTGATGACATTCTGCACGCGGTCGTTGCCGTGCGCCTCTCCCATCGAGATGAGAGCCACGCCGCCTTTCTCCATAATCGAGCGGACATCGGCGTAGTCTATGTTCATCAGCGAGGGCATCATAATCGTGTCTGCGATGCCTCGCACAGCCTTGCCGGTGATTGCATCGGCGAGATTGAATGCGTCGGAGATGGGCAAGTTGGGGCAGTATTTCACGAGCCTGTTGTTGTCGATGACCGCCATGGTGTCGGAGTGCTCGGCCAATCGCTGAAGACCCCACACTGCTTTCTTCACACGTGCACGCTCTAATGCGAAGGGGATGGTCACAATGGACACGACGACTGCGCCCTGTTCTTTGGCTATCTCGGCCACTACCGGCGCCGCGCCTGTTCCTGTGCCTCCTCCCATGCCTGCGCAGAGGAAGACAAGCTCGTTCTCGCCGATTATGTCGCGTATCTGTGATTTTGATGCCTGCGCGCATTTCTCGGCCACTTCAGGGA
>CAIXYX010000103.1 GCA_903923795.1 uncultured Microcaldota archaeon
AAATGCTCCCAACGGGATTTGAACCCGTGTTAGCGGATGATTCCCTGGCTTTTCCCTCAGGCTTTTCGCCCTCAGGCGGAAAAGGCCGTTGAGAATCCGCTGTCCTTGACCGGGCTAGACTATGGGAGCTTACGGTGGATGTATTGGACTCGTCTGCTTTATATTCCTTTTTCGCGTCTATATCTCTGCGACACTACGGATCCGTGGTGGAATGGTTAACACGCCGCTCTCACACAGCGGAGACTCGCGGTTCGATCCCGCGCGGATCCATCATCGGTTTTTTAATCTCATCCTTGCTTCTAATTCCATGGTCGACAAAGCCCAACTCCGTGCCCAGTTCGCCGCCGACTGGAAAACACATTACGACTTGCCGATTTTGCGCGAGCGGGGATACACAAGACAGCAATGCGCCTCTTGCCACGTGCACTTCTGGTCACAAGCCCCAAGAACCCAATGCGGTGATTCTGCCTGCATAGGTTATCAATTCATCGGCAATCCGGGCAGTTCGAAGAAGCTGACTTACGCCGAGACTTGGAAAGAGATTGAGAGGTATTTCACCCACTCCGGTCACACTTCCCTCAAACCATACCCGACAGTCGCCCGATGGCGTGATGATTTATATTTCACAATAGCCTCGATAAACGACTTCCAGCCATACGTCGTTTCTGGCGAGATGGACCCGCCAGCAAACCCACTCATCGTGCCCCAGCCATGCATCCGCTTTTCCGACCTCACAAATGTTGGCGTCACGGGACGGCATTACACCAATTTCGTAATGGTGGGCCAGTGCGCCTTCAACACGCCGAAAACCGGAGTCTTCTACTGGAAAAACGAGGCCATCATACACGACATAAATTATCTGAAAGCTCTTGGCCTGCCGGAAAATGAATTCGTGTTCCGTGAAGATGTTTGGGTGGGGGGCGGCAATTTCGGCCCCTCAATGGAATATTTCTGCCGAGGAATAGAATTGGGTAATTGCGTTTTCATGCAATATGAAGTTTTGCCGGGTGGCAAAACCCGCGAGCTCACCACAAAAGTCATAGACATGGGCGCGGGCCTCGCCCGCCTCGCATGGATTGGGCATGGCACACCAACCTCGTACGAATTGGTCTTTGGTCCTGTCATCGACAAGATGAAGGCAAAGACAGGAGTCAAAGTCGAGCCCAAACTCTTCGAGGAATATGCAAAATTGTCGGGTGCGCTGGATTCAGAAGAGGGCCGAGCAGTGCAGAATGAGGAGGAATCCATAGCCAAGAAACTCGGCGTTGACAGAGCCGCTTTCTTCCCGACTTTGCGCTCCCAATTCGCCCTCTACGCCTGCGCGGACCATCTCTCCACTCTTCTCTTCACGGTAACCGACGGCCAATTGCCCTCGAATTCAGGCGGCGGTTATAACTTGCGCCTCATCCTACGAAGAGCATTCGGTTATTCAGACGAATATCATTGGGATTTGGACTGGGCCTCCATTCTCGAGGGCCATGCGGCTCATCTCAAGCCCCTCTTCCCTCACTTGAGCGAAGGCGTGAAAACCGCATCCGATGTCGTGGCCGAAGAATTGGCGAAATACCGCACCACTCAAGGGAAGGCGAAAGGCAAAGTGGCCAGCCTTGTGTCGAGGGCATCGGCCGCAAGGCGGCAAATCACTCTTGAAGAACTCGTCACTCTCTATGTCTCGGACGGAATTCCTCCCGAGATGGTGGAGCAAACCGCCAAAGAGCAGAAATTCCCCATCACCATACCTGCAGATTTCTATGCAAAGGTGCGCCATGAGGACGAGGAGGCTCCGCCGAAAGCAAGCGTCGATGTTCATGGCCTGCCGAAAACAGAAGCTCTCTTCTACGAGAATCTTTTCGCATTCGACGCCAAAGTTCTGGCAGTAAGAGACGGCTGGATCGTGCTTGACCGCACCGCGTTTTATGCCGAATCCGGAGGGCAAGTTTCCGACACCGGCACTCTCGCAGGCCAGCAAGTGTCTGAAGTCAAACGGGAGGCCGGCGTCATCTTGCACAAGGTGGCCGAGCCGCAGAAATTCACGCAGGGGCAGATGGTGCGCGGCGAAATACATTCAGACCGCCGCCGGCAAATTGCCGCCCATCATTCGGGCGCGCACGTGCTCAATGCCGCAGCGCGCGATGTTCTCGGGCCTCATATCTGGCAGTGCGGCTCACAGAAAGACGAATTCAAGGCCCACCTCGACCTCACGCATTACAAGCGCATCACCGACGAGGAGCTTGACGCCATTGAGAGGCGCGCGAATCAGATAATCTCCTCCAACATCGCTGTTCACAAGAAAGTCTATTCGCGCACAGAAGCCGAGCAGAAATTCGGTTTCAGGATTTATCAGGGTGGCGCAGTGCCCGGTCTTGCATTGCGAATCATCTCCATCGGCGACATCGACCATCAGGCCTGCGGCGGCACTCATGTTGACCGCACCGGCGACATCGGGCTCTTCAAAGTCGTCAAGCGCGAATCTGTGCAGGACGGCGTCGAGCGCATCACCTTCAAATGCTATTCGGCCGCCGTGCGCTATATGCAGGAGCGCGAAGGGCTCATCAAGGGGATGGCAGGCAGTTTAGGGGTGCCTGAAAACCAGCTTCCCGCATCAGTTTCGCGTCTTTTCGAGGAGTGGAAAGAGCGTGGCAAGCAGATGGAGAAGATGAGCGAGATGACTGCCGGCACTGTGATGGCCGAGGAAGTGGAGAAGGCCAAAGCAGGAAAGAAGACGATTATTGAACTCACTAAACTTCCATGGTCGCCGAAGACAATGGATTCGGCAGCCCGCCTTGCAAATTCGGCAGGCTTTGTCGCCATTCTGTCTAATTTGGAGAATTTCTTTGTGGTGGCTGTTCCGAGCGGAAGAAAAGAGGATGCTCTCGCGCTTTTGCAGTCAAAAGGTGCGAAGGGCGGCGGCAATGCGCAGCTGGCGAGAGGGAAAATAGTCTGAAGATAAAAAAGTTAAAAAGAAAAGAAATACGATTTATTCGCTTTTGCCGCTTTCCTTGTCAAGATAGTAGTTAATGGTTGATCCGATGTTTTGGGCGAAGAGCTGCCAAACCTTGTCCGAATCCTTTTTCCAGCTCTTGAAAATCTTGACTGCTGCGGTTGTCACTCCTGTGGCAGCCGCCGCGAACACGGCCAGCCATTGATAGTCGCCGTAATTGGTGAATTTCATCGCACCCTCAACTATCTCTCTGCCATACATCAATATTGACTGCAAAACCGGGAACGCAACCGCAACGGTCGCGACTCCCGCGGCCACGAGGCCGGTTTTCTTAAGCGGTGCAGGACCAACGCTTTCCGGATAATTCAATTTATTTGCATCCGGATAGTTGAATTCATACCGATAATCATTCATATTGCTGCTCTGGGCCATGCTTACTGCGATATTCTCGATTTTGGTATACGTAAAATCCTGTCCATTCTGTTTCGCCGTGCGGGCGATAAGCGGTATCAGTGTTTCCTGAATTTTTTCCTGGCCTTTTAGAACCACACCATTCATCGTTTTCGCATCCACTTTAGTGATCAAACCGTTGACAGCCATTTTATCACCTGTTATGTCTGTGGTTATCAATATATTTAAATGTGTCTATACTCTGCGAAACACGACGAGCGGAAGCAATCCGTTCGGTTAGCAAGAAATATGATCATCTGACCCTATCTCCTGAAAGCCTTGTCATGGTGCTCCAGCTTCAGGAATCTGATATGTCCCTCTTCCTTTAGCACCTTGAAGAAAAGCACAAAACTCGAGGCGATATGCACGTGTTTGGTTCCGGCTAATTCATAACTCGAATCCGGATAATGTTCAATCGTTGTTTCGTCGCAGGAGATGATCTGCCGGATTTTCTTGTTGAGCGCCAACGAGCAGACCTTATCTTTCTTGGCAAGCTTGGCCATCGCCTCTTTGAGCTCGTCGCTCGAATCGAAGGTGAACACCATCTCACCCGACGCCTGTCAGCTTGTCGAGCTCTTCGAGTGTCATT
>CAIXYX010000104.1 GCA_903923795.1 uncultured Microcaldota archaeon
CCGATCTCTGGCGGTGAATTGCAAAAAATACCTTTTCCGGCCGCCGATGGAAAAAAGCGATGACGTGATGGTGAATTTGGAGCGGAACCACGTCCACTACGGCTTTGCCTATCACTCTCTCGTCAAAGCGGCCCGGACCGCGAGCTGGAACGGCATGAAAAGCGCATGGAAGCGCGACGGCAAGACCCACACGCCCCAGGAGATAACCGAACTGGAGACGGCCATCAACGGATTCACCGCTTTGTTGATTCGGCCATTCTTCCTCGAATGCGTGCCTTACAACGTCAAAGAGCTGAGGCAGTACATGCTCGACGGCCACGTGCCAGAGGAGGAGCTTGTCAAACTGATGAACCCTCCCGGCGCCTCGCCGAGGTTCATCATGCGGATAACCAACTTCTTCGAGTATTTCCAGAGTGTCATGACTTCAATGCACAATGAATGGAACCAGAGGATAAGCAGCGCCGCGCCCGAGAAGGCGGCAAGCCAGGAATTTCAGACCTTTTCCCACGCCCTCGGCGCGCTCGACACCATATTTGACCTCTATTTCGAAGAATAAAGAAAACTGGCAAAAAAGAAAAAAATAAAAAACTAAAAAAACCTATTTGCTCATGAAGGCTTCCATGAGCTTGTCGCCGAATTCATCCATCTGCTGCATCTTGGCCTCGTAGCCCTTCATTTTCATCTTCTTGTGCTCCATTTTGGACGCCCAGAAGCGGATGCAGTATTCGACGCCGACCTCGGCGATTTTGTCCATCTGCTTGCCCGACTTCTTCTCGTAGGCCTGCTTCATTTTGTCTATCATGAGCTCTTTCCAGGCGTGGTCCGCCATCCTCATGACCATCTCCTCAGGGGGCTCGTTGTATTTGTTGCCCATGCCGCCTGAGCACGCTCCCGACGAACAACTACCCGTTCGGCCCGAAGCGCATGCCCCCGTCTGACAGGAGCCGCCAGCGCATGCGGCATCATATCCCCCTTTGGAGCATCCGCACGCCATTCCATGCGCGGCCGCCTCGCAACAGTAGCCTTTGTTGCATTCGCCTTTCTGCATGCAGGCATTGCCCATTCCTTCACTATACATTTCTCCCATAATACTCACCCATCACCATGTTGGTGGTAAGGGGTTGTTACCATAAGTAATATAAAGACCTTTTGTAACAAATAGGTAATACCGGCAATGAAATGGAGAATATCGACAATGGCGGTGATTTTATGGTGGACCCGGCTGATTTGCCCGAATACATGCAAGCCTGCCCCATCGAGGTGGCCATAGATTATATTGGCAAGAAATGGGCAGTGAACGTCGTACGCGATCTGTTTTTGGGCAAGAAGCGCTTTTCCCAGTTCCTGCGCTCCAACCCCAACCTGAGCACCAAAATGCTCTCCACGCGCCTCAAGGAGCTTGAGAAGGAGGGTTTTATCACCAAGAGGGTGGTGAGCACCAACCCCATTTACATCGAATACGCGCTGACGGCCAAGGGCAGGGCTTTGAATGGCATCCTGCTGGAGCTGGCGGTGTTTTCCTTCCGCTACTGCCCCAGTGAAGTTTATAAGCGTCCACCG
>CAIXYX010000105.1 GCA_903923795.1 uncultured Microcaldota archaeon
ATCTGGAGACAAATACCCAAGTCAGCGGTGTTGACCAGTCGACCAAGATAATGGCCACCTCGGTCTCGTCTTCGGTCTCCGACTCCGACTTCACCCCGCCCGCCACTCCGGCAGTCCTCAACAGCACTTATGGCAACGTGCAGCAGGGCTGATGGTTTTTTTCTTTTCCGTTTCTATTTTTTTATACTTTGAATTTTGGCGCGCAGCACCAGCGAGCCTTTCTTTTGGGGTCCAATCGACGGCTCTTCTGAGCAATCATCGGCTCTTCAGAGCCGATGGTGCACCAACCGCGCCCAAGCGCGGTTGATTGCCGTCGGTGCCCCGGCGCGCTTGAGGCGCGCCGAGGAAGCCCTTTTCTTTCCTCCGGAAAGAAAAGGGCTGATCGGGCCCGGGGAGATTTGAACTCCCAACCTTCGCCTCGCTCCAACAAATTTCACCCGAGCGTCGAACATGATTTTCTGGCGCGTTGCGCCAGCAAGTCTCTTTCGTTTGGGGTGAAGCACTTTTCTTTCGGAGAAAGAAAAGGGCTCTTAGGAGGGCGTCGCTCTATCCAGGTTGAGCTACGGGCCCGCAGCATATCCTTGGGGCAGCGAGAGTATAATAAAACGCACCGCTCAACCAATAGCGTGCAAGAGCAAAAAACTAATGCGGGGAAAAATGCCCCTTCTCACCCCTCTGCCTTTCTCCCCTCCCAGCTCACAAAACTGACTGGCTGGCGCCTCTACATGCTCGTCATGCTCTTCTTCAACCTCCTCATATTCGCAGGCCCCGTCCTTCTCGCCGTAAATACGCCCCTCGCCGCCTCCTACTATACGGCGTTCAGCTTCACCTGCCACCAGCTCGACAGCCGCTCGCTCTGTGTCTTTCCAAAAGAAGGGCTTCTCGCAATAGGCGACTGCACGCCTCAATCCGACAAACTCGTTTTGGGCAGAAATGACATCGTGTCAAGCGCAAGGGGAGAAGGGCTCAAGCTCCCCGTCTGCGCAAGAGATGTCGGCATCTACGGCGGCATGCTCTTGGGCGGCATATTCTGGGTGCTAAAGAAGCGAAAAGACCCCGGCGCATGGCCGTCGCTCGTCTGGCTCGTCCTCGCCCTCATTCCCACTGCCATCGACGGCACCACTCAGCTTTTCGGCATGCGCGAGAGCACCAACGCCCTGCGTCTTTGGACCGGCCTCATTTTGGGCGTGGCCATGGCCTATTACATTCTCCCGTTGTGCTTCCAGCTTTTCGACGAGAAGAGGGAGCCGAAAAAGAAATGAAACATCTGTCCGCAGGCGCCTTTTCGGGTATGGTTTTAAATCGCACCCTCCTCACATTAGCGGATATTATGACGTGCGAAACAATCGGCGACGGCGCTTTTATGCGAAATAGGGCGAGGCGAGCTTCGGCCTTGGCGTTTGCGTGCCTCCTGCTTTTCTCATTCCTCTTAATCTCGCCAGTATCCTCCGCCGCCCAGACTCCGGCCCGCTCATATTCAGTCCTCGTGCAGGTGCAGGACGCGGGCGGCCACCCGGTGCCAGACGTCCTCCTCACCGCCGCGATTCCGAAAGGGGATTTCAACAAGAACATCAACGACACGCTCAACCACACGCAGGAGGGTTTCAGCGACGCGGCCGGCCGCTGGCGCACGACTTTGCGCCTGTCTGCAGGGGAGACCACGCCGCCATCCGCCCTCCTCACCGCCTACACCCCGTACTGGTCGGCTTCCGCCCCGCCACAGCCCATGCCCAAGACTTCTGGCGACGAGATATCCTACACATTCGTAATCCCGCAGAATCTTGCCACCTACCGCGTCCGCACCCTCGACTACCAGAACCAGCCCATCTCCGGAGTGCAGGTCCGCCTGTTCAGCCCTTATTCCATCATCCGCGCATCCGATTCGGGCGGTCTCGTGTTTTTCCGCCTCCCGCCGAATTCGTCTGTCACGGGCCAGGTGGAGTCGGGCAATTCCTCCCAGAATTTCACATTCCCAAGCGTGTCTGATTCCGACCAGGCGCTCGAGGTGCCGATTCAGCTCCCCCTGCGACACCCCGTGCCGAACCCCTACAACGCGACGTTCAACTACAGCGCGCAGATACTCGAGTCATCGGGCCGCGCATGGAGCAACCAGCCCATCGGCATCGAGGTGGGCCGCATGCGCTGGACGTTTGTGAGCGACAAGACGGGTTCGATATATCTGCGCCAATTCCCATATGAGAGCATCAACCTCACGTGGATCATCTACAATTACACATATAGGCAGGAGGTCAATCTAAGCCGCCCGATGCCCGTCATCCGCACCCCCCTGCTTCTCACCATCGCGGCCTACGCCCCCATCCCACTTGGCGATTCATGCTACCGCATGCTGGTCAACGTGACCGACCCGCGCAACCATCCATTGCTGCAGGTCAACGCCAAGCCGGTCAGTGGCGATGACCTGATACCATTCAGCCTCGACCACGAGGAGACCATCAACGGCTCCCTGCAATTCTCGCGCGTGCTGTGCGTCGACACCGAGAGCACCTTCGACATCATCGCGAGCAACCCGTTCGAGCGGGCGGTTTTGCAGGTGCATCTTCAGGCCGCCGATGCGCCCCCGCCTGCCGTGAGCATCTACGCCCGTGAGCCGCCCCCGAAAGCCGCCACAAAAACTGCGGTGAGCAAGGAGGACCAGAAGAAGCTGGAGCTGGTCCTTCTCCTCGTTTATGTGCTCGTCATGCTGGTCGTCCTCTTCGTGGCGGTGCGCTTTAGGGGCGTGCTGCTCTATTACTTCCAGTCCATACTGCGCTTCACCTACACTTCTATGCGCAAAAAGCCGTCTTTTAGCGAGGAGACGGGCGAGGAGGGGGCAGCAGGCTCGAAGGGCGCGCAGGGCAGGGGCGCCGATGCGAAAAATCAGCAGGGAACAAAGCCACCCGAGCAGAAGAAGCCCGTCAAGTGAGTCTCATCCCGGCCGGCACCCTCTCTGGTTAAAATCATCCGCATGCATAATCTGAAGCATACGCATCCGCAATCCCTCAGGCGCTCCTCCCGAAACTGTCGACATCATCTATACATTTATATATTTTTAGCGCTTAAATGTAGATATGATATTAACAGTTGCCCGCCGCACGGTGAAAAAGGGAGATTTGGCCCCGGACGGATCAACAAATGCCTCCGGCGAAAATGCCCAAGGTGATGAATTCGAGCGCCTCTGCCGGAGTTTGCGCATACTAAACACGCGCGACATGGACGGCACCGTGACTGTGGTGTTCCGCTCAATCCTCATCTCGTCACGCGAGAGGCCTATCGGCAGCTCGGAGCTTGCGAAGACCACGCGGCTGAACCGCGTGACTGTCATCCACCACCTCCAGCGCCTCGAGCGCATGGGCGTGCTCGAGCACGAGCGGCACAAATACCGCCTGCGCGTGTCCGGCCTCTCCGAAATGGTGGAGAGGATGCAAGAGGAGATGCTCGAATCCCTCTCCGAGGCAAAAGGCATGGCGGCTGAATTGGACCGCCATTTCATGCAGATGTCCGCAATGCCGTCCGACCCGCTGGTCGGCGAGGAGCCGCCTCCGCACACGGCATTGCTTGATTCGAACAAAAAGGCCCGGTCATTGCATCGGAAAAACAAATGATTTTCACGAGGTCATGAGATGGGAAAAGAAGACAGGCAAAAATATCAGAACCAGGCGGCGAAAAACCCTGCACAGGGCGGCAGCCAATCCGGCGCATCTGCGCCTCCGGCTCAATCTGCTCCCGCAGCTCCCGCCGCCCCCGCAGCTTCTGCCCCCCAAAATGCCAAATCCCTCTCCGACATCGAAATCATCCAAAAGCAGATGGCAGAATACGAGGACCACCTAAAGCGTTTGGCTGCCGAATTCGACAATTACAAGAAGCGCGCCGAGAAGGAGAAGCAGGCCGCCCGCTCCTTGGGAAAAGCCGAGGCGCTCGCGCCATTCCTCGACATGGACGAGGTTTTCGAGAAGGCATTGGCGCACAGCAAAAGCGGCTCAAGCGACGCCAGCAACCCCGCCGCCTCAAACAATTCATCTGCCATGCACGACGGCCTGATGCTCTTGCACAAGCAGTTGCATTCCATCTTCGCCCATGCCGGCGTTAAGGAGATTTCATGCCATGGTGCGCCCAATCACGCCTACCATGAGACGATTATGCAGGTGGCGGGCGGCAGGGCCGGCGAAATCGCGCAGGTGTTGCGCAAAGGCTACACCATGGGCGAATTTGTTTTGCGGCCCGCGCAGGTGAGTGTATTCAAGGGAGAAGAGAAAGAGAAGAAGAAAGCCGAGAATTCAGAGCAAGAGAAAAAAACAGCAGAAAAGCAAGAGGAAGCAGAAGAAAACGGATCGAATTAGATTCGCATTTCATCGAGGTGTTAACTATGGCAAACGAGAAAATCATCGGAATCGACCTTGGCACGAGCAATTCGGCAGCCGCAGTTTTGGAGGGTGGCCGCCCTGTAATAATTCCTTCAGCCGAGGGTGCAAGTCTTTACGGCAAAGCCTTCCCGTCCTATGTGGCATTCACAAAAGACGGACAGCGCCTTGTCGGCGAGCCTGCGCGAAGGCAGTCGGTGTCAAACACAGAAGGCACCGCCATGGCTTTCAAGCGCAAGATGGGCACAGACTACAAATACAATCTTTTGGGCAAAGACTACAAGCCGCAGGAATTGTCTGCCATGCTCTTGGGCAAAATCAAGGCAGACGCCGAGAGCTTCCTTGGCGTGCCTGTGAAAAAGGCCGTCATCACCGTGCCAGCATATTTCAACGACAATCAGAGGCAGGCCACAAAAGATGCCGGAGAAATCGCGGGCCTCGAAGTTGTGCGGCTCGTCAATGAGCCCACGGCAGCTTCGATGGCCTATAGTCTTGACAAAACCGGCGCCGAGCAGCGCATCCTCGTCTTCGATTTAGGCGGCGGAACGCTCGATGTCACCATAATGGAATTCGGCGGCGGAGTTTTCGAGGTCAAATCCACCTCTGGAGACACGCAATTAGGTGGCACGGACATGGACGGAGCGGTGCTCGATTACTTGGTCGGCGTCTTTTTGCATGAGACCGGAATCAATGTGCAGTCTGACAAGACGGCCATGCAGCGTTTGCGCGAGGCCGGCGAGAAAGCCAAGATAGAGCTTTCCACAACCCTTGAATCAGAAATCAACCTTCCTTTCTTGTCAGCAGACAAAACCGGCCCCAAGCATTTCGTGCACAAATTGACGCGCGCTAAATTGGAGGAAATTCTCGACCCCATCGTGCAGCGCTGCTCGAAGCCTGTCAAGACCGCTTTGGCAGATGCCAAGATGACCTCTGACAATATCCACAAAGTCATCATGGTGGGCGGCCCCACGCGCATGCCCATGGTGCAGAAATTCGTCGAGGGCATGCTCGGCCACAAAGTCGAGCGCGGCGTTGACCCGATGGAATGCGTTGCATTAGGCGCAGCGATTCAGGCCGGCGTATTGGCGGGAGAAGTGAAAGATGTGCTTTTGCTCGACGTGACTCCGCTCTCTCTTGGTATCGAGACCATGGGCGGCGTGTTCACCAAACTGATTGAGCGCAACACCACTATCCCCACCAAAAAGTCCCAGATTTTCTCGACCGCATCAGACAGCCAGACAACGGTCGAGATAAAGGTTTGCCAAGGCGAGCGCGCCATGGCCGAGGACAATGTGGAGTTGGGCCGCTTCTCGCTTGTGGGCATCCCACCTGCGCCGCGTGGCTTGCCGCAGATAGAAGTGGCATTCGACATAGACGCCAACGGCATCATCCACGTGACTGCCACCGACAAGGGCACGAACAAGGAGCAGAAGATGCGCATAACTGCCCCGCACAAGATGGACAAGGCCGACATCGAGAACAAGATGAAGGACGCCGAGAAATACGCCGAGGAGGACAAAAAGAAGAAAGAGGCGGCCGAGACAATGAATGAGGGCGAGATGACTTTGTACACTGCCGAGAAGACCATCAAGGAATTCGGCGACAAGGTGTCATCTGAAGTGCGCAAAGAGGTCGAGGAGAAACTCACTGCATTGCGCGGAGCCGTCAACAAAAAAGACGTGATGGCGATTCGCATGGCTTTGGATGCCCTGAATGTGTCATTGCAGAAAATCGGTGAGGAGATATACAAAAAGACAGGCGGCGCATCTGGAGGTTCGGGCCCCGGCGGCGCAGGTGGTGCTGGCAGCGGAGGCGCAGGTTCGGGCGGCTCGGCCTCTGGCGGCTCGGGCGGATTCCCCGGCTCGGGCGGCAGCGGCTCTGGTGATGAGCCGATAGATGCGGAGTTCAAGAAGAAGTGAACTCGGGGTTTTTTCTTTCCTTTTTATTTTTTCCATCCAAGAATTAAGCGGGGTCCAACATGCCTGCCAAACGCGACTACTATGAAATCCTCGGCCTCTCAAAATCCGCCAGTGTAGACGAGATCAAATCCGCCTACCGAAAATTAGCCATGCAGTTCCACCCCGACCGCAACAAAGACGCGGGCGCAGAGGAAAAATTCAAGGAGATCTCCGAAGCCTACGCGGTCCTTTCCGACCCCGAGAAACGGCGCACCTACGACCAATACGGCCATTCGGGCTTCGACCAGCGCTATTCGCAGGAAGACATCTTCCGCAATGCCGATTTCGGCGATTTCCAGGACCTGTTCCGCTCCATGGGTTTCTCGTTCGGCGATATGGGGGATATGGAAGGCAGCCCCTTCGGCTCGATGTTCGGCTCCATGTTCAGCCAAGGAAGACAAGTCGGCGCGAACTTGATGGCCGAAGTATCAATCGACCTCAAAGAGGCGGCCAAAGGCACCAGCCGCACGATTGAATATTCCCGCCGCGCACCCTGCGACATGTGCAAAGGAACGGGCGCGCAA
>CAIXYX010000106.1 GCA_903923795.1 uncultured Microcaldota archaeon
GTCCATTTGCCGGTGAGAGCGCGTGTGAGGCTGGTCTTGCCATGGTCGACATGGCCCACCATCCCGATGTTGACTTCAGCCTGGCTCAATCAATCCCTCAAAATAACGGACTTCTATCCCACAAAACATCTATCTCTTCTCTTTCTCTTTCTTCGCAGTCGATGTCGGGAAAAGCTCGGCGAGCGGTTTTGTGCCTGCCGTCTTTACCATGCAGTTGACCTGCATAATCTCGTCCGAGACGAGGTTTCCGCGCACGTTGCGCTTCGCCCTCTGCCCATGCGAGTGCGAGATGAATCCGGTGCCGCTCGAGAGCAGCACGCCTGTCCTGCGGGGGCCGGTGACGTCATGGCGCATGGGGAAGCCCGATGTGTCGGAGCCGCCCGTGACCTTGAACACGTAGCCTGCGGCGGCTACCAAGCCGCCGTCGAGCTCGTCGCCGATCTTCTTGCCGAGGAGCGAGGACAGCTTGTCTTTGGGCACTTCCGTCTGGAAGCTCTTGCCTGATGTGGGCTCAGAAATAACCAATATCATCTAATCGAACCTCTCGTCATTTTGAGAATATCCGCTTTTCTTTCAGCCTCGAGAATTTAAATAGGTTCGCGTCTCTATATATCCAATGAGCCCGAAATCAAACCCCGGCCCGCCCCTGCTCTGGCCTGCCCTCCTCGTGGGCCTCTTCGGCCTGCTGTGGCTGGCGCAAGAAATCAAATGGCTGCCAAGCAGCCTGCCCTTGGGGCCGGTTTGCGTGCTGGTAACCGCATTGGCACTTGTGCGCTATGCATACGAATAATGATATTCGAGCAAAGATCAGAAACCCAAATCATGCTAGAAACCAAATCTCAAAAAAGGTGAACTTTATGCGCGCAGTCTTTGAAATCGCACTCAACAAAAAAGCCTCCCTCATGGCCCTCTTGGAGGCCGACCCATACGGCGAGAAAGAGGTCGCTCCATACGAGAAGATGAGCTTCGCCAGAAACGGCTACAAGGTGAAGGACGGCTCATCCATCGACGAGGACCGCGAGAAGCTCTACCTCGTGCTGCGCGGTTCCGACGATTACCTGCCATTTGTCAAGATGAAACTGGGCGACATGGCTGTTTTGTGCAAGCCCGAAGTCAACGAGCGCATACTCAAGAAAATCGAGGACGAGGAGAGCGGCGCCGAGCAGGGCATGGGAGCCATATTCGGATAAACTGGGAGGGGGGAATCAGGAGTAGCGTAGAACTGAAGGGGGGACGCTTCCCCCCTGCGGTTTCGCCGACGCCCCATTTTTATACTTTTGCAGCCGCTAACTTGCGATGCTGGTAAAGAAAGATATTGCCCTCTTCAAGCCATGGGCGGCCTCCACAGACGAAGTTATTGAAAAACTCGAGTCTCCCCCCGGCGGTTTGTCAGAAAACGAGGCCGAGCGCCGCCAAACGATTTTCGGCAAAAACGAGCTGGCTGCCAAGAAGAAGCGCTCTCTAGTTCTCACCTATCTCTCCTATTTCCTCAATCCATTGGTCCTCCTCCTCCTCACCGTCGGCACCGCCTCCTATGTCATCGACCCCGCCACCAACCTCATCAGCGCGTGCGTCATCTTCTTCATGGTCTTTGTCGCCGTCACATTAAGCTTTTACCAGGAGTACAAAGCCAAAGACGCGGCCGACAAATTAAGGAAGATGATACGAAACACCGCCACCGTGATGCGCGGGGCATCAGAGAGGGAAGTGCCGCTCAAATTCCTCGTGCCAGGCGACAGAGTGCGTCTTTCAGCCGGAGATTTGGTGCCGGCAGACTGCCGCGTCCTCTCGTGCAAGGACTTTTTCGTCAACCAGGCCTCGCTCACCGGCGAGTCATTGCCTGTCGAGAAAACCCTAAGTCCTCTCAAAGAGACAGCAGGCACATCAGAGCAGACCAACATCCTCTTCTTCGGCTCCTCGGTGGTGTCCGGCACGGCGGAAGCGGTGGTGGTGCGCACCGGCCTCTTCACCCAGTTCGGCGAGCTCTCAAGGCGCCTCTCATTGAGCGGAGTCGAGACTGCGTTCGACCGCGGCATCAAAGACTATTCCATGCTCATGATAAAGTTCGTCGTGGTGCTGGTGTTCATCATCTTCCTCATCAACGCCGCGCTCAAAAACGACATTGTCAGCGCCCTCCTCTTCTCGCTTGCCGTCGCAGTCGGCCTCACGCCCGAGATGCTCCCCGTCATGGTCACAGCCAACCTGTCGCAGGGCGCGACGAACATGGCCAAAAAAGGCGTCATAGTCAAGCGTTTGCCCTCTATCCAAAACTTGGGCGCCATGGACGTCTTCTGCACAGACAAGACAGGCACGCTCACCGAGGACAAAATCGAGCTCGTGCGCCATGTGAACATCATGGGCGATGAGGACGACAAAGTGCTGCAGCTGGCCTTCCTCAACAGTCTTTATCAGACAGGCTTGCGCAACCCGCTCGACATCGCCATCATGCAGCATGACACCGCATCCGTGGCCACCTCCATCTCCGGCTATCGAAAAATAGATGAAATTCCCTTCGACTTCGTGCGCAGGCGCATGAGTGTGGTGGTGGCGCGCGAGGGCGAGCGGCACGTGTTTCTCACCAAAGGCGCGCCCGAATCGGTCTTCCCGTTCTGCACGCACGTCACGCGCAAGGGCAAGAAAATCCTTTTCAAGGAGAAAGACCTCGCGGCCGCAAAGAAGCTCTACGAGGAATTGAGCGCGGACGGTTATAGGGTGCTGGCCCTCTCCTCAAAGCAAGTGGGCGATGAGAAGAAAGCGTATTCAGTCACCGATGAAAACCACTTGTGCTTCGAGGGCTTCCTCGCATTCCTCGACCCTCCGAAAAAGACGGCGCTCGCCAGCCTCTCCGAACTGATGAAGCGCCACATCGAGGTCAAGATTCTCTCCGGCGACAACGAATGGGTCAATGCCAAGATAGCAAAAGAGGTCGGCCTCACAATAAAAGGCATCATAACCGGCAACCAGATAGACGCAGCATCTGACGAATCATTGCAGGTGCTCGTCGAGCAGAACACCATCTTCGCAAGGGTCTCGCCGATTCAAAAAGAGCGTGTCATCCTCGCGTTACAGCGCAACAAGCATGTTGTCGGCTATCTGGGGGACGGCATCAATGATTCTCTTGCCCTAAAAACCTCGGATGTCGGCATCTCGGTCAACACCGCTGTCGACGTCGCCAAAGAGACTGCCGACATCATCCTTTTGCGCAAAAGCTTGCATGTGCTCTACGAGGGCGTGGATGAGGGCAGGCGCACATTCTCCAACATCATGAAATATCTCAAGATGGGCTCGTCATCCAACTTCGGCAACATGTTCTCGGTTGTCGGCGCCTCCATATTCCTCCCATTCCTGCCCATGCTGCCCCTGCAACTCATCCTCAACAACTTCCTCTATGACATGAGCCAGCTCGGAATTCCGGCCGACAATGTGGATCCAGAAGATTTGCTAAAGCCCGCCAAATGGTCGATGGACACCATCAAGAATTTCGTCATCTACATCGGCCCCATCTCGAGCATCTTCGACTACCTCACATTCGGAGTGATGCTCTTCATCTTCCACGCGCCTGCCGCCATTTTCCAGGCCGGCTGGTTCATCGAGTCGAATATGAGCCAGACATTCATCATCCACATCATCCGCACGAACAAGATACCTTTCCTCGAGAGCAGACCGAGCAGGCGTCTGCTCATGCTCAGCCTCATCATCGTGTCTATCTCATTCGCCATCATCCTCACGCCCTTGCGCCACTTCTTCGGCTTCGGCGAGCTGCCGCTGGAGTATTTCCCGATTCTCTTCGGCATGATAATCGCCTATCTGTGCCTGACGCAGTTCATCAAGATGCAGCTCATCAAGAGGAAGATAATCTAGCCTGTCGCTCAGGCCTAATCGTTTTCTTTCTTTGAACCCGAGGGCATCGCCAACTTAGGGGTTGGCGAATTGCGGCCTCGAGGCCGCAGGTTTTCTTTCTTTTCAAAAGAAAGAAAGGGGCTCCATCAGTCCGTCCGTCTCTCTTGTTTCATCCCCTTCATCCATTCTGCCACTCTCACTTCCAGCTTCGGCACCCTGCCCTCTCTCATCAGTTTTCTCATCATGATGTGCAAGTGGCTCCCATACTGCATCGCTTTCTTCGGTCTCTCAACCGCCATCTTCGGAACGCCAAGCGCGGCCGCCATTTCCCGCAGCACCGGCTTTTTCGCCACGCCGTCATCAAGCCTCTCCTCAATCGTCAGTTTCGTCACGGCTGAAATTAACTCTTCGTCCAGAAACGGGAAACGAGGTTCGACATCAAACAACGAGCAAACCGCCCGCGTCCTCGCCAAGTCCCGATTCGGCAAAGTGCGAAGCTCTTCGGCCAATATCGCCTTCAAATCCATTCCTTTCTCGTGCGCCTGATAATATTTCGAATAGCCGATGAACAATTCTTCCGCCCCCGAACCCATGAGCAGAACCGTGCAGCCTTTTCTCTTGGCCTCACGCGCACACACCATCACTCCAATCATCAGTTCCAAATCCACTATGCTGCCGGGCATCAGTTTGTAGCAGGTGTTGAAATCCTCCACCATCTGCGCAGGGGTGAGAATCACGGTGTCGAGCGGCCTCTTCAAAGCTTTTGCCACTTCTTTTGCCACAACCAAATCCGGGCTGCCGGCAACGCCCATGCTGATTAAGCACACTTTGGTTTTCTCGCCCGTCACAGTAGCGATGGTCGAGCTATCCAAACCTCCAGAAAAGGCGACGGCAGTCTTTGCATTTGCCGATAGTGTTCGCCATATGGCCTGCCGCAATATGTCGGCAAGGGCAGCATATTGTTTTTTTGCCATATTTATCAAAATCTCGATTTCTTTTTGCCGACCCATATCTTTAATTACCTCCACCCCGAAACGCCCAATCAGGTGATATCGTGCGTATGGTATGGATGTTTCTCGCGCTCGTTTTGACTGCACTGCTGCTGGCCGGCTGCACGCAGAACAACACAGGTCATTCAGATAACAATTCCGCGCCCATACCGAACGCGCCCGCCACCCCCGGCAACATCACGCCGCCCGGCACACCGCACTCTCCTGCCATAAACACAAGCGCTCCAATCGCCCCCATCGCCCATATTGTAAACACATCTTCCTCAGCGTCTGGCAATCCGGGCAATTCCGGCAACATCACTCCGCCCCGCACCCCCGGCTCAGTCACGCCTCCGGCCGGTGATGCCGCCGCCAGGGCCGAGCTCATCCGCATCGCTTCCCAGATGAGTTCCATCTCATGGAAAGCGGATTATTCAATGGAATCATTGCTCAACGGGACCTCTGGCCCACGCATGAACCTGAGCATGTATTATGACGGCGGAAACCACTCGCGTTTCGATATGAACAGCGTTCAGATGAATACGCGTATCATCAACACCAACACCGGTCCCGGTGTCGGCACGAGCGTCATCTGCCACGGCCAGGCGCTCAATTGGACCTGCATGCAGGTCAATGCTTCCATCAGCAATATCTTCAATATCTTCATTGCTCCTGACAAAGCGGCCAATTACACTGTCACGGCGCTCCCATCCCGTACAATCGCGGGCATATCCGCCTCGTGTTTCAATATCACCAAAATGAGCAGCCCGCCCTGGGCATGGGCAGCCGAATGCTATTCGCCAAGCGGCCCCGTCCTCTTCCAGCAGACCTATATGCAGTCTGGAATCATGACGCAGTCGACGTCTATAACCGCTCTCTTTGTATCAAACTCGGTCTCGGCTTCCGACTTCGTCCCGCCCGCCACACCTACTGTCTTGAACAACACCCGCCAGAGCGGGTAGCGGGCCGAATAATCTTTTGTTTTTTCATTCTCATCTTTCGCATCGCTAAAACCAGAATCCCGGATTCCCTCTCCCAACTGCGGTATCCCCCTTTAGAATTCCCTCTCCCGACCCATATCTTTAATTACCTCCGCCCCGAAACGCCCGATTAGGTGATTTTGTGCGATTTGGATGGATGCTATTCGCGCTCGCATTCGCGGGATTCCTGCTTGCGGGCTGCACTTCGAACAATACAAGCCCAACCGGCAATAATTCCGCGCCGGTCATAGGCGCCGGCACTCCGGGCCTTCCGTCGACACCCGGTATCGTTGCTCCTCCGGCCGACCCCAAGGCCGATGTCGCGCGCCTGCTCCGGAAGATGAATTCAACCGCCTGGATGGTGGAATACAGCGTTGATTCTGGCGGGTCCAGCGCATTTCCATTCACGGGCATGTCGGCGTACCGCGACGGCACCGGTTCCTACCGTTATGACATGAGCGTCCAGACGATGGATGTGCGGATGTATCATCTTCAGACAGACGCCCCCGGCGCCGGAGTGGCCTGCCTAAAAAACAGCACCATGAACTGGACCTGCGTGAAAGCGAACAGCTCCATGACTGATATCTTCGGGTCGATGACCGACAACCTGACGCAGGCGCAGATAGCCTCGCTGCCGTCCAAGACCATAGCCGGCGTGGCGGCTTCGTGCTACAATGTCACCAACCAGACAGGCAGCTCATTGTGGTCCGAAGCATGCTTCTCGCCGACGGACGGCGCAATACTCTACGCGGGCGGAGCCAGCAAGCAGTCGGACGGGTCGATATCTATTGGCAGCTTCACGGCCACAACATACTCGAACTCTGTCTCCGACTCGGACTTCATCCCGCCGTCCACTCCCATAGACCCGGGAGCCTATTCGGGCGGGCAGTAGGCGGAACGGTTTTTCTTTCCCGTCATTTTCCTTTTTTTCCTTTCCCTCTTTTTCATTCTTCCATTCTTCTGTCTCTTCTATTTTTCCAATCCACCTACCCATAGCCTTAATTACCTCTATTTCGTTACGCCCCATCGGTGATTTTGTGCGTTTCGAATCGATGCTATTCGCGCTTGCTTTCATAGGATTTATGCTGGCGGGCTGCACGCAGAACAACACAAGCCCAACGGGCAACAACCCGGCGGCCGCAACCGGCACCCCAAGCACCACTGCTTCAGGCCATGTGGTCTCACCCGCCGGCAATTCCGGCACGCCCGCAAACTCGGGCACGCCGACAACTCCCGGCACAATCGCGCCTCCATCCGGCAACGCCAAGGCCGAGCTCATCCGCCTCGCGGGTCTTATGAATTCCACGAAATGGAAAGCGGATTATTCGGTCGACATGACCGGCGGAGCCTCACAAATCACTGGCATGAGCCTCTTCTATGACGGCGGGCATCGTGCCCGAATAGACATGGCCAGCCCGCAGATGAATCTGCGCGTCATCTACACCTCGACAAGTCCGGGCGTGGGGACAGGCGTGGCCTGCTATGGCAAGGGCAGCAACTGGACCTGCGTGCAGACCCGCACCGTCCCGAACGACACATTCAAGTCTTTGGGAGAAAATGTGGCGGGCTACACAGTCACCGCCCTGCCTTCCCGCACCATCGCGGGCACAACCGCCTCCTGCTTCAATGTCACAGGGATGAGCGGCCAGCCAACCTCCTGGGCATCAGAATGCTATGGTTCGAGCGGTGCCATCCTCTTTTTGCAGACCTCTTCAGGCACCGGCGCATCGGCATCCCTGACCACCATGACCGCCACATCGGTCTCGACAGGCGTCTCTGATTCGGACTTCGTCCCGCCCGCAACCCCGCTCGTCGTCAACAACACCTATAAAGGACAGTAGACCAAAACACGTTTCCTTTCTTTTTTCAATTCTATTTTTTCTCAACTATTTAAAATCAGAAAAAACCCCCGGGAAAGAAAGAGAATTTGTAATATACTGGCGCGAAGCGCCAGCAAGACTCTTTCTTTTGGGGTCAAGCACTTTTCTTTCGGAGAAAGAAAAGGGCTGTTCGGGCCCGGGGAGATTTGAACTCCCAACCTTCGCCTCGCTCCAACAAATTTCACCCGAGCGTCGAACA
>CAIXYX010000107.1 GCA_903923795.1 uncultured Microcaldota archaeon
ATCGTCCGGCTCACCCGAGAGAAGTCCGTGAAATCGCGGCCTTTAACCTCTTTGTGAAAAAGGAATGGTTCATCAAAGCCGGAGGCTTTGACACTAATTGGTATGGATGTGAAGATATCCATCTCTGCAACAAAATTCTAGCTCATGGTGGCAGGATGTTTTATTCGCCAAAACCACTTGTTTTTCATCACCGTAAAAATTCTCCGGTCAACACTTTTCTGCAGATTTTTAATATGGCTAAAAAGCGGGCCATGTTGATTCGGCAACGGCCACGTTTTAGGGATTTTCTCTTTTGTCTTCCTTTATTATCCTGTTCTCTCCTGTTCATAGTCCTGTCCAGTATGCTTCTTTCTGGGCGTATACTTGATTTGATGTTTTTAGGGCTGATTTCCTATTTCATTCTGGTTTTCTACTTCTTGGTGGATGCATTTCACAAAGAGGCATCTGTACTCGCTCCTATCGAGTTGGTGAAATTACATCTGGCGTACGGCCTTGGTGTGTTGTTTGGCTTTATCGAGAAAGACTGAATGGACACAATGAGGGATTCGAATTCATTTGCGTTTCGAACCTATGGCTTTCTGACAACCTTGGCCGCTATACCTGTCGACTCTTTCTCGAAAACCGCCACAATGCTCAGCCCGAAAGGCAATGCATGGCCCCGGCGGATCAAACGATTCTCCATGCCTAGCGCATGGTCCATGATAATATATCCGACTCTGCCTCCCTGTTCAAAATCATGTTGTTTGGGGTTTGAGATAATTTTCCTCACCGGCGCGACGATGGGATACAAAACGCCGTTCCAATAGCCCACAAACCGGGGGTGCAATCGGCATCCGTGAGCCAAATCCATCAGGCTCTCCTTCGAATAACGCCGCAGATGCCCGATTTTCTTGTCGTGCTCGCCATAAAGAGACGGATTGGCAGGGACAGTGCAGACGAGGATGCCTTTATCTGCCAGATGGGCATTTGCATTATCAAGCGCTATGTGTGGTTCTGTCAAATGCTCCAGTAGGTCTCCCATGATGATTACGTCGTAACGGGTCGTGTGGCGGAATTTGAGTGCATCATCTTGGTATGCATCAAGATTCCGCTGCTTTGAAATCTTCACCGCCTGCTCTTGCAAATCGATGCCCTCGAAGCCGATGGCCGGAAATCTGTCAGACAGATATGCCAGATTATTGCCTGGCCCGCAGCCTATCTCCAGGCATCGTTTGGCGCGGGGGCATGCAAATCTCTCGATCAGATGGCCCATCATCTCCGAACGCCGTCGGACCCATGGGTGGTTCCGATAGAGATACAGGAAATTGATTTCATCATCGTCTTTCATAGATTCAACCAATCAAACCCTGCTTAAAACGGTTACTCTCTCGAGTTGAGCCGACGAAATAATTTGATTACCTGACGGAAATTCTAAGGGGATACTACATCGTCTGGTCCGTTTCCTCTCCGATGGTTCCGCTCCCATTCTTCATGCTCCCATCTCACCAGACTACCTTTGCATCCCTCGATCGCATCCAAGATCTGTTGTGCACTGTCTCCATCTCCATATGGATTTTTTGCTGCTCTCATCGTCACATAGTTTTTTTCCACTTCAGTCACGGCTTGCATGATCCTCTCCACGCTCTGAGGCGGGGCCAGTATATTGGCGCCGGTCTCAACACTTTCGGGTCTGTCGGTCACATATCGGATGGTGATACAAGGGATATGCAATGCGGATGCCTCTTCCTGCATACTGCCTGAATCAGTACAAATGAATCGGCAGCGATTGATGAAGAACATAATGTGCGGATAAGACGGAATCTCTGTGATAAGATGTAATCCTTTCGTTCTCTCCACTTCAGCCTCAAGGCCATGCTCTTTCAGGGCGCTCTGCGTACCTGGCCGCAATGACCACACTACCTCATAACCATTCTGCGCCAATCGCATGGCCGCCTGTGCTGCGGCCGTGAACCGCTCTTTATCCATCGTCGTTTCCCTGCGGTGGATGGAGAAATAGATGAGCGGTTTGGAAAAATCAACTTTCCGTTCCGAGAAGAACGCCTGCCCGCTCTCACCGCGCCCGACCGCCCAGCGGGCCGCATCAACGATTGTGTTGCCGACCACATGGATTCGATCATCTGGGAATCCTTCGTTCAGCAGATTCTGCTTGTTGGTCTTAGTTGCCGCGAAAAAGATGTCTGATGCTGCATCTGCGCAGCGAGTGTCCAGCTGTTCCGGGAAAGGCTCATGTGAGAATGTGCGCAAGCCAGCCTCCACATGCCCGACAGAGATGAGGTTGAGATACGCGCTCAGGGCACCGGCCATCGCTGTGAGGGTATCTCCATGCACCAGAAGGATATCAAGCCCCTTCTCCTTCTTTCGCAGGAGCTGGTCGAGCGATGTTATCATCAGTCCCGTGCGTTGGGCTGGGCTCTCACACATGCCGATATCCAGCCGATGCTTCGGGGCCGGCAGGTTCATGCTGGCATAAACGCCATCAAACAAGTGGTCTGAATAATGCTGGCCCGTATGAATGAGGACTGGTGTATGCCCCCTCCGTTCTGACTCCCAATATATTGGGGCCATCTTGATGATATCCGGACGCGTGCCGGTCAGGATTCCAATTCGCATGTCTCTCCCTGTGTATTTGTCTGTTTTCTATCTTTGCCCGTTCTCCTTGCGCCGAGCATCATCTTTGCTTTCTCAAAATACAATCCCTGCATGAGGTTGAGATAATCCAGAACTTCTTTCAGATTCATCTTGCTTTGCCCTCCCGCGCGCCGGTTGAAGCGGACCTGTACCTGTGCCACACGAAGATTTGGGCAACGCAGGATAATCTCGGGCAGCAGCTTGAAACCTCTCAAGCACCAAGTCTTGTTTTGGATAATCTGGCTTCTTTTCACCCCGAAAAATCCGCTCATCGGGTCCGAGATGTTTCCTGTCACTGGCCAGGAAATCAGGGTGGCACCAGTCGATATGCCTCTGCGGAGGATGCCCATGCTGCGCGCCCGCTCAGGTCCATAGCAGCCAATCACCAGCTCCGCCTCTCCTGAGCAGAGCAGCTCAATCATCTTCTCAAAGTTCTCCAAGTCATGTTGCCCATCTGCATCCATCACAAATACGTTCTCTGATCCGGCGGCCAGAAATCCGTCCAGAATTGCGGATGCGAGTCCTCGTTTATTTTTGCGAACCATGACTCGTGTGCCAAGCTTTTCAGCCACTCTAGCCGTACCATCTGGCGAATCATCATCCACCACTAGAATCTCGTAATGCCGTTTTCCGCATGTCTGTCGGATTGTCTTTATGACCTCTGGTAGACATGCGGCCTCATTGCGTGTGGGTAGAATTACCGAGAATTCGTATTCAGCTGCAGGTAATCTTATCATGAGTTCATCCAAACCATCATTTTTCGCCAATGCTCTTTCCGCCAACGCTTTTATTCCCCCCTGCTAGCGCTAAGAAACTGATATGGGATTGGGCCCGGTCGCGATTTGACTTGGCCAAGTCGTTTTCATTTAGTATCAAAAAACATAACCTTTTAATATTATAGTGATATAATTTGATACTATGAAGCTAAGCAAGCGGGAAGCCCAGGTGCTCGACGCCATAGCGGCAGAGAACCTCACGTTGAATCAGATAGGAAAAGCTCTGACGATGAAGAAGCCCAACCTGAGCAGATACTCAAGGAAGCTCAAGCGATTGGGTTTGATTACAATCAGCAAGAAGGGCCGTAACCACGAATTGGGGCTGGAGCAGTCTGTTGGTTTTGGTCTGTCCAGCATCCGGGCCGATTTCCCCCAGCTCAAATTGGCCGATATCCTCATCGGCTACACTCCGTCCCTTCTCTCATTCATCAAAAACAAGGAGAGCTTCAGAGTCGCCAATATCGATCTGCCCGTGCCTACGACGAAACGGATTCTGTCTCGATTGAGGAGTCTCGGCATCGTTTCAATGCCAAAGAGAGGGGTATATAGGATAAGAAAGGAAGCTGAACCCGTGGCGGAATTCTGCCGGAACACCCTCACGATGATGCATCAGGCCGAAGCCAGGGAAGAAATCCAATCTTTGGACCACAGCCTCTTCTCGTTCGACAGCGCAAAAGAATTAGGGGCTGTTTTCGTCACCATGCGCGAATCCCATCCAAAGCATTATTGGCCGACATTTTATGGCGTGGCGCATAATTACGGCTTGCAGCTTCTGCCATCAGGCCATTTCTATTATTCCAACTCCAAACCCGACATCGGAGATGTTATCATCCATACTCTGGCCATACAAAAAGACACTCGAGGCATCATATACGCCTCTGTCATCGCCCTCAAGTCGAAATACGACGTCCGAAAACTCCTCAAGAAAAGGCAAACATACAATCTAAGCCGGGATTATATACACAGATTTGTGGAGTTCATCTTATCAGATGGGAAAAAACCTTTCGGGGGCCTGGATTCCTATCATGAACTGAGGTCGGTTGGCTATGGAGCAGTTTGACGCGAAATACAATTTGGATGTGCCTGTAACGGCTTCGTTCAAAAAGATGATTGGGTAGCATCAATGCGTCGAATTTGTAAATAGAATTCGGATTTGTCCAAAAAGGCGGCGCGCACAAGTTCGACAGTCGTAATCTGGAATTCATGATGGTTACAATCAGCATGAAAGTGTAAAACGTGATGGTTCAAACCATCACAAAACTGTAAAACATGATGATTAACATACACATGTTTTACAAAGCATTAAAAACCTTGCGAAGAATATAGAGCTATATGGAACTGGAACGCCAAAATCCGCACTGGGAGAAAGACCATCTCTACCCCTACGAGAGAAAGAGGTTCGGCTTCGAGGAGATAAAAAAATCCTCGGACTCCGGACTCGTCACCGCGATGTACGGCTTGCGCCGGGTCGGCAAGACTGTCATCCAAAAACAGCTCATCAACGAGGCCATCAAAAAAGGCGTTGGGCGGCCGGACATCTTCTACTTCTCGTTTGATGAGAAAACAGCAGATTTCTGGGAGGTCGTCCACGAGTACGAGAAACAGATTGGAAAAAAAGTGTCACGCGCCAATTATCTATTCTTCGACGAGATACAGAAAGTCCCCGATTGGGGGGCTAAGGTGAAGACACTCTATGACACCTCATCAGCCCATATCGCGGTGAGCGGTTCCAACTCCTCCCTCTTGCGCAAGGGTGGGGAAAGCATGGCCGGGAGGATAAGCGAATTCGTGGTGCCTGAACTGTCTTTCAAGGAATTCCTGTATTTCAAGGGTCGTGAGGAGCTGTACGCGTCTTCCTTGGAGGAGACCGTCGAGAATGAGTTCTGGGATTTTATCAAAAAGCCGCTTCCTGAACTGGTAATCAATTCCGCGCTGGACCAAAAAGCCTATGTGGAGACCATAAGCCGGAAAATCATCTTCGAGGATTTGCCTGCCGTGTTCCCAATTGATGAGCCGGCGCTGCTGTCCACGCTCTTCTCGCTCATCTGCAAAAATCCCGGCATGATGCTGGAGTACAACGCGCTCGCATCGGATTTGGGGAGGGACCGGCAGACCATCTCGAAATACCTGGATTATCTCCGATATGGATTTCTGGTCAGAAAAGTCTCCAATTACTCCAAAAACCAGCTGACTATGGAGAAGAAGCTCAAGAAATTCTATCCTGCATTGGCCTGCTTCGCTGATGCGTCCAAAGACAAGGAAGTGGAGACAGTCGTGGCCCAGATGCTGAAAGCCCGGTATTTCTGGAACTTCTCGAACCGCTATGAGGTGGATTTCGTCTGCCTAAAGCCCCTGTGTGCATACGAAGTGAAATATCAGGAATCCATGACGAAAGGGGATATGGATGGGTTGGATAGATTCAGAACGCGATTCAAGGAAGCGAGGATCAAATTGGTGACCAAGAAAAAATTCATGGGGACGGTCCCTTATTACCGACTCGAGAATTTCCTTGAGGATAATAAACTGCAGCCAACCGTCAGGATTGAGGATCTGCTCCATTAAGAGAAGATGATGCGGGCCCGGTGGGATTTGAACCCACGGCTTTCTGGTGACCTTGGCAGTCCGCACATTCGCGGATTTGTCCTAAAAGCCAGACACTCTGGCCAAGCTGAGTTACGGGCCCATTGCTGGGTTATTCACAATCTGAATGTATTTAAGCCGATACGCCCCCCCGCCATTTGCTTTAAATCCTCTCACACCCCTATCCAAACCATGTCCTCCCTCCATGAAATCTTCCCCGGCATCTTCCGCCTCGATGGCAAGTTAGCCACAAAGAATTTCGCCCCCGGCACAAGAGTCTATGGCGAGAAGCTTGAGCGCGTGAAGAACGTCGAATACCGCCAATGGGACCTCTACCGCTCCAAATTGGCCGGTGCCATAGCAAAAGGCCTCTCCGAGGTGCATATCGCCCCCGGCTCTCTGGTTCTATACCTCGGAGCCTCCACTGGCACCACTCCTTCTCATGTGAGCGACATAGTGGGGGAAGAGGGCGCGGTCTTTGCCGTGGAATTCGCCCAGCGCTCAATGCGTGATTTGCTCAACGTGTGCCAAAAAAGGCCCAACATGCTCCCCGTCTTCGGAGATGCCAGATTACCCGTTCATTACGCCGAGCACTTGCAGGGCAACAAGGTCGACGTGCTCTATCAAGACGTGGCGCAGCCAGACCAGGCCGAAATCTTGGTAAGAAACGCTAACATGTTCCTAAAAAAAGACGGCCACGCCATGCTGTGCATAAAGAGCCAGTCAATCGACGTCACGCAGGACCCGGCAGTGACATACAAGCAGACGATAAAAAAGCTCGAAGACGGCGGATTCGAAACATTGCAAACAATCCTCCTCGACCCCTATGACAAGGACCACATGTTCTGGTCGGGGAGAAAGAAAGATTAGCTGATTTTGCATCTTTCATAAATCGTTTCTCTCTCTGTAACCTCTCGATTCTCTTTTTAATCCTTCCCGCCGTGAGCCGCACATCTGCAAACGGGCGGGGTGTGCGCATGAAAAACGTCATGTGGTTCGAGGAGATAAACAAGTCGAATCTGGCCGAAGTGGGCGGCAAGGGGGCCAACTTGGGCGAGATGGCGGCTGCCAAATTCCCAGTCCCCCCAGGTTTCGTGGTCACTGCCGGCGCCTATTTCGAATTCATCCGCCTCAACAAAATCCACGACTTCATAAAAGACATGACGTTCGAGCTCGACACGGCGAACAATGACAAGCTCACAAGAGCATCTGAGATGATAAAGGCGAGAATCTTGGGCGGTCAAATCCCCGCCGCCATGAGAAGCGACATCATCAAATCCTATAGAGAATTATGCAAACGCAGGGGCCATCCAGTCTATGTGGCCGTGCGCTCATCAGCAACCGCCGAAGATTTGCCCGAAGCCTCTTTCGCCGGCCAGCAATCCACCTTCCTCAATGTCAACGGCGATGCCGAAGTAGTGCAGGCAGTCAAGGAATGTTGGGCATCTCTTTTCGAGCCAAGATCAATCTTCTATAGAGTCAACAACCACTTCGACCACCTCAAAGTGGGCCTCGCCGCAGTGGTGCAGGAGATGGTGCAGTCAGAAGTGGCCGGAGTGATGTTCACAATCGACCCCGTAACGCAGGATTTGGGTGCAGTCTCGATTGAGGCTGCCTATGGTTTGGGCGAAGTCGTCGTGTCCGGCATGGTCACGCCGGACCACTACTCTGTGCGCAAGAGCAACTGGAATATCGAGGTGAAAGAAGTAGTGCGCCAGACATGGATGATAACGAAATCAGGCGAGACGAACGAGAAGAAGAACATCGTCCCCGAAAAGCAGGAGAACCAGAAGCTCACCGACAGTCAAATCATCGAGCTGGCGAAAATCGGCGCGAGCATCGAGGCGCACTACGGAAAACCCCAAGACACCGAATGGGCCATGGCCGACGGCACTCTTTTCATTGTGCAGGCAAGGCCTGTCACCACAATAAAGGGCCCGTCGCTCGAAACAATCAATTCGGGCAGATACCTCGAGATGATAAACAACAAATTCAGCGAGAATATTGCCTCGCCCGAATCGGCCCAGCCGCTCGACAGCGTGCCTGCCATGACCGCCTCGGCAGAGTCTGCCTATGCCCTGGCGAATCGGGCGCCAGCATCCACGCAGCTCTCGGTCCAAAAAGAAGCTCCTTCATATGTTCCGGTGAAAACCAATTATCAGCCGGCGCAGAGCGCCCCTTCTCCATCCCCGGAGTCTTCAGAGTCTTCCGGCGGTTCCGAACCCCTCTCTTCTTTGTCCGATCTTTCCAATCTATCCAGTCATTCAGGTGAAACCCCTATGTCGACCCCCAACTCCTCAAGCAATGCCCCGTCCGGCTCCGTATCGGGCCAGTCCGGTTCAGGCTCCGGCCAGATATTGCTCACCGGCCTCTCGGCCTCGCCCGGAGTCGGCAAGGGAAGGGTGCGAATAATTCCAACGCCAAAAGACATGAATCTGATGCAGCAGGGCGAAATTCTCGTCACCGAGATGACGACTCCCGACTTCGTGCCCGCAATGAAAAAAGCGGCCGGAATCATCACAGACACCGGCGGGCGCACATGTCACGCAGCCATCGTCTCCCGCGAATTGGGCGTGCCCTGCATAGTCGGCACAAGGGAAGCCACACACAAACTAAAGGACGGTCAGTTCGTCACAGTCGATGCCGTGCGCGGCAAAGTCTATGACGGCGATGTCGAGATTGTCGGCGCGCCGAAACCCGCAAGCGAAGGCGGCTCTGCATCGGGCGGAAAATACGACCCCACCGCATTCGCCTCTGAAAGCTATGTGCCCACAGGCACCAAGATATACGTGAATTTGGCCGAAGTCGAATTGGCCGAGAAGACCTCGAAACTCCCGTGCGACGGTGTGGGTTTGCTCCGCGCCGAATTCATGATTGCGGCAATTGGCGAGCATCCGAAAAAGCTCATAAGAGAGGGCCGCCAGGCCGAATTCATCGACAAACTCGCCGAAGGCTTGCGCACATTCTCCTCGGCATTCTATCCCCGCCCTGTTGTCTACAGGGCGACCGACTTCAAGACAAACGAATACCGGAATCTGAAGGGCGGCGAGGAATTCGAGCCAAAAGAGGAGAACCCCATGATGGGCTATCGCGGCTGCGCAAGATATGTCTCCGAACCCGAAGTGTTTGCCATGGAATTATCGGCAATAAAGAAAGTGCGCGACGAATATGGCATGAAAAATCTGTGGCTCATGATACCGTTTGTGCGCCGCATCGGCGAGTTGAGGGCAGTCAAGGATTTGCTCAAAGCAAACGGCATCCACCGCACGCGCGACTTCAAGCTCTGGATAATGTGCGAAGTGCCATCCACCGTGGTGCTCATAGATGAATTCTGCCAAGAGGGCATAGATGGCGTGTCGATTGGCTCGAATGACCTCACGCAGCTCACCTTGGGAATAGACCGCGACAACGGCACGCTGGCCGAAGGATTTGACGAGAGGAATGACGCAGTGCTCCGTTCAATCGAAAAGGTCGTCCGCTCATGTGCCAAGCACAATGTCACATGCAGCTTGTGCGGCCAAGCCCCGTCAGTCTATCCCGACTTTGCCGAAAAGCTTGTCGATTTCGGCATCACCTCCATCTCGGTCAATCCGGATGTGGTGGAGCGCACGAGGCGCCTCGTGGCCTCTGCCGAGCAGAAAGTCATGCTCAAGCGCCTCGCGCTTTTGCAGAAGACCGCCGAGACTGTGCATCCGGTGGACGGAAACGATTGAGAGACCAAATAAGCAGAATCGCGCCGACCGAGGCTTTCCATGAGCGACCCCAAGATATTCATCCGACCCTCGCCGCAAGTGTTCTTCATACGCCAATACGGCATGGCGGCTTTGGCAGCTCTCATCCTCGTCATCGGCGGCCTTTATTTGCTGCTCACGGCATCTGGGCCCGATTTCCAATTCCTGTCCGGCTCAATTCCGGTCATGCAGGTGGTGATTGGCCTGTGGGCTGTCGCCGTAATACTTGTCAGCATCGGCCTCATCCACACCAAAATGCATCAGCGCGTCTATCTCGCCCTCATGGAAGAGGAGCTGGTCTATGAGTTCGGCATCTTCAACCATCACACCATCACCGTGCCATTCCACATGATCACGGACTCACAGATATCAAATTCGTGGACCGACCGCCTCTTGCACGTGTCCACCCTACAGGTCAACACTTCGGGCGGGCCGGGCTATGAGATATTGGCTGTCGATTTTCCGGCATCTGAAATCAAACGGCTGCACACCGAACTTTTGAAACTCATCAACGAGCTGCCCACCAGTTTGCCCGACAATCTGGCAAAAGAGGGCGGCTCGCCGAACGCCAAAAAGAAATAATTCGCGTGAAGAAGAAATAGGATTTTGATGTATTTTTGTAGTCACGAGAATACAGAATTGGCATGTTTTTGTATTCCTATCAATACAAAAAGTAAAAAATCAGTACAAAAATCCGAAAAGATGGAGCGGAATCTTCTTTTCATCTCCGAGCGGGCTGTCGACTGCGGCATAATCCGGTTTTTGTTCCATTCCCTTAGAGGCGCCTCCCACCTCTATACGGAGGCCTTTCGCCAAGAAATCAGGGGTTTTCTCCCCCTGCATGGTCTTGAAATAACCCTCCACGTCGACATGGTTGACGAAGAATTCCTCCCTCAACGATCCACGCAGAGGGGTAGGGCAGAAGAAATAGCGGAAAGGAACGGCGAGGTAGATTTTCGGTTCTTTGACTATGTCCCGCTTGGCCCTCGTGCAGGGGAGGACTACTTTGAGCAGGCCTGCCGCTTGAAGATCGCTCACGAGGCGGATGAGAAATGTCTTGGTCAAACCCAATTTGGCCGAGAGCGACGAATAGCTCGCCTCGAAAGGCTGGGATGCAGCGATAAGATAAAGCAGTCTATACGCGTCGTTCTCGTATTTGATGTTGATGTCGCGCAGCGCGGCCAAATCGGTGCTTACAATCTTTCGGACCGAATTCTCCAAAGCCTGGGCGAATCCTTCCGACGGATAGAGCATCCCGCCGGTGCGCATGTATTCGTCGATCTGCTCGAACGCCGTGATATATGGCGCATCTGTCCCCTTTTTTCCCTGCGCCAATACTTCCTCCCAATTCATAGGCTTGGCGTTGAATCCTTTCTTCATGTTCAGGAACTCCCTAAATGACGTCGGTTTGAGTTCGAAGATAAGCGCCCGGCGCGAGAGGTCGGCCGCAGACCGATGGACATTGAGGGCTGATGAGCCGGAGAAGAATATCCTTATCTGGTGCTCATCATAGGCGGTTTTGACATCGGTTTCCCAGTCTTCCCTGGCATGTATCTCGTCGATGAAGATATTCTCAAAGCCCCGTTTTCGGAGCGCATCGAGGATGTAATAGAGCCGGTGAGGCTTCAGAAACATCGCATCGGCCGAGAAATAGACGCTTTTCTCCATCTCCCTCGCCATCTGCAGCATCATCACGGTCTTGCCAACCCCCCTCAATCCCCGGACGCCGACATAGTATTGGGCATCCACTTTGGACACTTTGTCATAGAGGTATCTCTTCTGCTTGAACTGGGTAGCCCATGCCTTCATGGCATTCGAATTCACCTCGATTTTCTCAAGGACCGTGTTTTCAACTTCTTCCATGTGTGTAATATGACTGGCAAGGTTTATTAGTTTTTGTATTCATAGGAATACAGAAATATAGTGATTTTGTATTGGTGGGACTACGGAATAACTCGATATAGTGATTTATAACATATCTTTCCATCAAAAGGAACATTTAAAAGCTTTAAATGGCCTAATCTAGCCATGAGCGCCAAGATATTTGATGATCCCCTCAAGCGCAAGCAGTGCTTTGAGGAGTTCTTGCAGAACAAGTTCAAAAAAGAGCCGTCTGAAGTGTCTAAAGAGGAGATGCTTTCACTTGGATGCAAAGACCTCTATAATAAAGAAATTCGCAAAACAACTATCGGAAGCGTAGGAAGTCTTTACGATTGGCACATAAAACAAAATTCAGGCCAGAATCTCATCTTCTCCATCCTCCAAGACTTGGGCTATTCCAAGTCTCTTGACATTAGCGAGCAAGAAGCAGTCAGTGCCTCGTTAATTCGCGCTGCCAAAGCCCGCGACATCTTTTCAAATCCCGCTAACCGCCGCATCTGTTTCGATGAATTCCTTAAAAACAAGTTCAAAAAAGAGCCAACAGAAGTGACCAAAGATGAGATGCTCTCAGTAGGCGAAAAAGATTTCGAGAATAAAGAATTCAACAAGACATCTGTCGGAAGCGCAGGAAGTCTTTATCGCAAGTTCTCACGACAAAAATCCGGCCAGAATGTCATCTTCTCCATTCTCCAAGATACGGGCTATTCCAAGTCTCTTGGCATCCGCGAGCCGGAAGCTGCCAGCGCCGGTACAATACGTAGAGGTGAAGCCCGTGAAATCTTTTCAAATCCCGCTAACCGCCGCATCTGTTTCGATGAATTCCTTAAAAACAAGTTCAAAAAAGAGCCAACAGAAGTGACCAAAGATGAGATGCTCTCATTGTCTCACAAAGACCTCAATAATAAAAAAATCAATAAAACTTTGGTCGGAAGTGTCTCGAGCCTCGGCGGATGGCACGCCGACCAAAAATCCGGTCAAAATCTCATCTTCTCCATTCTCCAAGACACTGGCTATGCGCAATCTCTTGGCATCCGTGAGCATGAAGCCATCAGTGCCGGGTTAATGCATATTGGCGAAAGCCGTGACATCTTTTCAAAGCAAGCCAACCGCCGCATCTGTTTCGACGAATTCCTAAAAAACGTGTTCAAAAAAGAGCCGTCTGAAGTGACTCAAGCGGAGATTCTCTCAATTGTTCGAAAAGATTTCGAGAATAATAAAATCAACAAGACATCTGTCGGAAGCGCAGTAACCCTTTATAATTGGTATAAAAAACAAAAATCCGGCCAGAATATCCGTTTCTATATTCTCCAAGACACGAGATATACTCACAAATTCAATCTCTCGGAACAGGAGGTTATCTCAACATCTCGTTCCAAACTGGTTCAAAACTTGCGCACTTGTAATTCCATCGTCATCCTCGACCCGAAAATCGTCGGAGGTGAAAACCACTCCAACCACGTGCTTCCCGACACGTTCATTCTCTCCACCAAGAGCCAGCCCCAGCAAATCCAAATCACCATGTCTCTCAAACCCTCCGACATCTCTCACACTGAAGGCCCCTCCGACCTCCCGCTCTTCAACCAGGCGCTCAACAAAATCTATCCGAATGTTGAAATCATCACCGAATCAACCGCTTATAACAAACTCCAGAACGGAATCGTCGGGGAGCAGATGCTTATCAAGTCCAAATACGCTCTCGATGACATTTATGTCAAAGGCCTCGCTCTCATGGGTTACCAAATCAATGAGCAGGACATCACCATCAAGACTGGGAATCCCGAAACCGACCGTCACTTTATCGGCAAGAGCGCCACTCTAATCATCCGTGCCGAAAACAAGAATGACGCCGCTCCTCTCATGTTCAAGAATCACCTAGAACCTGTCAAAGAGACCCTCCATATTCTGAGCCAATACTCCAGAATGGCAAGAGAAGCCCCTACCGAGAATGAGATGTTCCATCTCATCACCAAGGCGCTGGACTGGATGATCTTCGTCTCCGAGCAGGGGTATGTCTCAAAAGAGCGCCTCGAGCCGCTCCAGAACGAATTCCTGAGCAGGCTGGCCCGCGCCGAATCCAACAAGCTCGCCTCTCTCGGCCATTTAAGATATGATCTGGCATCAGTCATTTCTTCCAAAAAGGAGTTCGAGAAGTCGGTCAATCCACTCGAGAAGAAATTCGAGAAGCGGGTGCAGAATGCAAAGATGAGGCAAGGGCAGATTGGCCAGATGCTGCGCTAAGCCCACTTCTTTTTATACTTCGTCTGGAGCATTAATTCCATGAGAATCCTTCTCCAGTTCCCACAGGGCCTCAAAAGCAAAGCTTTGGAGGAATCAGCCAAATTCGAAAAAGACGGCCACGAAATCTTCCTCTCCGCCTCTCCCTGCTGGGGCGCCTGCGACCTTGCATTGGATGAGGCGAAAAAACTCAAGGCGGACAAGCTCGTGCATTACGGCCACGCCCAATTTGGCGAGCGGAAAGTGAAAGGCGCCGGCAGGCTCGAAATCGAATACCGTCTTTATCCAATCACCGTCGATTTGGCCGTCATGCACAACGCCCTCGCCCAGCTTGCCCCATACAAGCGTTTGGCTCTTGTCACAACTGTTTCGCACATCCATCAGCTTGACGAGATGAAGAAAATCCTGCGCGAGGGCGACAAAGCTCATCCGCACGAAGTGCTCACAGCAAAAGGCGCCATGGCCATCCTCGAGGGGCAGGTGTTGGGCTGCGATTCATCTGCCGCCGACAAGTTGGCTAGCAAGGTCGACGCCATCATATACTTCGGGGGCGGTGAATTCCACCCGTTGGGCATCAAATCAAACAAGCCGATTTTCGCCGTCAATCCATACGCCCGCTCGGCCGCTCAAATCAACGACCTCATAGAAAAGAAGCGCAAAAAAGAGAGCGGCATGCTAATCGCCGCCAGCCAGGCAAAGCGCATCGGCATTTTGGCCAGCACAAAGCCCGGCCAATTCAATCTGCGCGCCGCCGAAAACGCGAAGAAGAAGCTGCTCGCCGTCGGAGTTCAGCAAGTCTCCATCCTCGTCGGAAACGAGTTCGATTTCGACTCCATCAAGGACTTCAATTCATTCGACGCCTACATCACCGCGGCCTGCCCGCGCCTAATCGATGATGCCGAGCGTCTCGACAAGCCGATTCTAAATCTTGCGCAACTGCCAAAACTTCTCAAGCTGATGCAGGATTTGGGAAAAAACAGGTTCTAAAGCTCATCGCGGGCATCTCTCTTTCAGCCATCTTTCATATTTCGCATCAAACTTCTCTCTTTCTTCCATCAGATCATCAACTTTTTCAATGCCTGTTCCGGTCTCTTTCCCGTTATAGCTCTTCGGATACCTGCCATGCTGCCTGTCATATTCCTTTTTCCAGCCAGCGCCAAAAATATTCTTGAACGCGGTCTGCACGCTCTCTTCGGCCTTCTCAACAACCTGCATGTTCTTCTTAATCTCCGCCCTCATCGCAGCAGCCGCCTGTATCTCCCGCTCGACTGTCTTCCATGCCTTTGTTTCGTCATAAATATATCTTAGCAAGAGTCCAGCTCTGCGGGCCTCCCCCTGTTCGTCCTCGAGCGCTTCGGGGTCGGCTGCGGCCTTCACATATGCCTGGAGTTTGTCTATGTCGACTTTCCTCAATTCTCCGAAGAAATACGTGACAAGCTCGCGGCATTCCCCGACTGTGCCGAATTCCAGCCTCATCCTTCGATTGACGCTTCCATTCGAGTCCGCGGTCCGCTCGGCCGTGCGCAGGCCTTCGGTCATCCCCTCTTTCTTGATGAAGCTCAACCTCTGCTCAGGGAAATTCTTGTCAAGTACGCCGTCTTCTTTGAGTTTTTTCCTCACCTCGCGATAGCCGCCATGGTAATAGAGTGGTACCACGAGGTCTGCTTCGTTTATCTCTTTTTTCAGCGGCAATTGCTCGAAAAATTCGTTTATTCGGCAAGATGGCATAGCCAGAAGCCTGGTCTTGAACTCCTCCCATCCAAGAACCCCGAGATTCTTATATCTTTTAGACGTCTCTTTTCGGGTCGGGGGCTGGTTCTGTTTAGAAGCGATGTCTTTCATATTTCTATATATGCAGCAACAAGCAATTTAATCCCTTCTCCCACTCGCCCGTTTTCTCACCAGTTTGCGGTTATACCCAATCACGAACCTGTGCGCCTCATCACGCGCGCGCTGCAGCACGTGCAAACCCTCATTCTTCTTGTCCAGAACAAGCGGCCTGCTCATTTCCAAACCGTAAATCTCCTCATTCTCTTTTGCAAGAGAGAAGAGCGGTAAATCAAGGTCAAGCTGGTCCAGCGCATCTTTGGCAGCATGCAACTGCCCCAAGCCCCCGTCAATCAGAACGAGGTCGGGCATGGCCGTGCCTTCGTCGCGCAGCCGTCTATAACGCCGGAAAACTGCCTCTTTTA
>CAIXYX010000108.1 GCA_903923795.1 uncultured Microcaldota archaeon
CCCATTCTCTCCATGCCTGTGCGCCACGGCGAGGGCCGCGTGCTTTTCGCATCTGATGAAGACAAAAATAAGCTGGATGAGAACAAGCAGATAGTTTTCCGCTATTCGAATCTGGCCGGAGAGAAGGCGGATGATTATCCATCCAATCCGAACGGCTCCACCGACGCCATCGCCGGCGTGTGCAATCCGGTCGGCAATGTGATGGGCATGATGCCGCATCCGGAATGTCATCTCTATTACACGCAATCCCCGAACTGGACAAAGGATCCGCCGGCTGTAAAGAAAAAACCGAACGGCATTTTCGGCAAACTGGCGGCGGGATTAGGCCTTGTCCCCGTGCCCGTGCCGCCGGTGGATGACGGCAACTGCGTGCCGTTTTTCTCGAATATTGTCGAAGCGGCGAAGAAATTCTGATCATGCGAAAGGAATATATTCAGCAAACGCGAGTAATGACTATGGGAAAAGAACAAAAAAAATCCACTAGCTTTGATGACCATGCTCTCCACGAGGAGTGCGGCGTGGTCGGCATACTCTCATTCTCCGGACAAGATGTCGCTCCCCTGCTTTATCGCTCGCTCATCGCATTGCAGCACCGCGGGCAGGACAGCGCCGGCATGGCGGTGTGGAACAAGAAAACCAAGAAGATAAATCTCCACCGCAAACTCGGCCTTGTCGGCGACGTGTTCGACGAGGAGAGCATCTCCCGCCTCTCCGGTCCGTTGGGCATCGCCCATGTGCGCTATCCGACAATCGGCGCAGGCGGAGTCGAGGACGCGCAGCCTTTCATCGAGCCCGAACCTTTCGAGGGCGTGGCATTGGCCCACAACGGCAATATCGCGAATTACGGCCACGTGCGCCACACTTTGGAGAAAGAGAAGCGCAAATTCAATTCAACTTGTGATGCAGACCTCATTTTGGCCGTGTTCGTCAAACATCTTAAGGCAAATGGTTTGCAGATTTTCCCTGCCATCACTTCCTTGATGAGAGACCTCGACGGCTCTTATTCGGTGTGCTCCATCACCTCGCGCGGCGAATTCATCGTTTTCCGCGACCCGCACGCCATCCGCCCGCTTGCTTGGGGGCGCAATAAAGATTTCATCGCATTCGCCTCGGAATCGACCGCTCTTGACATAAATGACATACCTCTCTTGGGAGATGTGGCCGCCGGCGAGGCGCTCATCATCACTGCGAGCGGAGACATTCAGAAGCACAATCTCACCTCGGCCGCAATGCCGGGCGCGACCGCAAAGCATTGTATGTTCGAATATGTTTATTTCAGCCGCCCGGATTCCATCGAACAGGGGAAGCTCATCTACGAGGTTCGCCGCGAATTAGGCCGCCGTTTGGCGCGCCATGCTCCCGCAACTGCCGACATAGTCGTTGCTGTGCCCGACACCAGCAGACCGGCTGCCGAAGGCTATTCGAAGGTGAGCGGCGTGCCGATTGAGGAAGGGCTTATCAAGAACCGCTACATCGGCAGAACGTTCATCATGTCGAGCCAGAACAAGCGGGTGGCGGCAGTAAAACTGAAACTCAATGCCGTGCGCCCGCTGGTGAATGGCAAGCGCGTGGTGCTCATCGATGACTCTATTGTGCGCGGCACGACTTCAGGGCCAATCGTCAAACTCTTGCGCGATGCGGGCGCAACAGAGGTGCATCTGCGCGTCGCATGCCCGCCCATCATCTCGCCATGCTTCTACGGCGTGGATTTGCCCACATTCGAGGAATTGATAGCGGCCAACAAAACGACTGAGGAGATCAGGAAGATGACCGGTGCCGATTCTCTCGCCTATTCCACCATAGATGACCTCGTGGGGGCCATCGGCCTCTCGCGCGACAGATTGTGCCTCGGCTGTGTCAATGGCAAATATCCGACCGCGCTCGGCGACAAAATCGCCGAGGAGATGAGGATACACGGCTCGAAGAAGGGCGTTCGGGTCTGGGAGGAGAAAGAACTCTAACTTGAGCAAAAATCCTCTTTTTCAACCCCCGACCTCTTTCTTATTAATCTTGTCTTCTTCCTCTCCTCGTGATAAAACATGTCATCAGCTAAAAAATCGAAGACAACCGGTGCCGTGCCGACCGTGTCGAAATTCGCCCCTCTCTTACGCCTTCATCAGTCTTTGACTGTCGGCAACCTCTGGCTGTCGGTCCTCTCGCTCGCCGGCAGGGGGAAAATCTATGCCTACACCCTGCCCGAGGAGATTCAGCGCGCATTCGGTTTTCAACCAAGCCGGCTTCTGGTCTATCTCGTGCTCTACCGCCTCGAGGGCGAAGGGCTGCTTTCATCCGCCGAAGACGGGCGGCGGCGGTATTATTCGCTGACGGCGAAAGGGAAAGAATGCCTTGCATCCGGCCGCTCGCAGCTTGTCAAACGCGCAAAAGAACTATAAGGTCGAAAATATGGCAAAAACAAAAAACAAGACAAAAATAAAAAAAACAAAAACCCGGGCAGTTTCCCGCTCGAGTCCGCGCCCGCTGTCCATCCTCCTCACGGGCGTGCCGGGCACCGGCAAAACCACGCTCGCAAAAAACTGGTGCAAGAAAAACAAGTGGGCGAATCTCCCGCTCAACGAACTGGTGGAGCGGGAGCAGCTCTACTCCGGCATCGACAAGGATGACGGGGCCAAAATCGTCAAGCTCGGCGCATTGCAGACTGCGGCGAATAAATGGCTCGCGGCGAAGCGGGCGTCAGGCATTTCTTCCATTGTCGAGGGCCATGTGGGCTGCGAAATCCGCCTTGATGTCGACCGCGTGCTGGTGCTGCGCCTTCATCCTGATGAATTGGCAAAACGCCTCGTCGCCCGCGGCTATTCGCACGCCAAACTCGAGGAGAATCGCATGGCCGAGATGCTGGACTATTGCACGATACGCTCAATGGATGAATACGGCAAGAGGAAAGTCTTTGAATTGGATATAAGCGGAAAGAAACTGGCGCAGAATATGAAAAAATTCGCCTTATTCGCCAAATCCGCTTCTTCGGGTTCTTCGGCCTCTTCTGCTTCCGCTCTTTTCTCATTCAAGCCGAAAACTGATTGGACTAAATCGCTTTTGGCCAGCGTCTGATAGACATAACTGATTCTTTACTGGTAACCTGTAGGGAGGGACGTGATTTTACTGAATGATTTTAAACTCTCGTTCCGAATGGCCGTTGGTGGTAATAATATGAAATCCTGGATTTTGCTCGTTTTACTGGCGTTTGTGGTATTCTGTTCGAATGTTTATGCGGTGAATAATACCTCGTGCGCCAACTGGTCCGCCTGGAATGATTATTTCAGAACCTCATATACTCAGAACAATGTCACACACTACCGAACCTGTAATATCACCACTCAGATTCGCTACTGTCTCAGCGGCATGAATCAGACTCAATTCCTGAACCAGACATTCTGTGGTCCGTGGATTTCGACCACCAATTCGACTTCTAACCAGACCACCAATTGCACCAATGGCCAGCCTGGCCCTTGCTACACTCCGAGCGGCAAGCTTTGTGATTACCACAAGATGAAATTCGAAGGCTATTACAGCTCGATTTACGGCTGCATCAATGCATGTGGGCTTGGAAATGCGGGCCCGTGTCAATGTTATTCTCTGGTTTGCGGCATTGGTCAGCATTGCAGCACACTAAATGGCATCAGCTGCGTTCCGTAAAATATAGGAAGATAAAAATTCCATGTTTATTTTTTCTAGTTTATTTTTTCGCATTCTTAGTTGCAGCCGCATAATCCTTGCTGAACTGCTCAATGCCCTTGTCGGTCATTGGGTGCTTGAACAGCTTTTCGAA
>CAIXYX010000109.1 GCA_903923795.1 uncultured Microcaldota archaeon
ATTGCGCAGACGGGATTTTCGGACGGACGCTGGCTTGGTTCATTGAATGCCGCAGGCTGGATTTGAACCGGCAACAAATCGGTATCCGAAGACCTGCCGGGTTGCCCCGTTGGTCGTCTTCAGCCGATTGCTCTCCCAGGTTGAGCTACTGCGGCATTGATGAATTTCCTTGGGGTGGGCAAAGAATAAAAAGAGGCATACACTTGCGCGCTACACCACTCGCCGTATTGGGGCTTGGGAATCTATTTTCAACCGGACAACCTCAGTCTTTGACTTAAATACCCAGTTCATCGGCACCTTTCCGCCAAAAGATGTGCATTTATCCCCGCTGATTCGGGCCAGGATGTCCCGGGCGGCATATCTCTGCCCGTCATCTGCCGCTCTGACCTCGATTTTTAGCAGTTTGGCGAGCACATCATCTTTTTTCGGGCCAAGCTGGCGGATATTCGCCAATTCGCCCCATACCAAAATATCATCAATGCTCCTGTTCTTGTCATTCAGATTGTATCGCAGCAGCGTGTCTGTGAATATCTCCCAGGCATCTGCACTCATCTTGTCTGAGATATAGCCTCTGATGGCGCGCGCGGTGCCGGGCAGGAACTCCCGTTTCTGCATTCTGAATACGACCGACTGCAGTTCAAGTGCTACGAGCAAGACATCGTTCAGCCTGTGCGAGGCGAAGCCGAATTCAAGGAATTCGAGGTGTTCGAGCGCCTCTTTTGGCGTGGACGTACTGTTCAATCCGCAGAAATCCGAAAGCAGTTCGTACACCGTATGGGCGCTGTCTGCCGAATCAGGCATATGGGTCATAACCTCACCCGATTATCGCGCTATTTTGCTTATTGTGCGCAACTGCCTATTATATTCCCTGCGGCTCCAATAATCGTGTGGGAAACATGCTCGAATTTGATGACACTTCAACGGTCACTGTGCCAGGCAGCCTGCTCGAGCAGGTCATAGGCCAGGATGAGGCGGTGCGATTGGCCAAAGTCATAGCCAAGCAGAGGCGCCACCTCCTCCTCGTCGGCCCTCCCGGCACGGGCAAATCCATGGTGGCGCAGGCCGTCTCCTCGCTTTTGCAAAAACCGCAGTACGAAGTGTCGGTCCTGCACAACCCCGCGAAGCCCGAGCGGCCTTTTCTTGAAGCGCGCACCCGCGCGCAGATGGAGGAAACACAAACGCCCCGGCCGCCGGCAGGCCTCCTTATGCTTATTGAGCAGGCCCCGCCATTTGTGCTTGAGCGCCTCGGCTATCGGTGCGCGGCCTGCAATCATAATTCAACGCCGGAGAATCCGCTGTGCGCGCACTGCGGCGCGGAGAAATTCCGCGTGCCGACCGGTCCGTTTGATGACCTTGTCGTCGGTTTGGGCGCGCCCGAGCGCGAGGACGCGGTGCACACCACGCGCATAATGGCGGGCAAAGAGGAGCTTGTGGTGTTCGAGAGATTCGACGACAAGAATGTTCGCGCCATGGACCAGAAAGAGCTCTCGAAGCTCAACCGCCCCGAATCGCAGTTGCCGCGCAACATCATCCTCCCCCTCGACCGCACGACATTTGTGCAGGCCACGGGTGCATCGGAGACAGAACTCTTGGGCGACGTGCGCCATGACCCTTACGGAAGCCATTACCAGATAGGCTCTCCCCCCTACACAAGAGTGGTGGCCGGCTCGGTGCATGAGGCGCACGAGGGCGTGCTTTTCGTCGACGAGCTTGTTTCTCTTGGCAGGCTGCAACGCCATCTGCTCACCGCCATGCAAGAGAAGAGATTCCCAATAACGGGGCGCAACGCCTCCTCGACCGGCGCATCTGTGCGCGTGGATTTTGTGCCATGCGACTTCATACTCGCCGCGGCTGTCAACACATCTGACTTGAGAAAAATCCTGCCGCCATTACGCTCGCGCATCGGGGGAAACGGCTACGAGCTGCTGCTCAACACCGTGATGGATGACAATGAGGCCAATGTGAAAAAGCTGGCCCAATTCACGGCGCAGGAAGTGAAGCGCGATGGAAGAATCCCTCACGCCACCCGCGGGGCGGTGGAAGCCCTCGTCGATGAGGCCCGCCGCCGCGCAAGAACAATAGACCGCACGCCCGGCCTCACATTGCGCCTGCGCGCCCTTTCCGGCATATTGAAAATGGCCGGAGACTGGGCGGTGTCTGACGGCGCTCCGCTCATTGAGGAAAAACATGTGCGCATGGCGATAAAGAACGGCCAGACTGCCGAGGAGCAGATAATGGCGCGCTATGGCAGCGCGTACAAGGCCTCGATGTCTGACTGGGGCATGGCCAGCCGCGTGCCCACTGATGATAAAAATATTGGATGAACGGAAAACCGCTCAAATGCCAGTCAAAACCCACCGGAAACCTACCCAACATCCCTTTTTATTCTTCAAAGCGATAAGCAGCGGCATGGCATCGGACATAAAGACCGAAACTCCAATAAAAAATCCCGCCTCCTCTCCACCCTCAAACCCTGCCGCATCTCCACTCTCCACTCAATCTCCCGCAATCTCATCTTTGGGCACCGTAATCTCGACGATGGAATCCCCGAACACATCTGAATTTCATTTCGTCATCCAGTCGGGCGACGTGCACAAGGGCCAATTCGTTCAAGTGGTAATGCCCGCAGGCCCGATCTTAGGTTCAGTAACCGAAATCTCAAGAGCCAACCGATATTTCGAGCGGGCCGAATCTGTGGCAGAATACGAGCGCCTCGGAGTGCTGTCCACTCAATTCCCGACGACCGAATGGGAGTACATGGTCGCGGTGGTGCGGGTGCAGGGCGTGCTCAACGGCGCGCACATGGGCAGATGCACAATACCCGTAGCGCCGGGCGCATCTGTAAAGGCTGCGACAGAAGAGCAGCTCAAGGCTTTCCTGCAATTCGATGACAATGGCCTCGACATTGGCACGGTGGCGTACCATACGCTTCGGGTGAAACTGGGCTTGGGCCGCCTCTTGCAAAAACACCTCGCCATTTTGGCCATGTCAGGCGCGGGAAAATCATATTTCGCCTCGGTGCTGATTGAAGAGTTGCTCGATAGAAAGGCGACCGATGGGCGTTTGGCGGTTGTGGCGCTTGACCAGCACGGCGAATACGTGGGTTTCAAGGATTCGGTTTATAGAGACAAAGTGACCGTGGTGCCGGGAAAGAAAATCAGAATAGGCCTGCGCCACCTCTCCGCATCCATGCTGGCCGAATGGTCGGAGATGTCATCCACCGCCCGGCGCGCTCTCGACAAACATGTGTCATCGCTCAAGGCCGAGATAAAGGAGAAGCAGGAGCCAGTGGGCCTTGAAGAATTGATCGAGCGCGTGCGAAATGATGCCGAATTGAACAAAAAGGAGAATGTGCGCGGCCCGCTGCTCGCGGCGCTGGAGGAGCTTGAGCATCTGCGCCTCATCGGTTTGGCCGACACCCTCAAACTCTCGGAGCTGATAAAGCCGGGCCACCTCATCGTGCTCGACCTCTCTGACATAGATGATTTGCGCAAAAAACAGATGATAGTCTCGTATTATGGCCGGAAATTGTTCCGCCAGAGAAAGAAAAATCTAATTCCGCCCTATGTGATGCTTGTGGAGGAGGCGCACAATTTCGCAAGAGAAAAAGCCGAGCGGAGAAATGCACTTTCCAAATCCATGATAGAGATGATTGCGCGCGAGGGGAGAAAATTCGGCGCGAGTTTGTGCCTCATCACGCAGAGGCCCGTGCAATTGTCGACGACGGCTCTGAGCCAGTGTAATTCCAATATCATATTGCGCGTGACAAATCCATTCGACCTAAAGCACATCGGCGAGAGTTGCGAGGGCATAGACTCGCACATGCTTGAATCCATCACAACATTGCGCGTGGGAGAAGCATTGGTTGTCGGCGAGGCAAGCGGCGCGCCCATCTTTGTCAAAATCAGGCAGAGGAGAAGCAAAGTGGTGACGCGCGGCGAGTCTTTGGAGAAACTGGCAAAAGAATTCGAGGACAAGAGCAAGGTGAAAGAGGACGAGATAGAGGCGTTTCTCTAAATCCAGAAGAACGAATCTTCCCAGAGCTCATCTTTTGGAACCGCTCCGGGCGGCGCAGGCACGCGAATCCGATAATCTTTCTTGAATGGAGCGCCGGAGTCCGCCTCCACCGCCACGACCTCCTCAGGGTGGAGCTTCTGCCTCACCATCTTGTCATAAACATTGGTTTCGATTTCGGCAAAAAACCTGTTTTTCATGTTCTTGAGCACATGGCGGCCCTGCACATAAAATCCAGCATCACGCAGGTTGGTGGAAACGCTTACCCATATGAAATCGACGTCATCTGCCGGCATAATATTTATTTTGTCCAGCTTCTGCATCAGCAGGATGGCCTCGGTGAACGTGTTGCTGGCCACCCGCCACAATCCACTCTTGGATTCATACATCGCGCACAGGCTCAAGCCCTTGATACTCGACTCATTCGCTCCCTTCGCTATGGATTTCAGCCATTCTTTCTCATTGCGGAGCTCCCAATATTTGTTGAAGAGATTGTTCTTCACATCCGCAGTCATCTTATCAATCGAAGAAAGCCCGACGGGTTTGCTCCAATTTGGAAAAGGGGAAGGAATCAACTCGGGATGCGCGTTAATACTCAGGTTTTGTGCGCCTCTCATAAGAAATGGTTAGAGTGGGAAAAGAATAAAAAGCGTAATTTCGGCAAAAGAGCAAACCGATAAAACCAGCGCAGTCGAAAAACCCATGATGCCAAATAGAAAACTGACTGTGCCAAGCCGAACTTCGATGCCTAATGGCTCCGTCTATCGCCGCCTCTCCTCCAATCACGGAAAATTCGCCGCAGACCTGTGCTTCTTCTGGCACGGCGTATTCGAAGGCAAACAGCAGCCCGTCAATTTCTACACGCGCACCGCCCGCGCGGCCCTCGAGTGGGAGGTGGAGGACGCAGTCTATGCCTATCTGATACACGAGGATCCCGACCGGGCCGAATATCTTACGCGCCTGTGGGAGCTTTTCCAGACTTATATCATGGCGCAGAACGAGGCCATCGAATCCGGCTCACTTGATTCGCCTGTTCTAAAAATCCGGGTTCCCGACTCAGGATTCGAAAAATTCCTCCATCTGCTTTATCGGGGGAAAAATGCCGACGCCTACTGGCGCGCATTCTCGCGCAAGCACAAGATAAAACGAACTTCTTCCCCGCTCAAATTCTGGGACCATTTCGAAGAGTTCCAATCAGACCGGCTCGACGTCGGCGGCTGGCTGGCGGAGAACGCGCGGGGCAAAATCCTCGACCTCGGCGCGGGCTCGCATTCCTATCTGATGGTGGACACTGCTGCAGACATATCGAAGGCGGCTCTCGCACAGAATGCGCTCGCCGCAAGAAAAAAAGTGATTCCGCCGCTCGATTCGCTCTCAAAAAAGAACTGGCCGTTCGCCAGGAATTCGTTCGACACCGTGATGCTCAATTCGGTTTTGTCTTATGTGAAAAATACGAAGCGTCTTTTTACTCTCATCCATTCAACCCTTAAACAAAATGGCGTGCTGCTCATCACCAACGCCCCCGTCTTGCCGCACCATCCGGCCTCGTTTTTTATCGAGAGGGAAGTCGATGCCGCCGGACTGGCGAAAGAGCTGAAAAGAGCCGGCTTCGGGGTCGAAAACCACTCAACAGGCTCTCTCATCCTCATCAAAACAAGGCCATGCTCCAGTGTCCGACATAAGCCAGCAAGATGAATCGGACGATGCGCCCGGTGACGCACCACGCCAGAAATTCGTACCATTTCATTCCCATCAGACCGGCAGCTATGCCTGCGAAATCGAATATCGGATTCGGCACGGCCGAGAGAAGAAATACGCCCGGGCCGGCCCACTTGACGAGTATGCTATTCTGCAATTTCATCAGCCATCTCATCGTCTTGTCTTTTGTGGTCATCAGATGCTGCGAACCACGGCCGACGATATAGCCGCTCAATTCACCAAGGCCCGAGCCGATGCCTGCCGCGATGCCCAAGGCCAAGGGGTTGAGCATCTGGTTCCGCGCCATGCCGACTATGAAAAGCTGCAGAGGGCCCGCCGGGATTATCACCGTGACAGATGCCAAAAACGCGAGGATGAACGCACCGGGGTATGACCACATCTCCAGTGGTTTGAGGAGGGGGGCGGAGAGGAAGATGAGGACTGTGAGGAAAACCATCGCGCCTATCTCGAAAAGCCCGATGCGAAACTCGCCGGCATTGCCGGGGCCGGAAATCTTTTTAGCCGCATGTTTTTTTCCGGTCGTTCCGGTCATTTTTTCCGCCATAATGCTTATGGGGCTTGCACTCATTTTAAAGCATGGCTGCCCTATGCACGGCAGGCGATAACATGACCTCTGTTCCAATGGCCGAACCTGAAAGCAACGAATACAGGAGCGATTTTCTGGGCCGATGCGTGGTGCTCACCCCGCGCCGCTCATCACGCCCGCATGATTTTGTGCCCTGTGTGCCGGGCAAGACCAGCCTGCCGGCGCAATGTTTCTTTTGCCCCGGCAACGAGAGCAAGACTCCGCCCGAGATAGAGAGAGTGAAAGCTCCGGGCACATCAGAGTGGCTCGCGCGCGTCTTTCCGAACAAATTCCCCGCTTTTGGCAAGTCTTTCAAATCAGCATACGGCACACACGAGGTCATCGTCGAAACGCCTGACCATTCCAAGACTCTTTCGCAGCTCGACGAGGCCGCGTTCGCAAGATATTTGGGCCTCGTGGCGCGGCGCTTGCGCGCGCATGCGCATGACAAGAAGATGAAATACACGTGCATTTTCAAGAACGAGTGGGCGGACGCAGGCGCGTCTTTGGAGCACACGCACACGCAACTGGTTGGCATGAATGTTGTGCCAGACATCATAAAGCAGGAGAAGCGCCTGTGCGCCTCATCATGCCCGTTCTGCCTCTTGGCTGTCGATGACAAATATTCCAAAATCATCGAGGACGGGCCGTTTTTGGCCATGGCCCCTTACGCCCCGCGATTCAACCACGAGGTGTGGATAGTGCCGCGCAGCCACACGGCGAGTATTGTCGACTTGGATGAAGCCTCGCTCTTGGCTCTTGCGCGCACCATGCGAACAGTCTTGCGCGCGCAGGACCAGTTGCTCGATTATCCAGCCTATAATATACTCTACCATCTCGCACCGCACCGCGAGAAGGAATTCCATTTCCACATCGAAATCTGCCCGCGCATGGCCAAATGGGCCGGCTTCGAATACGGGGCCGAAGTGGTGATGAATTCGGTCAAGCCAGAATGGACGGCGAGCGAGTACAAGGCGGAAATAGAGAAGTTGAAATGAGGATTATGAGATAGTTTTATTAATTGTGTTTACATTAGCCATTTCATGCAGCCTATTTCTCGTCGCACGTTTATCCAATACGCCGCTGCCACAACTGCGCTGCTTGTCACCCAAAAGTTCAATCTGCTTGGCCAGAAAAACGAGACACTTGCAAAGCAAGCCTCGATGCAGGAGGCCACACGCAAAAAACTGAACGAATTCGTGAATTTCGCCAATTCCAGGCTGAAAGAATCGAATGCCGTCACAGTGTCCGCGCTCACGGCGTCTGAAACTGCCGTATTACAGATAGGCAGTATGGAGAAAACACCCACCATTTACAATGAGAG
>CAIXYX010000110.1 GCA_903923795.1 uncultured Microcaldota archaeon
ATGGCTTGCTCTTTCTGTCCATCTCTTTTTTCAAGCTCGGAAGCTCAATTTCGTTTATGTCCTCCTCTTCTTTGAGAATTGGGTAGGCGACATAATCACCTTTCTTCAACTGGTCGGCCCGATTCCAGTTAAGCTCGAATTCGGTGTTGTGCATCTGTATATTCTTCCTTTTGACAGAAAGAACCGGATGCTCGTCGGTTAGCGCGACTTCACCTAAGCATTTCGACTTAATCCGATACATTTTCCCGTTGTGATGATGGGCAAAGACTTCTGTGACCTTGTGATATCGGCCATCGCTTCCCAGAACAAGATCGCCAGTTTTTATGTCCTCTATCTTTTCAACAGAGGGGTTCTTCTGAATCAGAGCACCGGGCAACACGCAGCCGGGGCACCAGGTGACGGTGTGGCCGGGTTCGGCCAAGTCTATGAGTGATACCATAGCCATCACCTCGAGGAACCCACGCAGGTCTTGACCTGCGTCACAATCTCGTCCGGCGTGAATGGCCGGGCATCATAGCGGGCATAGAAATTCTCGATAAATAATCCAGTCTTCTCGCGAATCAGCGCGCGCATCTGACCCGTAGAATTGCCTTCGATTATCAAGTGACGTTTTGTCGATTCTATCGCATGCCGAATCGCATCTGTGGCGAATGGAGAGGCATATCTTATGTGCATGAATTTGACGCTGATGCCCAATTCTTTGAGTATTTTGAGCGCTTCTAGAACAGGCCCTTTTGTCGAGCCCCACGAGATTATGAGGAATTCCGAATCCTGCTCGCCGAAGAAAAGCGGCTGGTAGAGGAGAGGATTTATGGCGCGCATCTTGCGCTCGCGCTTGTCTATCATCGAAGTACGGACATCAGGCGCCTCGGAGGTGAAGCCTGTCTCATCATGCTCATATGAGGAGCAGACATGGATGCCGTTCTTCTGTCCGGGGATGCATCTTGGCGAGATGCCACTTGGCGTTAGTAAATGACGCTTGAAATTCACGGCTGCTTCCATCTGTGCATCAGTCTGCAAGAGGCCCCGATTTATCTTGAGAGTTTCGGCCTTGAAGTAGGGGATGGTCTGCATGGATTCGGCCAAATATTTGTCGAGGAGGATGACGGCCGGAGTCTGCACCAAATCCACCATGTTGAACACATCAAATGTCAGATAGAAGACTTCCTGCGGGTCGCCGGGGCAGGCCACTATTCTTGGGAATTCTCCCTGCGATGCATGAAGAACGAATTGAAGGTCTGCCTGGTCAGTATAAGTGGGCAGCCCGGTGGATGGTCCTGCTCGCTGGTCATTGACAACAACGCACGGTATTTCGGCCATGCCGGCATTGCCCAAGCCTTCGGCCATGAGGGAAAAGCCGCCGCCCGAGGTGGCGGTAAGGCAGCGCACGCCGGCGAATCCGGCACCGCACAGCATATTCATCGCCGTGATTTCATCTTCGGTGTGCTTTACCACAATGTTGTATTTGGATGCGTGCGCAGCCATCCAATGAAGCACTGAAGAGGAAGGTGACATGGGATATTCGGCCACTAGTTGAACTCCCGCGGCAACTGCTGCTGCGCAAACGGCGTCATTGCCGTTTATCATGAGCGTGCGGCGCACGGCTGCCTGCGGCTGAATCGAGATTGTGAATGGCGTGCTGCCGGCCTTGGCCATCTCATCTTTGAGAAAATTGAACCCCCCCAATGCGGCCGCCTTGTTCTGTGAGACCACTTGCTCGCCTTTTTTGGCGAAAGTTTTCTCGATGAGCGAATTGAGGATGGTGAGGTCCATGCCCAACAGGCTTAGAGTGGCGCCAACCGCCACCTGATTGAAGAGTATGTCACCTCCGCAGTCTGTCGCTATTTTCGAGAGAGGAATTCCGATTTTGCGTATGTCAACTCGGGGGATGTTTGCATCTGATTCATTCACTTTTGTTGAATCATAGATGATGGCCCCGCCCGGCGCCAATTCGGCCCAGTGGGTCTGGATTGTGCGCTTGTCCAATGCTATGAGGATGTCGAAGGCGCCATCGAGTGAATGTATGCGCTCCGGCGCAACTCTGACAGTGACGGTATTATGCCCGCCCTTGATGAGAGAGGGATAATCATTTGTGAAAAAGACTTGGAGGCCCGAGCGCTGGAAGAGTTTTGAGAGGAGTAAGCCTACGGTGAGCACGCCGGTGCCGGCCTCTCCGCCGATTTTTATCGTCGCGTTGTTTATGCGCATGGTGCAACCTTGTGTTGTTTGCTGAACGTTTGGGGCGGTTAGAAGGTTAATAAAGATGCAGCATGGGGCGCTAAATTTTCCGGCGCATAACGAACTAGACATGAGTTGAGATGAAAAAAGAGAATGAAAATGATTTGCGTTTGTCGGGATTTGAACCCGAATTACTAGCTTTCTTCGACGATGTGTCGTGGAAGGCTAGAGTCCTAACCAGGTTGAACGACAAACGCAGTGGAAATGTTATAGTACGGGAAGAATATAAGCACTTCTCATTTGTAGCACGGATATCATATCCGGCTAAAATCGCGCTTTTGCACCCAGCCACTGGCAAAAATTTATAGATTTTGAGACATTGACAATGGAGGGTGAGCCCATGAATCTGGACCCATTGTATATAGTGAACCTGTTGCTGTGCATAATAATTGTCGTGCTCGGCTATCTGATTCACAAGAAAACAAAAAGCAAAATGGTCGTATGCGTCACGATCGCCTTCGCGCTGTTCGGAATCTCGCATCTTGCGACGATACTGGATATCGCGGCAGCTTACGCGTATGCGCTGATTGCAATCAGGATAACCGCGTATCTGGCAGTGGTCTACGGGCTTTACGGAGAATTGCACGGAGATCGATGAACCGCACCTATAAGGCGCGCTTGCCTGCGCCCGGTTGGTTTTCGCGCAAAACCGCCAGGGTGCATAAGCGCCCCTTATTTGTGATAAGCCCGGTTTGAATTTATCATCGCCGAGCGGTAAATCTGCTCTAACAAAAATAAGCGGCACATCTCGTGCGTGAACGTCATTTTGGAGAGCGAGATTGTGGATGCTTTTTTCTTCAAATTCTCGTCGATGCCATTTGGCCCGCCGATGATAAATGTTAGTGGTGAGGCCGAGAGTTCGTTTGCTTTCAGCAATTTGGAAAATTCAA
>CAIXYX010000111.1 GCA_903923795.1 uncultured Microcaldota archaeon
AAGAGCCGAGCGGCGGGCGTCATAGGGCTGCACCGTCCAGTCCACTCCATCTGCATACATCAAATCAAATGCGAACAGATGCAGCGGCAATTCCTCGGCCATCTGCGCCACGCCATGCTTCCTCTTGCGCTGAATCGTTGTCTGAAACGAGTAATACCTCTTCTCCTTCACCGAATAGGCAAGCGCCTCGCCCTCGAAAATCAAATGTTTCGGAGCAAGCTTCCTCGCCCCGGCGGCAACTTCAGGAAAAGATGCCGTCACCCTCTCCAGTTTGCGTGAATACAATTCCACCCTCTCGCCGTCCTTGTGCACCTGCAAGCGAAAGCCGTCATATTTTCCTTCAGCCGCGCAGGCGCCCAATTTCTCCACTATCTCCGCAGGAGTGGACAGCCTCTCCGCCAACGCGGGCCGAATCGGCGAGAACAAGCGAATCTGGAATTTCTCCACCTTCGAATAATCAAACAATGCCAATTCTGCGACATGTGCCAAGTCAGATGACAAATTAAACGCCCGCTCCATGGGTGCGCGCACGCTTTTCTTGAAACCCATAAGCATTGCGCGGTAATATTCCGGCTTCTCCTTAACCGGCCGAATTTTCGTCACCGTTATCTCCTGCAACGGGGCAAGCCCGCCATCAAGCAAAATCTCTATCTTCGAGCCGTCGGCAAAAGTCTCGATTGATTTCGCATCCGCGCACGAGAAAACGAATTCGAGCGAGGCATCCGAATCATCGGTCTTGAGCTCTTTCTCTTTTTTGCCCTCTGCCTCGTAATCCCACAACGGCGATATGTTCGTCTTCTTGCCATCCGGCAAACTCTTCAGTGCCCTTATCCGTTCCTTCACTTTCGGCACGCGAAGCAGGGCAAGCGCGTCGAGTATGGTCGGCTCGGCCACCCCAAGCCTCAATTTTCCGACGCAGAAGCGCACGATATATCTTGCTTCAAGCGGAGAAGCCGAATTCAGCAGTTCGGCCAAAGTCTTTATCTTCCCCTCCTGAGAGCCGTGCCCCGAAAGTTTCGCCAAGCGCACAAGCGATGCGAACACTCCTGCCAATCCAAGCTCGTCGGCTCCGAGGCTCATCTGCTTCTTTTTCGACAAAGCCCATTCGGCTGTGGCGCCCCAGTCGCCCGACTTCTTGAACTGGGCATCAAGCTCCTTGTCGCTCCGCCCCGAAACAAGCGCGATGGACTGTTCGGCGAGCCTCTCGCCAAGCCCAAGCTCAAGCCCCTCATACGGCGGCGCGAGTATCCCTTGGCAAAGAAGCACAAGAGGGCGCACCTCGTCGCGTTTGGCCCGTGCCAAGAGCTGCGCCAGATGGCCCGCCATCTCAAGGCGCCCCTGCGCGGCCTCGACATCTGCCCACACTGTCGCGACTTCGGCAAAAAGCATGCAAGAAGAACGACAGATGGGCTAAAAAGATTATCCGCCGGCAGCCGGAATTTCACATCAATCCCGAATATTTATAAAATGAAACACCAACATTTATCACTATATGAAAAGCATATCTGCGCTCAACTCCGGCATTTGGGACACCACCCAGCCGAAAAACAACGATTTCCGCGGCCAGCGCCTTCCCATCGCCGAATCCCTCGCCTTCAACGGCCTGCACCAGCGCGTCGAGCGCGTCATCGGGTCCCGCCAGCGCATAGATGCGCATGAAGCCCGTATCCTCGCAGCCGAAATCATGCAGCATAATTCCGAGGAGCTGGCCCATAAGCTCATTTTGAGCAAGCTGGTCACCGACACTGATTCTCTGATAATGCTGGTGGATGCCATCAAAACGCCGTCTTTTGCCCTCGATATATTGGACAACACCCGGGTTTATTATCTCCCAGAAAAATCCCGCTCGCGTTTGCTCGATCTGGCCGGTTTGGAGAGCAGACGGCATATATCATATCTGGTCTGATAAGCGCCAAATCCATCTCATTCCTGTCTCTTTCTAAAGTAGAATGCCAAGCCGAGGCAGACCAGCACGAACGCCATCAGATAGCCAAGTTCCAATAGAGATTCCATGAATCCAAGCCCCATGATTATCGATTTCGATATGGCGCTCGACAATTCATACAAAGGCGATAGTTTGCTCAATACCTGGAACGGCTCGGGCATTATCTCAAGCGGTATTAGGGCGCCCGAGAGGAAGATGCTGGGTATGCTAATCAGCAGCGAGAGCATGATGGCCACGCTCTCTTTTCTCACAAAGAGCGAGAGCAATATGCCCAGCGCGCTGAACACGGCCGGCGCGAGAATCAGGGCAGGCAACGCGTAGAGCAGGCCGGTCCAGCCGCCGATTCCGAAGAAGATGAATGCTATCATTGTGAGCAGGGCCAGCTGCAGCAGGCTGGCGAAGTAATTCGCCAGAAAGCGGCCCATGACGAAATTGAACGCCCCGAAGCGCGAATCTCTTATGCGGCGGTCCATGCCCTGATTCTGCAAGGAAACCCCAACCATCATGGGCAGGAGAAGGGCGGCCAATATCATGTCGATGGACACGATGGCGGGGAAGAACACGCTGATTATGTCCGTGCTGTGCGACACATAATGGCTGCCGATTTGCACCGGCGTGAGATATCTGCTGTCTGTGTTGCTCACGCCCAAGAGTCTGGCGCTCATCTGGTTCATGTCATCTGACGCGCGCGAGAGGTTCGTGTCAAGTGTTCCGAGGCTGGCATCAGTGTCCGCCATAAACGCCTGACTCGAATCCAAAAAGTTCCGGCCGTCCCGCACCACTCCCTCGAGCTGTCCGAGCCGTATGTCCCCGCTGCCCAGCTCATCGCTCAAGCTGTTGAGTTTCGCGTCCCATTCATCGCACTTGTTGCGCAGCTCTGCCTGGGTGTTTGCAAGGTCGGCCCGCGTGTTGGCCAGATCGTCCTTCGCACTGTTTATCTCTGATTTGTATCCTTCGAAATCCACCGACTGCAGGTCGTTTCGCGCCGACTGCAAGTCGTAGCGCGCATCTGTTATCTGGGAATGGGCGTCATCGAGATTGGAGTCGAGCGTGTTCAGATATTGCAATGTGACTGGGTCATGGCTTGCGGTCCGCAGACTGGCCGAAGTCCTCTGCGCCGCCTCCACGTCGTATTGATACACGGCCAATTTCGAATCAGCCGAATCTATCTTCTGCACATACCCGTCCCTCTTCGACTCATAATCATTCAGGCTCGCATACACATTGTCAAGCTCTGTGTTGGCAGAATCTATGCGGTAGATATAATTGTCGATGTTGCCGCTCTCCCCTCTGATTTCGTTCATCTGATTGCGCGCCTCGGACAACAGGCTCTTGGCGCGGGCGGAGGCGTTCTCCGCATCGCTTATGTCTGATTCGACATCATATGCGCCGAGCTTCTGCGCCTGCACCCGCATGTCCTCGACCCGTGTGCGCGTGTCGCTCAAATTGCGCCTAAACTGCGCCAGGTCCCCTCGTTTCGCATTCAGGAAATCGACCGAGGCCTGCACATCTGTTTTCAATTTGTCCATCGAACTCGTCACTACCGTGCCTTTTTCCTGCGCGAACGCGCTCTGCAATTCTATCATGAGGTTGTTGGACACCATCCCCTTCTGCGGGTCGCGGTAGAATACGGCGTATTGCCCCGAGCCGTTCACCCCTATCTCCACTCCGAGCGCAATCTCGCCAAGGCCAATCTTGTTTTCCATCTCCCTCGATGAATTGAACATGACGAGCCTGACGCCAGACACGTTGTTGAGCGAGGATATCATCCTCGCGCTGCTGGCAGGGTCTGTATCATAGAGGCCGACCGGTATGTGCCCGACAGCATTTATGGAGCCCGAGAATGCGGGGCCCAATAGGCCCATGACAATGATGGGGTAAATCAGGATGAGCACGGCCGTCAAGCCCATGCGCGAGATGAGCCTCAATTCGGCATTGGCCATATCGAAGAGCTTCATGGGGTTCCCTCCGATTTGCCTCCGCCGAAAGCCCCCAAAAACACTTTGTTGAGCGAGGGCTCGCGTATGGCTATCTTGCCTATGCTCACATTTTTCATCGAGAGGAGCGCCGAGACCTCATGCAGGCATTCGGTGATATTCTCCTGCGGCGCGAGGAAGTATATGCGGTCATCGAGCGGCACCACTTTGGTGAAATGCTCCAAGCCCGCCGCCCTCTTGAACAGCTGCTTGACATCTCCGCTGATTTCCGAGAGTATTATGACATAGGGCCCGCCCTGCGCCCTTATCAATTCCTCCAGAGGGCCAATCGCCAGCACTTTGCCGAGCGTCAAGAGCACGGCGCGGTCGCACACCTCCTCGACATCCTCGAGGTAATGGGTTGTGAGTATGACCGACACGCCCCTGCTCTTGAATTTTCTTATCGTGTTGTTGATGAGCTGGCGCATGCTCACATCCAACCCCGCCGTCGGCTCGTCCAAGAGCACGATTTTGGGGTCCTTGATTACCGATATGGCGATGTTGAGAAGCCGTTTGTATCCGCCCGAAAGATTCTTTGCCCGCACTTTCGCGAATTTGTCGAGGTTGTACTCCTCGAGCATGGCATTGATGCGCGCCTCGCGCTCCTCTTTCGGTATGTTGAACATCAGCGCCGCGAAGCGGAGGTTTTCATGCACCGTGAAGTCGAAAAAGAACGAATACTCCTGCGGCACGAATGCCACCTGCGCGAGCACGACCGCGCGGTTCTTCTTCACCTCATATCCCCCAATGGTGAGGCTGCCGGTGTAATTCCGATTCTCGCGGCAAAGACAGGACAAGAGCGTGCTCTTTCCCGCGCCGTTCGAGCCAAGAAGGGCGAATATCTCGCCCTCATACACCTCGAACGAAATAGAGTCGAGCGCATTGCGGTCCTTGTATTTCACGCTCAGATTCTCGGCCTTTATGATGACTTCGCGTCTTGATGATGAGGCATGCGTGTCCCTCACCATCTCGTCGGCCAGGACGTATCGGCCATCCCCGATTCCACCCGACCCGCTCGGCATGCGCGGCTCGGCCACAATGGTTTGCGCCGGGGCATCCGGCTTCGGCTTTGGTGCTGCGGCTGCGGGTTTTTTCGGCGCAGCCACCGACGGCGCGTCATCCGATGGCACAACTATGGATGGCCGAATCCTGTCCTGCGCATCTGCCAAAAATTGGCGTTTGCCCCGCTTCTTCGAATTATCGTCTGGCACGGTCTATGAAACGGAACACACTTTATAATCCGATTTCCCGGCAATCTCTGGCTCCCCCCATCTGTTCAGACTATAAGTATTTCGACTCCATCTATCCATAGTATAGCAATATCCAATCAAGCACTATGTGATTCCCATGGACTGCCTCACAGACTCATTCACGCCCATCTCATCCATCCTCGCAGGCAAAGCGGAGGGCAAGGTGGTGAACATCCGCGGCTGGGTGCACCGCTCCCGCTCCTCTGGGGGCTTGGCATTCATCATCATGCGCGACTCATCCGGCATCATTCAGTGCGCCGTGAAAAAAGGCGTGGTGGACGAGGTGGCCTTCAATTCCGCCAAAGGCGTATTCATCGAATCCTCGGCAATGGTTTGTGGCACGCCGAAAAAAGACGAGCGCGCGCCGGGCGGCTGGGAGATTGGCGCCTCTGACTTCTCGGTCATCCATCAGGGCATTCCATTCCCCATAGCAAAAGACCAGTCTGTCGAATTTTTGCTCGACACGCGCCACTTGTGGCTCCGCTCGCAGAAGCTCACCAAAGTGATGAAACTGCGCGATTATGCCACCCGCTCGCTCCGCACATTTTTCGAGAAGCGCAGCTTCATCGAATGCGTGCCGCCCATAATCACCAAGTCGGCCTGTGAGGGCGGCTCCACTCTTTTCGAATTAGACTACTTCGGCTCGCCTGCCTACCTCTCGCAATCAGGGCAAATGTATGCCGAAGTCTATATGCAGGCTCTTGAGAAAGTGTTCATCCTTGCCCCCTCTTTCCGCGCCGAGCCTTCTCGCACTGTTCGTCATCTTGCTGAGTATTGGCATTTGGAGCCCGAGATGGCTTTCTACAATCAGAAGATGAACATGCAATTGCAGGAGGAAATGATGGTGCATGTTTGTCACGACATTGGCAAGAATCATGCAGATTTGCTCACAGACATCGGCCGCGACCCCGAGAAATTGCTTGCCGTGAAGGGCCCATTCCCCCGCATCACTTATGAAAAAGCGATTGAGAAATGCCGCGAATTGGACTGTGCAATAGAATACGGCCAAGACCTCGGAGCAGATGAAGAGGCCGCGCTCACAAAAGATGCCGAGCAGCCTATCTTCATCCACAACCATCTCAAAGCATTCAAGGCATTCTACATGCGCGAGGACCCGAACATGCCCGGCACCGTCCTCTCGGCTGACCTCTTGGCGCCCGAAGGCCATGGCGAAATAATCGGCGGCAGCGAGCGCATCTGGGATGCTGCCGAGCTGAAAAGCAGGATGGAAGAGCAGAACCTGCCGATGAAAGACTACCAATGGTATGTCGATCTTCGTGAATATGGCTCGGTGCCGCACTCGGGCTTCGGATTGGGCATAGAGCGCTTGTGCAAGTGGATGTTCGGATTAGACCACATAAGGGACGCGATTCCGTTCCCGAGGACGATAAATCGGGTTTATCCATGAAGTGTCGGTGCATCCATGATGATTTTCCAATCTTCTACGCAGAAATCCGAGAAGCAGTCGGCCATCTCGCTCTATCTGCAAGTCGTGCGCGAGAACTGCCTCAATCCATCCTCATTGGCCGCGCTGGCCTCTGCGCAAAAAGACATGCTTGAGAAGAGGAAAGACGGCGACCTCTACACTCTGCGCCCCGAATTCCGCCATCAGTTCAAGGTCGTTCTCACCGGCGGCGTGTTCGACGTCATCCACCCCGGTCATCTGCACACTTTGCGCGAGGCGAAAAAACATGGCGATGTGCTCGTGGTCGTTGTGGCAACCGACAAAACTGTGCAAGAGAGAAAAAATGTGCAGCCCATGCACAATCAAAACGAGCGGGCCGAATTGGTGGATGCGCTAAAACCAGTTGATCTGGCCATCGTTGGCGCATCTGATTGGAAGACAACTCTCGAGCGCGTCTCACCCGATGTCGTTGTCTTCGGCTATGACCAGACCGAGATGAAATTGCCGAGCAACATCCAAGTGGTGAAGCTCACCACGCACGGCGCCAACCCCGATTCGAAGACAGGCAAAGTGCGCGAACGATTGGGGCTTTGAGCAGCAAATCTCCCGCCCGGGCCTTTGATTATAAATTCTCATCTCCAATCGCAGTCAGGTGTATTTTATGGAACAAAAAAATCTCGTACCCCTCACATCTCATCAGATAGGCGCAAAACGCGCGGCTATCGAGAAATTCGTGCGTGATTATCCTGCCGGGGCGCATCTCCTCGAACTCGGGATGCGCGGCGGGCAGATTACCCCTATAGTGAGCCGGAAAGACAACTCGGTCATCGTATCCGTCGAGACAATCAAGTCCTACTGCGATTTCATCCGCGAGTATGGCTATGCCTACCCGAAAGATTTGTTGAATGCGTGTTTTGGCGGGCGGCAGCTCTATACTCCGCCAGAAATGACGCAGGCATAATCGCGCCTCTATCTCCCGATCGTATGGTCGGTCTTTTATTTCTCCCCCTCCTGCATCCAGCATGGCCGACGACGAACAGGAAAGGGCGGATGAAGAGGAAAAAGTTTCCACCAATCAGCTCTCTCCCTCCAAATCTTCCTCAACCTCTACCGAGCGCGAGCGCCCCTCCATCGCCTCGCGCGGCATCCCATCCGAGGAATCGATGTATCTTCCGCCGCACGACTCGCCCGTCATCCGCTCTTTTCAAGACGGTGGCGAGAACCCCACGCGCAATATGTGGGATTTGGAGGAAGTGGTCACCTTCGTATTTCCTCGAAAATACCAAACCGCTTATCATTCGACTGCAACAAAATTCCTTCGCCTCCTCGTGGCCAAAACAAAATTGGAGGGCGCCGAGCTCGCCGACTTCATCTCGAAAAATGACATTTCCAAGGCCACATTCTACAATCGCGTTTTGCCCCGCCTGCGAAGAGTCGGCATGATAAAAATCGAGCGTCACACCATCGTTGCGAAAGAGTCCCTGCGCAAATACCGGCCAATGACTATTCATCTCTCGAAAACATTCGGCAACTACCTAATGAAAATCGGCGACTCATGGCTCGGCATAGTGGATGAGGCGAGAAGCAAATTCGACCAGCAGAAAAGATTGGGCCATTTCGAGGAGAAATAAAATTATCAAAAGAAAATCAGAACCCCTTCGTCCCGAACTCCTCGAATATGTCCTCGCCCGGATAAACTTTCATCCCCACACTGGGCAAAAATTCAAATGGGCAAATCTTCTGCGAATGGTTCGTCCCCCTCATCTTCAGAATCTCGATAGCCCTAAAACGCACATTTCTCTGGCGCGGGTGGTGCAAAAGAAGCACGGCATCACTCAAATAATCCATGCCAACCGAACTCCTATCTCCGCTGGCCGCCGCCTCGCCCGACATCATCGTTGTGCAGCCCCATTTGCGCACAAGTTCAAAGAGATTACGTTGCGCCTCGCGCGCCTGATATTGGGATTCGAAAAGTATGACATAAGCTGACAAAGAGTCAATCGCAATCCTCTTTGCCCCTGTCTCGGTGATGGTGTCCCAAATAAGCCCGCCGCCCTCTTCAGCAAGTCTTTTCACTTCGTGCGGCTTGTAATTGATGATTGCCACTGCGCCCTGCTTCTCGAGCGCGTTCAAATCCCAGCCAAATGACGCCGAATGGCGTATTATCGATTCCTTTGTCTCCTCGAACGAGAGGAACACGCCCCCCTCGCCATGGTTCAGCGCGCCGTTCACCAAGAACTGCGTCATCATGGTCGTCTTGCCCGAGCCCGGCTCGCCCAAAGCCAGAACCGAACTGCCCCGCTCGAATCCGCCCTCGCACAAATCATCCAGACCCTCTATTCCCGTCGGCACACGTTCTGACAAATCTGCCGATGGTGGCGGGGTTTGGGGCTGGCTTTGCATGGCGGCAGGGCCATTTGCCTGGGCATTCGAAATTCCCCTCATCTGCGGCGTTGCACCAGTTTTGGTCGGCGTGATAGGTTTAGCCATATTGCCCTATCCTCCCCAAGCCTATAAAAAACTGCTCTAACTCTTCACTTGTCATATGGCGGACGTAATCCCACAATCATCCAGTCTCCCGAGCGCCCCCATGCCGCTCGACCCGAACCGCATGCGCACGGGAGTTCCCGGCCTCGACACGCTGCTCGGCGGCGGGCTCTCCCCCAAAACCAACCTCCTCCTCTACGGCGAGCCGATGTGCGGCAAGAAGCTTATGGCCATGCAATACATCTATCAGGGCCTCTTGGAGGACACGCCCGGCATATTCGTGCTCACCGACTTCGGCTATGCCGAATGGCGGGCAAAAATGGCGCATTTGGGCTGGAATCTGGCGCCCTATGAGCAGAGCGGCATGCTGCAAGTAATAGACTGCTACTCGCGCCAACTCGAGCCCTCCCTCTCCGACGCCGGCGTCATCAGCTACGCCGACAGCCCGGCCGCCCTCTCCTCTATTTCCATGCACATCGCCCGCGTGCAGGATGAGCTCGTCAAATCATTTCCCCAGCACCGCTTGGCATTTCATTCGCTCTCGTCAATTTTGAAAGAGACTGATTCAGCGACTTTCTTCCGCTTCATGCAGTTCGTTGTCGGCAAATTCCGCCGCGAGGGCGCGACCGCCCTCTATCTGATGGAGAAGGGCATGCACGACGAGAAAGATGTGAAAATGGTGGAGCATCTCATGGACGGCGTGGTGGAATTCGACGCCGGTCGTCTTCGCGTCAAAGGCTTGAACATGGCCATGGACACGTGGTATCATTATTACATCACGGACCAGGGGCTGAT
>CAIXYX010000112.1 GCA_903923795.1 uncultured Microcaldota archaeon
ATGCCGAACTGCTGGTGGACGACCTTTTCGGTCATCTCCATATCTTCGCGCACCTGTCCTCTCGCCCCTAACTCATCCGCGAAGCAGTCATGAGCCTCTATCCAGTGGAATTCGCGCGAGCGGAAGAATGGCTTGGTGGCTTTCGTCTCATAGCGCCACACCTGGCATGATTGGTAAATCTTGAGAGGCAAATCGGCAAGTCCCTGAATCCACAGCGCATACATCTGATACATAGCAGTTTCGGAAGTGGGCCTCATGGCCAGCCTCTCCTCCAGCTTGTTGCCTCCTGCCGTCTCCACCCAGAACACCTGTGGTGTGAACCCTTCCACATGCTCCCCTTCTATCTTGAAGTTGCCCTCTGGGATGAGGGCTGGAAACAAGGCGGGCGAATGGCCCCTCTTCTCCAATTCAGCCTCATAAGCAGAATACATCAGCTTCATGCTCTTGACGCTCCAAGGGCGGAAGACCACGAAGCCCTTGACATTGTAGCGCAAGTCGGCCAAAGCTGCGTCCGAGATGATGGCGTTGAACCACTCGGAGAAGTTCTTTTGTTTGTCGATGTCCATGCACCGGCTTTCGAAGGCAAGGATAATAAAGCTTGTCGATGTGCCCAAGCCATCCCTAGGTGAAACATGGCGCATAAATCCCCGGTCATCCTCAATGATGATATCAATAAGAAGAAAGCACGTTCTGATGATGCCGAGAGTATACCTTCAACCAGAGTCTCCATCACTCCAAATCAACCCAAATTCGAATTGATGCAAAAAGTCAGACTGGGGCGAGATAAAAATATACTTAAGGAGAGACAAAAAACCCCCCCGTCAGTTATCAGATATAAAAAAATGGTCAATGAAATCGAAGAGACGTTGAACCAGATTGTTGATTCTCGTCAAGAAGAAATTATCAAGGCAAGCGCGCCGGGTGTTCTCCCGCGTTTCAATTCAGAGGACCATGCCAAGGAATATTTACGGTCTCACGGCTACGAAGTCATCGAAAATACTGCGCTTATTCAGGATCGTTTCTTTACTTCTTTGACTCAAGCGTTTAACATCCTCTTCGGATTTGGAGACACTACTGAGAATTCATTGACTCCAGAGGGACTTCTAACACCGAGTTATTTGTGCAATGCTGGCTTTACGAATCTCTGGCGCTTTCCAACTTATGTTGTAGTTGTCGGTAAAAACAAAGAATCTGAAGATTTTGCAGGATTATTCATTGAAACTAATCTGATTCTAATAAGATATTTCAAAGCACTCAATCTAGATGAAGAACCAGAAGAAGTCCGACTTCCCATCATCTTAGGGGATATCGAATCTATTCTTAACACCCTCTTGCACGAATTCAACCATCGCTGCTCTTATCGTACTGGCCGTATGATTTTTTCAGGAAAATATCGTAATTATATCAAATGGCTGCACGAAGGCCAGACAGAATTCCGCACTGTTACTCGCCTGGTCGAATCAGGCTTTCAGATTGAAAATATTTCCTACGTCCCGGAAGTCCGTGTGGTGGACCTAATCGCCCAGCTCACCGGCTCAGAGATTTTCAACCATGCCTATTTTTTCGGGGATTTCACAGACATGGCAAACGAAGTAGATAGAAAACTAGGGGCAGGCGCATTCGAGAAATTGATTGACCAGCCCGGAGTGGCCGAAGCCCAGGGATTTCTGGAACAAAAACTGAAGGAAAAAGGCATCCCATATGTATTGTGGGGCGGGGATGCAAAAACACTGGGCAAGAACGTGCCCGGTATGAAGGTATGAAGCTCATGTCAACACCTATCGATATCCAAGAATTGCTGGCGCGCCCGGATTACAAGGAAGCACGGGCAAATGTTCAGTCATGGAAAGAATCAGTCATTCGCCTTCCGAAAGGAGATTTGGCATGGCTGAAGGACGAAATCTCCTCTTTCTTCCAATCAATGAAGAAAGATTCCCCTGACCTCTATCCATATTTCCGCTCCGAGCATCTCGAACTTCTGGAGCGCATCTCCAAAAGCCTAGACAGAATAGACATTGTGCTGGATTGAACTGCGGCCTAGGCCGATAGCTAAAAAACCTTCCCTCCTTCCCTCTTCTAACGTGGTGTTCTCTATGGCTTATGGCGGTTATGGGTATGTGCAGTTGGGCAGGCAGCCCGACCCTGACGAAAATCTCATAGCCACCTTCAAGGTTGTGCCGCAAAAAGGGCGCACGCTTCATCAGGCGGCCGAAGCGGTGGCGGCCGAAAGCTCAATCGGCACCTGGACCAGCCTCTCCACAATGGAGCAGCGCGTATTGTCCAAACTGCAGGCAAGGGTATTTTCGATAGACAAGCGCAATGGCATCCTGCGCGTGGCTTATCCAATCGAATTGTTCGAGCCCGACAACTCGAGCCAAATCCTCTCCGACATCGCCGGCAACATCTTCGGCATGAAGGAGGTCGCGAGCTTGCGGCTCGAGGATTTCGACGCACCCAAGAAATATCTGGAAACATTCGCAGGCCCCGCATTCGGAAGAGAGGGCGTGCGCAAACTGGTCGGCACCGACAAGCCCAGCACCCGCCGCCCCCACCTAGGCACCATTGTCAAGCCCAAAGTGGGCCTCTCGCCCAAAGAAGGCGCCAAAGTGGCCTATGATTCATGGGCCGGAGGCCTCGACTTTGTCAAGGATGACGAGAATCTCACCAGCCATCCATTCTCCCGTTTCGAAGAGAGACTGGTCCGTTATCTTGAGGCAAGAGATCGGGCCGAAGAAGAAACAGGGCATAAGAAGATTTATGCGCCAAACATCACGGCCCCGGCCGACCTCATGCTGAAACGTGCAGAACTCGTGCGCTCTCACGGCGGCGAGTGCATCATGCTCGACGTTGTCACGGCCGGCCTCTCCTCCGTTCAATTCATCCGCCACCAGAATCTGAAGATGTTCATCCACGCGCACAGGGCCATGTACGCCGCATTCGCCCGGAGCAAGACTCACGGCATGTCCATGCGCGTCTTGGCGAAGCTCTGCCGTTTGTGCGGCACAGACCAGCTCCACATCGGCGCCATGCTGGGCAAGATGGAGGGCTCGGCAAAAGACGTGATGCAGATACACAAAGACATCAACGGAAATGGAACGAATAATGCCTGGAAAAACATCAAGCCCGTATTCTCGGTCTGCTCCGGCGGCCTCTCGCCGCTCCAAATCCCCGGCCTCTACAAAATAATCGGCGACGAGGCGGTCTACCAGTGCGGGGGCGGGGTACACGGCCATCCGGGCGGCACATTCGCCGGCTCGCGCGCGCTTGTGCAGTCTTTGGAGGC
>CAIXYX010000113.1 GCA_903923795.1 uncultured Microcaldota archaeon
GGCAGACACGCGCCTGTTCTTATTTACTGCGCCGGAATTTTGCGCGGGAGGTTTTCTTTTGTTTGACCAAAGCATCTGAACCCAATTGTGCGGCGGTTTCTTTTTCAGCCGCAAGTTCATTTGTCTCACTCGCCGAACCGGGCACGTCGATTCCGCTCTTGGCGTCATGGCGTCTCTTAGCCAAATAGACAATAATCGCCGCCACAAGCCCGATCGCCATGCACGAAACAGCAAGCAGACCGGCCAACGCCCCGATGCCCTGCTGTTTCACGCATTTGTTTTGAGTGCAGATGGCGCCCTCTTTGCAATCAGAATTTTGCGCACAATCCTCGCCGCCGACATAAGACAGGACGAATGAGTGCGAATCAAATGTTCCGTTGGCAGAAGTCCCATTGGCGGTTGACAATTTCTGCCAGAAGCTTTCAGATGAGATAGTGTAATTGGATGCGCTTGGCGCATATCCCGCCGCCAGCATGCCCATTGTCGCATTGGCCCCGTATTCTGGCGTGGGCAGGAGCATGCCTATCTGGCTTTCCCCCGCCTCGAGCGGGACTTCGTATTCATAATCATAGAATTCGTATGGCGATGGGAATTTGACCGATACTTTCGCGACCGAAGCAATGCGCTCTCCGGTGTCGCTGCGCACATCTATGCCAAGACCGGTGTTGCTCATGGGCGGGATGTTACGGCGTAGAGTCGAATGGTTGCCATCTGTTTTAAGCGTAAAACCAACACGCTCCCCCAAGTCATATCTTTCGTTGGAATTGCTATCAGCATAGATGCCGTGCGCGATGAATATTTCATCAAGGTTGTCAATGCCGTCGTTATCGTCGTCGCCGTGCAGGTTCCACATATCGGTGGAATTGAGCGCTTCATACAAATCGGCGACCGAATGGATGTTGCCTGCCCGTCCGTCCGAGAATTTGAAATCGTTTCTCTTGAAGAACGCCCAGAATTCGGCAGGTGGTATCTCCACATGGTCATGATCCGCGGAATTCTTCCCGTCCATGAAATCCCAAAGCAGAGATGCGACGACAAATTCTTCCCGATCATCGTATCTGCTATCCGGGCCGACAGCCTTGATGTTGACTTCGAGATTGGTGGTATATGACCCGGTTGGGTATAGATTGTATTCCCGCCCCTGATGATTGACCAGAGCGCCATATGCCATCGCCCAGCCTTCCACAAGCGAGTCCGTGGATGTAGGGTTGGCAAATCCGTCATGATTTTTGCCCTCATTCGGGAAATCCGAGAATCCGTCAAACATGACTGCGTGGCCGTATTCGTGCCATTCGGCATTTACTGGAGATTCGAAGCGCATCAGGTCTGCATAAGATTCATTGATACCGATGACCGAATGACCAAGCATTGATAGTGTTTGCGTAGGGGTGCCAGGCGAGATCTCCACCGCCAGTGGTTTGCTTTTCTGCATGGGTTGCTTTAGCACCTCTTGCGCATATTCTTTCGCCTGCCAGATGTTGCAATATACTTTCGCGGCCTTTGGATATATGTCAGTGGTGTTCAACCCGAAATCGGGCCCAACATCATAAGCCATGGTTCCATTGTCGCTAAAGAGAGCGAATTCATGCGCGAACGTCGTGGCATCTTGGATAGAGACGCTCAACATGTTGTCTTTGTCCTCCAAAATCACCTTGAATTCCGCATTCTGAGTCTGGCTGAGGTTCAGGGGCGGGTCGAAGCGGATTGAATAGCGCCCGTCCGCATCAGTGTATCCATCATAGACCTTGCTCGCATACGTGAAATGGTAATGAACATACGGGAGCCCCCGCATGGTCGGCAGATCGAGATAAGATGACCTGGGGGATGAAGTGAGGGCATTCCACTTGTCAAGGAAGTATACTTTTCCGCTGATGAGCGATAATAGAGAACCGTCTTGGGTCAGATTGTTTTGGCTGCCGGCGCATCGATGAGTTGAGATATTGCATAGCTGGCCATATGAGCATTCCAGAGCGCTCTGGCAATGCCCGAATTGTGGCACGCACCTGCGCGAGGTACAGACTTGCCAGCTATAGTCGCAGTCGGATGGAAATGCTTCGTATGGAGGCACACAGAAACCGGGCTTGCTTTTGCACTGGCCGATTAGGCAATAGAGGAAAGGGTCTTTACAATCATCATCCAATGCGCATTGGACCGGCTTGCTTGAATTAGAGGAATTCGTGGTGTTGATCGTGCCGTTCGGCAAAATAGCGGCGCACGAACCATTGCATAATTCATAAGTCGGCTCCGGCTGGCCGGTATTACGGGCCTTGAACGAGTCGAAGTATATGACATTGCTGCTGGTGATATCGGTTTCGCGTATCCCTATTTTCGAGATGGAGCCGTTGTAGTCGAAACTGGCCTGATACCATCCGGGATTGCCGTGATTGCAGCCGCCGCAATCGCTGAAGACAGGCTGCCCGTTTACAAAAAAGTCGCGGGTTCCGCCGAAATCTGCGGTTTCGTAACGCCAGTAAGACAGCTCATGAGTCGATATGGGAGTGGTGAACGAGTCCGTGAGATTCATCAGGAGTTCTTGAGTTCGCAAACACTCGCTCTGACAGCTGGACGGGCCGCAGTATTGCGAGTACGCGCCATTGGCAGACACATTTCTGCTGACCCCGTATTTCGGATTTCCATTGGTTTTTATCTCCCATCTGTCCAGATTCCCGCTCTCGAAATCCTCGAAAAACTCGAAAGTGGAGGCGCCGTCGCTCTTGTCCGAGCCGGCATCATTGAGGACAGTCATCCGGGCCGAGTCTTTGCCGGGTGGGATGGACGGGATACGCGCATAAACAGTCCAGGAGTTGCGGGTTTTGTTATGGGATTTATCATCGCGCCAGAACGGGATTTCGGTGCCGCTTGGGAAATTTGCGGAGTTGTAGATGATATGGAGTCTATCAGCGTTTTCCTCTGCCGGCAATTGGAGGGTGAATTTGAGTGTGAGGTCGTATTGCGTATTTGGGGAAGGATTCGACCAGAGGTAGTTGACTGATAATGGGTTGAGATTCGCTTGCGGAGATGCGCCGGCATAAATAGAGAGTGCGAACAACAGCAGGAGCAGAGATGAGATGAAGAACCGCATATGCCCTGTACTGGTGGAACAATTTTATTCGTTCCGGTATGGCTCGTACCCTGTTTGCCGGCATATTTTTCCGCAGATTTGTCACTCAGTTTTTTGTCAGCCTTGCTGTTCTATTTGTCGTTCGGTTTGTCCGCAGATTTATTGGCCGCGGCCTCATGCGCCTTGCAGTCGCTCTCAAGAATAAATACTGCCGCAGCCAAAACACTTGTCCACTCGCCCTGTTTGTCCACGACCATGGATTGAGAAATATCTGATGTACGCACAATCTTGCCGCTCATCTTGAAAAGAGCCTCCTTCTCGTCCCAGCTCTGGTTGACATCGAATTCGATGCCCAATGTGGAAGCAAGCATCGAGGCCGCGAGGTCTTCGGCATAATCGCCGGCCTTTGTGTCGGTCTCGCCGAAAGAATGATACTCGCTCAAATAGCCGTGCTGCGAGCGGTCGGCAGGCACAGCCGCGCCAACAGAGGCGGAGATGAGCCGGTTGTGCTCATTTGACTCGTTGCGCGAGAGCACCAAAAAAACTATCTCGCCATCGTGCAGAAGCGGCAGGCCCTTGCTCTTGGGCACAATCTCACAATAGGGGGGCAGGATGCTCGACACCGTGACGAGGTTGAATCTCGCTATCCCCGCGTCGCGCAGGGCGAGCTCGAATGAGGTGAGCTTGTCCTTGTGCGTGCCCACGCCTTTTGTGAAAAAGACTTTCTTCGGGACGAGGTTTGAGGTTGGCATGGTGGATAAAATGATTGAAGAGTTTAAGATTTGATAGGATTGCACCAGTTCTGAGGATTTTGTTTTGCGCAGGCTCGCGCGAAGCGTGGTCAGATTTTGTTCATACTCCATTCATCCGCACCATAAAGCCCGCGATGTCTCCCTCGATATTTTCCCATTTGACGGTTTTCATCCTCTCAACGACGGGTTTTGAAAAGAATTTCGAATGGGCGGCGAAGCGGTCGTCGATGAGCAAACAGTAACACCAGTCCTCGGGCTGGCGGATGCCTCTGCCGATTGTCTGCATGGCGCTGATGATTGCCGGGTAGAGCGAGGAGTATTCGTTGGCTTTTGTTTTGTCGGAGAATTTCGAGGCAAGATAATCCTCGTATGCATTGTGCGAGGGAGTGGTTTTTGGATATGGAAAACCGGCCACGATGATGAGCTTGAAAGGATTGTTGCGGAAGTCTATGCCCTCGTTGTATTTCGCGCCGATGACGGCGTGAAAAGACATGGGCTTGGGGCTTTTCGTCTGGTTGTCAATGCGGTTTTTTCTCTCGGCGAGTCTGGTGTTGCCCTCTTTTTTGCCCTCTTTCTCGATGGAGAAACCGTCGAGCTTGAGCTGGCCGGACACCCTCTCCATGAATTCGTATGAGGGGTAATAGACGGCGAATGAATTGGGGTGGCATGCCATGGCTGCGCGCTCGATGATTTGCGCCATGAGCCCGATTTTTTTGTCGTCGCCGCGGTCAGCAAAGCGCGAGGAGGCGTCTATGCACAATGAGATTGGCTGGCGCGCCGTGTCGAACGGGCTTTTGTAGGCTTGGGCTTCGAGGCCGGCCGCACGCTTTGGCGAAATGCCGAGCAGCTCCCGCAACGCATTCTTGCCCGCCAGCGTACCGCTCATCAGCACGGCCGAGTGCAGTTTTGTGAAAACATCAGAGGAGATTTCGGCGGGGTCGAAGAGGATGGCGCGCAGGGTGAACATGCCGCTTTTGGCCGGGCCTCTCTTGAGAAACACGCCCCATTTTTTCGAGCCCCACGCGAAATCCGCCGCCGGGCGAATGAATGCGGAGAGGTCTTTGAGGGCGATGATGCCGTCATAATCGACGTCAGCATGCTTTGTCTTGGAGATTGTTTGCGAGAAATAATCGCACACCTCGTCCATGAGGTCCTCGATGCGGGAAAGAGCGTCATTCTCATATGTTTGGAGTTTCGAGCCTTTCTGCCCGAAGAATTTGAGCGAGTGGGCGCCGATGGCAAGCTCATCGGTTCCGTCTGCGCCAAAGACTATGGAGGATATGCCGGGCGAGATGACTGTGCGCAGATGCCTTGCGATGAAAGCGGCCTGCGACGCAACGGCCTCGTTCTGCTCGTCTGCCGCGAGCTTTCTTATCGCCGTGAGGCCGTGAATGGCGGATTTGACGGTCTCCTCGTCAAGCGTGCGCCCGTTCATGTCTCTCACGCGCTTGGGCAGGTTGTGCGCCTCGTCGATTATGACATCGCACTCGTCGAGTTTGACCTGCATCCTCGATAACATTATCCCGCTTATCTTTGGGCTGAACAGATAGCTGTAATCGCAGATGATGAGGTCGGCCTCTCCGGCGGCCAGAACGGCGGTCTGGTGAGCGCAGAAAGTCCCCTCAAAAGCCAGAGCCGAAGCCTGCTCGGCGGACATGGGGGTCGCGAGGAGGAGCTGCGCATTCTCTTTTTTCGGCGACTGGTACGGGCATCTTGCTATTTCGCACAAAAGGAACGGAGGGCGCGGCCCGTCTTTCCCATAGAGGCGATAGCACATCTTCTCCTTGCTGATTTTGTCGATGACACGAATCATAGGCATTTCGGGCCGCATTGAGGCGAGGACATCTTTGCGGTTCAGATTTATGGCAAGAGTCTCGATGATGGCCTGTATATGGTGAGAATTGCGGTTTGTGAGGAAGAGGACTTTGTGCTTGTTGGGAATTGCGGCTTCGAGCGCCGCGCTTATTGAGGCCGCCGTCTTTCCTATGCCTGTCGGCGCGTCGGCGAAAAGGATTTTGCCGCTTAGGGCCGCGTTTTTCGCGTCAGTGTAGAATCCGTGCTGGCCGGCGCGCATGGCGGCGCGCGGGAAGAGGGAGTCTTTTGGTGAAGGGACGGACTCGCTGCTGATGGAGGACACCATGCACAATCATTGTGATTTGGGCGTTTGGAATTATTAAAATGGAGCAAGACCGTTCGCAAGAATCAGGTAAAGAAGATGAAAAATAAAAAAAATGCGGATAATCGCCTATCCGCAAGCGCCTGCCACGCCCAACTCCTTTATCTGCTTGCCCGAATCCTGCCCTGATGGATTAATGCGCGAACTCGGCCTTAAGTTTATCGACGGTTTCCTTTTTGGTGAAAAACAGGATATATGTCTTTATCCTCGCCTGATTCCGGATTTCGCGGGCGGCCATGAAATAAGTGTTCTCGACTTTCTCTTTCGGCAGGTGCGGGAACTTTTGGTGGATATCCCTTATGTCCCGTTTGATGGATGCGCGAAGAGCGGGGTCGAACATGGATTTGTTGATGCCGCGATACATATTTATTACTCGTGGGGATTGGGGAGTCATGAAAGCTCTCCTCTGCGCGCTTGTGGTGTTGGGGCTTCTCCTGTCCGGATGCACTGGTGGTGGGCATGGGAAGCTGAACGCGGACAGATATGCAAAAAGACGCGTTCTGGGATAAGCGCCCGAACAGGAACACACGTGTCTCGGCGGCCCGACCAGTTTGACCAGTCTGGCTCCAAACCACGTGGTTTTAGTTTTTTGATAAGGGTTTCCATGGATAGTGCTATAAATCTTGTTTTCCCATCTTTATCCATCAACGGTGATTCTTATTCGGCGTTATTCACTGCAAATACTTCTCATCATATTATGCTTGCCCACACTGACAGCCCTGACTGACATAACTGTCTGCGGTTTCAACGCAACAAGCGCGGGGGAAACATACAGGCTCACCGCCAACCTGAGCTGCGGGAATTCGAGCGGAGTAGATGTGCTTGCGGAGAATGTCACCATAGACTGCATGAGCTTCGCCATCTACGGGGACAATTCGGGCGCCGCTTTCGCCATATATTCGGGCCAAAACAACACATCAGTGCAGAACTGCGGCATGGATGGATTTTTGGATGGCATAATATACGAAAACTCCTCGGGCGGCTTTATCATCAACAACACAATCAACCATGCCGGTCAGAACGGCATCCGCGTCATATCCGGCGCGGGCAACACCATTACCGGCAACACCGTGCAGACGAATTCCGCCAGCCCGGCGTTCGGCGCCATATCCCTCAGCGAGAGCGATTCCAATAACATAAGCCTCAACACCGCCGATTCGGCCTCCGCATCAGACAACTCCGCACCGGCCATCAGACTGCACGATGCGCCGAATAATCTTTTCGCCAACAACACGCTCATCGTATCCTCGAATTCCACCCCGGCAGTATCTGCTTCGGCGGGGTCCGGCGGAAATACATTTTATCACAACAGCCTCACCTCACAAGTGTGGGTAGATGATTCGAACGGCACAAATGAATACAACACAACAGACGAAGGAAACATCTACTACACGCTTGACACCACGCCTGCTTGGGGGGTTTTGGACCTGATAAACAACGGAACCAACAGTTGGGCGGTCTCTGGCGCGAACTGGCCGCTCAATGCAACGAACTCCGCCGGCGGCTGGATTGGCATGGGGGCGGACTGGCACCCTTACACCCCGATATATTCATTCAGATGCGGCAATCTCAACCAGATAGGCGGAGCATACCAGATGAGCGCAGACCTGCAAATCAACGGCTCCACCTGCTTTGATATCGTCGCCGCCAATGTCACGCTGGACTGCAATGGAAAAACCATCTATGGAAATAATTCGAGCGCCACGGCAGGCATTTTCTCGAACCAGCCCGGCACAATGGTGAAGAATTGCCGTATAGAGAACTTCTCTATTGGCATCAATTTGAGCGGGGATGCGGCAGACGGCGCGAATATCACGAACAACACCATCAGCATCACATACTCAACGTCGTGCTCGCAGACGGATGGGACGTGCAGCGGCCTGTTTGTCTATGGTGGGGATGACGGATGGTTCGCAGACAATCAAATAAGGGCGTACCAGTCGGCCATAGACATCATGGGGGGAGCCGACCGAAACCAAATCATGCGCAACAACGCCACGGCCAGTCTTGCGGCCATACTCGTTGATTCAAGCTCCAACAACACAATATCATACAACAACGCAACCGCGACGGGCGATGAGGCAATCAATATATTCGCCGGCACGGGCAACACGGTCGAATACAACAATGCAACAACAGTCAATCTGGGCGTATGGGTCTCGTCAGGCTCGAACAATACGGTTCAGGGCAACAACATCACGGCGACGGGCGCGGATGCGGTCTTTATAGACAACAGCCATGGCAATCTTGTCCAATACAACAGCATATCGGCCAACAACAGCACCATCTTCGTCCAATCGGACTCGAACACCCTCCAGTATAATACAATCGTGGCCCTGGGCGCAAATGCAATCAATGTCCTCTTCAGTTCCAACAACACCATCAGGCACAACAACGCGACGGCCGGCGGGGATTATGCAGTGCATCTTCAGGCGAAGGACAATTCAAACAACACATTCTTCAACAACACGCTCAAGGCGGGCAATTCCACGAACGGGAGAACTGTCATCAGCATAGAGAACGAAACATCGGGGGGCAACCTGTTTTATGCCAACAACATAACGGGCTCTATTTGGGTGTCGAATGCGAACGAAACAAACCAGTTCAACACTTCGAGCATGGGCAACATATACTATCTCGCAAATGGCACGCAGTCATGGGATGTTTTTGCCATCTTGCAGAACGGCTCATCAGTGTGGGCGAGCTCGGGCGCAGACAGGCCGTTCAATCACGTAACGGTCCGAACTCACTGGGCAGGCGTGGGGCAGGACTGGCATCCGTACACCACCAAAATCCAAAGCCCTGACCCGGTCCCTGACCCTGCCTCCGGAGGCGGGAGCAGCGGGCTTCGGTATCCTATTTATCTTGACCAGACATTCGACTGCGCAAAAGCCACGCTGACAATAACGGCAACGGATGAGTATGGCCACACAGTGCATGGAATAGACATCTCGCTGCGCAAAAATTTCGCCGAGACCGACAGACAAACGGCAGATTCGCACGGCGTGGCAGTGTTCGGCATATCCACAGACGGGAATTATAACGCGGTCAGCCTCGTGTCAGGGCCTTATCTGCAGGGATATACGCAGCCGGTCTTTCTCAAACTCTGCCCCGCACCGCCTGCGCCCAAAGAGAATTCTGCCAGCATCGGGAGAAATGCGGAGGCCGGAAATTCCCGCGGCAGTCCGGAGCTGTCGACAAACTCGGCTATATTGAACTCCTCCTCCCTCAATAAGACGGGGATTGGCCAGAACGCATCAGACGGCCAAATCGATGTGAACAGGACACCCGCGCCTTCCGAATATTCACAGACGCCCCAATACAGGCTATTATCAGACAGAGCCATGCCAGAGCCGGCGATGTACGCCCCCATTATCCTGTTCAGCGTGCTTCTGGCAGCGGTGATCGGCGGCGCGATATTTCTGGTCCACAAGCGCCGCACAAGAGGAAGAACTGCCGAAAGAAAAAGACGCTGAACCGCCTGAAAATTCGGATTTATGACTACTCGTTGACCGCTTTTTCAGATTCCAGCGCATAGGCGAGCATGAGGCCCACGATGGGCACGCCCAGGACGATGAGTGATTTCATCTGCCCCAGCTCGAGCTTTGAGAGGTCAATCAGCTCCCAGAGCGCGACCATGACCACGAGGAGGATGAGCATTGCATGCAGAGGCTGGTTGCGGACTGAAATCATAGGACCACTAGGCATTGTTGAACATGTTGGGGGAATTAGACCCCAAAGCCATTTTAACATTCCCCCGGATGGCAAAACATGCAAACAAGAGGAAAAATCAACAAAAATGGAGCCGGGCGGAAATCCTCCCCGAAAAATGTCGGGCGAGGGACGGAGCGCGAAAACAGAATCAACTGGCCCGCGCTGGTGTTCGCGATACTTATCTGCGAGATGGCTGGCGCCATAGGCTCCATATTCACGGTTGATGCCGTCGGCGGATGGTATGCCGCATTGCAAAAGCCCTTCTTCACGCCGCCGGCATGGGTGTTTATGCCGGTGTGGATAATCCTGTATGCCGTGATGGGCATCGCGGCATATATCGTCTGGCGCAAAGGGATGCACAAGCCAAACGTGCAGCATGCGCTCATATTCTTCGTTCTGCAACTAATTGTCAATGTCAAATGGTCGCTGCTTTTCTTTGGCATGCATTCGCCTATTCTGGCCCTCATCGCCATCATCGTGCTGCTCGCGCTGATTTGCGTAACAGCATTCAAATTCTACCGCATCGATGAGCGGGCGGGCTATCTTTTCATCCCCTACATTGCGTGGGTGATTTTCGCCATGCTGCTAAATGCAACGATATGGCAGCTCAACGCCTGAAAAACAACGGCCCGATTATAGATTGCTCTCAAGCTCGGCCAATGCATGGGCATAGATGCCACAGATGAGTATCTTGTTATAGAACACAGGGTCGTGCGCCTTTGACTCGAATTGGGGTTTCAGGTCATGATTCTCGCGAGGGTCGACACCGTGCCTTTTTTTGGCGACCTTGGCGAATCTCTCGACATCCTTGATATCAAAGCTGGCACTCTGCACGATGACTTTTGACATGTGATGCAGGTCTTCAGGAGTGTAAGCGTGCGCCCTGGAGATGAAGAACTCACGCGTGTGGAGGTAATATGCCTCGAATTTGACCTCTTTGGGCCGCAAAAGACGCGAGAAGAAGGAGAAAATCTTGGATCCTGTTCCATCTCCAGTCGCATTATCGCTTAGGTTGCGGAAAATCTGCTTCAGTTTTGCCATGAGAGGCATTGGGAGCCAAGGATTTTATTACTAACGAAAAACCGCTCAGCTAACGAAAAACCGCTCAGTTGCGGCCCGAACCGCTCGACTTGAAAAATCCGGCCACGAAACCAAGAGCCGCGCCGATTGCGGGAAGGCTCGGGCTCGACACTCCGAAAGAGCGGAAGCCGTCAGTGACCAATGGGCCTATTATCGGGGCCATCGATACAATCCAGCCCGTGATTGCTCCGACCAGTGCGCCGAATATGGCGAAGAGGAAGATGGCGATGATGCCCAACGTGGCGGCTACGATGCCCGCCAACGCGGCCACTGCGCCGACGCTTATGGCTTTGAGGACAGACGATACCATGGAAATCACGACCAGATTTATTCACGTTGAATTGACAAGATGAAAAATGAATTAAAAAATAAAACAGACGCGGCTATTTAGCGCCGGCCTTTCTTTGCAGCCTTCTTTTTGGCTGGCGTCCGTGCGCGGGGTTTTGCCGCAACTGGCGGCGGAGCGGGCTCAAATGCGTCCTCCTGCTCTGGCGCGGCCTGCTCTGCTTGGGGCGCGGCCATGACATTGCCCGCTTCGGCCATGCGCTCGCGCATGACATCCTCGGCAGTCTTTTTGCGCGGGTTGAGCACCCATTGCGCAGTGGTGACCACGATGGCGATCATGCCCGCGTAGAGTGCGATGTTCGAGAGGGGAGTGTCGAGCGAGATGCCCAAGTAAGAGCTGAGGAACTGCTGCGCACCGGCCCACACGAGCGCGATGAATATGAATGATATCACGAACAGTTTGATCAGGCGCAGGATCTCTTTTGTTTGCATAATCTCCCTCCTATTGGGCGGGACACGCCCGGCGTTTGGACTATGGTATTGGCTATAGCATTCCGAGTTCATTTATAAAACTTCTTCCGCGCTCCTGTTAGACAAACTGCGAAGTGACAAGGCCGCTGATGCAGGTCTACGCCGCAGTTCTTTCAGGCCGGCAGAATCATGCTCCCGCACTCGACATCATCGATGAAAATGGAGCCGGGCTCGCCCTGCGGGGGCCAGGTGTCGAAGCGGCAGGTCACATAAAGCGCGCCGCTTAGCAGGGAATCGGGGGAGCCGGATGAATTCGTCGAATCCGCGTACCCGTAGGCATCACCAATTGAGCGAGTGAAATTGCTTTTTCCGCAGTTCCACGACAGATTGGCCGACGGCTCCTGATTGTAGAACATCAGTTTGGCCGAATAAGTGGTTGTCGTGCCGTTGCGCTCCTCGCCCTGGCTGTTGGCCGAGATGAGGCACGAGGGTTTGGCGAACACCTCCACGACCGGGTCGACCTCGAGCGGCGTGGACGCGCAGACATAGCCGTCGAGCGCTACCCACACCGTCTGCGGGCCGGCGTCGGGGTATAGACAGATTCGGGTGGAGTCGAAATGCCCGCCATTGCCGTTGCTGCGTACCTCGTCACCGCACGTGTATGTGATGTCTTCGCCGTTCGGCGCATTGCCGATGAAGCGTATCTCCGACTCGGAACCTGCCTTGATGATGCTTGGCGTGGCGCTGACCGAGCAGGAGCGGGTGGAGAAGCTGCCGTTGGTGGAGTCGCGGACGGCGCTGCCGGTGGTGTTCGGCGTGATTATGACTGCGGGCGGCGATGGAGGCGGAGAAACAGAACCGTTCGTGATGATTGGCGGCGTCTGATTGATTGGCGGGGAGGTCTGGTTCTGCGGAGCGGGGGGAGAGGTGTTTTGGATGGGGCTTTGATTAATGGCAGGTGTATTATTTGCCGTCGTGTTGTTGGCAGATGGCACGGCAGGCGATTGGTTATTGGCGGCCGGAATAACGGCGGACGTGTTGTTTTTGGCGGGCGCGGACAAAAAGCCCATGCAGCCGCACAAGAGAATAAGCGAGACGCCCAAAGCAGCCAGAACAAGTGTGCAACGAACCATGGCTCCTCTTCTTTGGGCGGAATTTAAATTCGTGCGTGTTTCATGGCCCGAACCTTGGTTTTCTCCCGGAAGTTATTTCTTCGGCCGGCCGAAGGAATAGATTGCCGGCTGGACAAGCACGAGCCAGAGCAGCAGGCTGCCGGCCACAAAACCGGTTGGAATATACCACGGCAGGCCGGGGAAGCTCCAAAGCCACGCGATGACGAAGAGGAGGTCGGTGAACAACAGCGAGCCGAGGCTTATCATCTCAAGGCGCGCGCGAAGGGCCGAAATCTCCTCGAGCGAGTGGGCAGACAGGTTTTTTGGTTTTTTGTCGTTTTTGGGTTCGGCCATCTATTTCACCTTGAATTTATTTCACCTTGAATTGGCGCAGGCGGATTCCCGCCTCTTTTAGAAGCGAAATCGGCTTGTCGGCTAATGGATAGGCGTCATTATAAACGACTTCCTCCACGCCGGCATTGAGTATCATCTTGGTGCAGTTGAGGCACGGGGAATATGTGGTGTAGAGCGTGCCGCCTCTTATCGAGATGCCGTGGTAGGCCGCCTGGACTATGGAATTCTCCTCGGCGTGCGAGCACACGCATTCGTCCAGTCTTGTGCCGGAGTCGGCGAATGAATTGCATCTTGCACAGCCGCCCTCGTTGCAGTTCTTCACCCCTCTCGGCGTGCCATTGTAGCCGGTGGAGACAATGCGCTTGTCGCGCACGATGATGGCGCCCACCTGTCTTTTCATGCAATTGGAGCGGCTGCCAATCTCTTTGGAGATGTTCATGAAGTATTCGTCCCATGTGGGGCGAATCGTCTTGAATTCGGCCGAGAGTCCGGAGAGCAGATGGTCGGCCGCGTCGTATAATGTTTTGAAGTCGCCGTCGTTCTCGATATGCTTGTCGGCCATGGCTATGACTGCGCGCATCTGCTGCATGGAGGGGTCGGTGTTGGAGGCTTCGGCCTTCTCGATGCGCAAAAAGGCGGGGAATGTGTGCGGGTCGCCCTCTCTTGCACGGGCTTTCATCCTTGCAAATCTTACATTCGGGTCGGCCGAGATGTGAATCAGGCTGAATGAGGGGAGTTTCTTCAATTCTTCCACTTCGGCTGGATTTCGGATGGAGACGACCACGTAATGTTTGCCCTTCTCCATCTGCGCCGTGAGCCTGCTGGCCAGCACGCCGGGGCCGTTTTTCGCGCGCAACTCGTTGCCTTTTGCGATTAGATTTTCTCTTGTGAGGGGTTTTCCATCCTCGGCTAAAGCGTCCCTGATAACGTCAGAGAGTGAGAGGTAGAGGAAGCCCTTTTTCTGCAGGAATTGGGCGAGCGTGTCCTTGCCCGAGCAATTTTCGCCAGTCAGTCCGATTATCATACTATCTCTCCGTGCAATCCAGAAATAACATAAACAAATGAGTATCGACGGGATGGTATTTAATAGTAAGCGGCGAACATGGAACATGCGCGTTCCATTGCTCTGCATAGGTGTCTTGGCATTCGCCATGCTGTTTTTCACGGGGATAAATTATGCCGTATCAGGGCCCCCGGGATATCGAATCACACTCAATGCGTCTGAAGCCTCGAATTACTCAGTATTTGTACTCGAATGCATCCCACCCGAAATGGTGAATGCCCGGCTATCCAACGTATCTAATGCATTCAAAACACTGAGTGATTCAAATCCCGCCTTGGCCAAACTTTCCAATTTCAGCTTGAAGGATTCTTCAGAGCAGTGCGTCTGGACTTATAAGATTGGGTATAGCGGCGACTGCGAGTCGTGCATGCCGATGAGCGCATGGCATAACGCCCCGGACTTGTTTTTGATAAGCACTATGGAAAACAAACTGCGGGAAAAACCATTCCGCCTTCTATTCTATGACTCGGCGGGGGCTATCCATCTGACAGAAAAAATCAACCATGATACATATGGAGATCGTTATTCTACTTCGCTAAATGCAGTCATAGCATCAGATGGTTCGGTCCATCTGCAATTAGATAAATATCAGGTGTATGATACAGGCTACTCTGTCTTGAAAACATTTTACATGATCGCGATTCCAGCAGTCGTCCTTGAGATGATTAGCGGAGTTCTGATCGCGTGGAGATTTTTCCCGAAAGCCAGTATCAAGCGCATGGCCATTTCCATCGCGGTGGCGAACGTGATCATACTGCCCTGCGTCGTATTCTTCAACGGTTTAATGAGCGGATATATCATCGCATTCGAGGTCATCGCCATATTCATAGAAGCCGGAGTCATTTATCTGCTCAGCGACAAGAAACTGACGATTAAAGAGTCTCTAATCATCAGCACGGCCAGCAACATTGTCATGGTAGTGTTTGTTCTGTTTGGTCTGATAGGATTGAATTGGTGGGTTTGAGATATGGCGCCTATTGTGCTCGCCAGCCGCTCGGATAGGAGAAAAAAAGCACTGCGCAAAATAATTTCCAAATTTCGGATGATCACCGTTCCCGAACCCAGAGTAGCCAGAGGAAAAACAATTAGGCAGAAAACGCAATATTTGGCTTTTTCGAAAGCGGCGGCGGGTGCTCGCCGATTCCCCCGCTCGATTATTATCGCCGCAGATACGCTGGCTGAATGCGGGAAGAAAATCCTCGGCAAGCCAAGAAATAGAACCGATGCTGCCCGGATGCTCGTTCGCATGTCCGGCCATAGAATGAACGCGACAACCTCCATCGCGGTTCATTCGCCCAAAACGAAAAAAATAATTGTTTGGAGCGAAAATGGCTGGGTTCGATTTCGTCATATCAACAAAGATGAGATGAAAAAATATCTCTCCTCGCGTATGTGGATGGGAAAAGCCGGAGCCGTCAATATAGAGGAGAAACCGGTGAAAGATTGGATTGTTAAAACCGGCGGCGAGAGGGATGCGGTCATCGGCCTTCCGCTGAAAAGATTGCGCCGGGAGCTTGGGGAGAATAAAAAACGCCGCGAATAGTCGGGATGTGCTGGCCATGCGTTTTTCTGAAATCGATTTGGCGCGGGGAATTGGCATCTCGCTTGTTGTCATCTACCACATATTCTTCGACTTGACTTATTTCGGGGCCGGGAACTGGCTGGCAAATCCGGCCGTCTGGTTTCTTGGACGGCTCGCGGCCATCACCATGATATTGGTGGCGGGCATTTCGCTGTCAATCAGCAGAGCAAGATGGCGGGGGAAGAAAGGGGCGGCGGCGCATCATGCCAAGCGCGTGATTCTTCTTTGCACCGTCGCCACGCTCATCACATTGGGCACATGGATATACCCTCACGAGGGATTCATCTTTTTTGGCATAATACATTTCATCGCCGCTGCCAGCCTGATTGGATTTATCATCGGCCATTCACGGGCGGCAGTAGTTATTCTGGCATTGCTCAGTCTGCCCATATGGTTTTTGCTGCAAACCCAAATCGCGAGCAATGTGTTCTTGGCTGTTTTGGGCGAGCAGAATGGCATCTACACTCTGGACTTGTTCACCATCTTCCCATGGATTGGCGTGTTCTGCGCCGGCATGCTGGCCGGAGATTTGGCTTATGGCGCAAATAAAAGAAGATTTGACTTCGCGATTCCTTCCAACACAATGCTCCAGTGGATGGGGCGGAATTCACTGGCGATATATTTGCTTCATCAGCCCATATTGGTCGGGGCATGGAGCTTGGCTATGAAAATAGGTTTGGCTAGAATAATCGGCGCGTAACATAATCGGCTCGTAATAAATCTGCGCGCACTGCACAACCTTTATCTATATTCTCTTTGTGGCCTATTCCGGGAGTTGAGACTAGATGGAATCAAAATCCACATCAGACTACAAAGCCATGAAACCGGCGCAGGCCATGACTGTGCTCGGGGCATCTGAAAAAGGCCTGTCCGGCGCGGAAGCGAAGAAGCGCGCCGGCGAGGTTGGGTATAACGAAATCCCCGAAAAGAAAGACAATGTTTTTCTTGAGCTTTTCCTGCATTTCTGGGGGCCGATTCCGTGGCTCTTGGAATTCGCCACTGTGTTATGTTTCATCATCGGCAGCACGTTTGATGGCATAGTGCTGGCTTTCCTGACCATTGTGAACGGCTCCATCGCATTCTACAACGAGCATGATTCGAAGAAAGCGCTCAAATTGCTGCAAAAGAAACTGACGATAAAGACAAGGGTATTGCGTGACGGAGAATGGCAAACGCTCGACGCGCGCGAGCTGGTGCCGGGCGACATCATCACCATAGGCTTGGGAGATGTCGCGCCTGCCGACGCCAAAATAATCGAGGGCGGGGTTTCGGCAGACCAATCCGCGCTGATCGGCGAATCATTGCCTGTCGAATTGAAAACCTCGGATGTTGTATTCACCGGCTCCACGATAAAGCGCGGCGAAGTGAAATGCGTTGTGGTCAACACGGGCATGCACACTTTCTTTGGCAAAACGGTCGAGCTGGTCAATATCGCCAAGCCGAAATCAAAGACAGAGGAGATAATGTTCACCATCTCGAAAAATGTCACATATGTGGGCGTGATAATGTTTTTGGTGATACTCGCGTACGCATTTTCCATCGACACCAAGCCGGTGGTCTTGCTCACTTTCGCCGTGCTGTTCATCGGCGGAGGCATACCGGCAGCATTGCCGGTGATGTTCACTATTTCGCAGTCAAAAGGAGCGACGGATTTGTCGAAAAAGAACATCTTGGTGACAAAACTCGACTCTATTGAGAGCGCGGCATCGATCGAAGTGGTCTGTCTCGACAAGACCGGCACGCTCACGATGAATGAGATGGAGGTGCGCGAGGCGGTTCCGCTCGGGGGGGCAAGCAAAGGCGAACTCTTGGCCCTCGCGGTGCTTTCTTCAAGCTCGCAGAGCAAAGACGCCATAGACACTGTGGTGATAGACTATGCGAAAGCCAATGGCGCCAAATTGGCGGGTTATCAGCAGCTTTCATACACGCCATTCGAGCCCGCCACCAAACGGGCGGAAGGATTAGTGAAATTCAAGAGCAAGAAATTCAGGGCTGTGAAAGGCGCGCCGCAGATGGTGCTCTCGTTATGCAAAGGCGTGAGCAAGAGCCAGAAAGAGGAAGTGAACAGAAAGATAGAGGAATTCTCGCACATGGGCTGCCGCGTGCTGGCGGTTGCGAAATCCGAGGGCGCGAAGGCTGGCCCGCTGAAATTGTGCGGCTTGCTCGCATTAGGCGACCCGATTAGACCTGACTCCAAAGACACCATCGCCGCCCTGCGAGCGGCCGGCATCAAACCGATTATGCTGACTGGAGACAATATCGCCGTGGCGACAGAAATCGCGAAACAAGCGGGCATCGGCGAGCGCGTGGTCCGCATCTCCGAAATAAAATCGCTGCCCGAGGCAGAGCAGGCCGACGCCGTGCTGGCACATGATGGAATAGCCGAAATATTTCCTGAAGACAAATATTGGGTGGTCAAGCTCTTGCAGTCTAAAGGAAAAATGGTTGGCATGACGGGCGATGGGGTGAATGACGCACCGGCATTGAAACAAGCCGAATTAGGTATTGCCGTGAGTAATTCCACCGATGTTGCCAAGGCGGCGGCGAGCATGGTACTCACCGAACCGGGCACGCGAGTTATTTTGGAAGCCATCCAGACGAGCCGTGAGACTTACCAGCGCATGCTGACGTGGACCTTGAAGAAAATCGCCCGCTCGATTCAGTTTATGCTCATATTGATGGTGGGCTTTGTGATGTTCCAGGACATCGTGGTATCTATTACTGGTTTGGTTTTCCTGATGATTGTCAATGACTTTTTGACTATGTCATTGGCCATCGACAACTCGCGCGCCTCCAGCAAACCGAACCATTGGGAGCTGAGGAATATCACCATCGCCTCATTCTCGGTGGGCATCTTTTTCTTCTTCATCGAGCTGATTGTGCTGGTGCTGGGAGTGAAATATTTCCACCTGAATTTGGAGGGCATACAGACTTTGATGCTGCTCTCGCTGGTGTACACCGGGCAGATGGGAATCTATATCATCCGCGAGCGCGGGCATTTCTGGCAGTCATGGCCACACAGGACGGTGGCGCTTATCCTGTGGTTTGCCATCGTGGCATTCACCCTGCTTGGCATCTATGGAATCAGCCTGACTGCAGTGCCTGCCTATGAGATTGGCATAACATTCGCCATCTGCGCGGCAGCTTTGATTGTGACAGATTTCCCGAAGTACTGGATATACAAGAGGCTGGGGATTGGGTTCTAGAGGGGATGAAGAATGGGGATAGATAGGATTTGACAAATGGAACAGATAGTATGAGGTGGCATGCATGGCATTGAAAGGATTTGTGGTGGCGCTCGAATTGGAAACGATGGACAACAACGATTTCCGCCGCGTGCTCTACACGGGCAAGCACAGCCAGCTCGTGCTGATGAATCTCAAACCCGGTGAGGAGATTGGAATGGAGGTGCATTCGCATCTTGACCAATTCTTCAGATTTGAATCCGGCATGGGAGAAGTCTCGATTGACGGCGTTAAGCACCAAGTTGAAGACGGCGATGCAGTGATTGTGCCGGCCGGGGCTGCGCACAATGTGACGAACACGTCAAAGAGTGAGCAGTTGAAATTCTACACCATCTATTCGCCGCCCGAGCATATCGACAAGACGATTAGGCACACGAAAGCGGACGCGCTGAAGATGCCTGAAGAATATGACGGGA
>CAIXYX010000114.1 GCA_903923795.1 uncultured Microcaldota archaeon
GGGCCTAGCGCCTGCTCAATCTCTTTGTCGCTGAAACCTTTCTTCTTCAAATCCGCCTTCGCAGACTCCCGCCCGATTCCCTTACGCCGTGCTTCATCCCCAAGGCGCTTCATCTCTTCCAACTCGAGAATGTCATTGGCGATTGGCACGGGGACACCCCGCCTTCGATTGATATCGATGAACTTGCTGTACAATCGGTTGTACCACGGGATCGCCCCGCTCTGGTCGATGCACTCCTGCTTCACTATCCCCCAATTAATGTCAGTCCCATCGATGATCGCAACGATATCAGTTGTATCTGCAGGTCTGACGGTGATTCCCTTGAAGAGTATAACGTCCTCATTTGATACCATCAGGACAGACAGATTTCCATAATTCGTGAGAAGCTGGGCCCTTTTGACCATGGCTGGTGAGAGATGGAGTTCGCCACAAACAATTTCCACAAAGAGATCGAAACGGAAACCTTCCTCATTCTGCCACATGCCCTCGGCCTGCATATCAACGTAGGCGTTTTCTCTCGTATCGGATTCGGTGAAGCCCAGACTTTCAATCGCGGAGGCAAAGGCACGGAAATCCTCACGATTCGAAAACACCAAGTCAAGATCTTTGGTGGCGGTCTTTTGGTTGCGGAAGCACATCGCGCCGCCTCCAAGAAGATAGACATTGAGTGGTTTCTTGAGTATCCGCCCGATATTGGTGAAAACTCCCACTAGGTGATTTTTGTCAAAAGCGATCCTTTCGGGGGCCATGCACACACCAGTCTGATGATGGCTTCTTGCAGGCAGGATTTATTATTCGGACCGTTGGATGACGCCCCGTCAGGCTCCAGATTTCAGCCCCCGCTTGGCCTTGGAGGGCTTCGGGGCGGCTGTGACCCTGAACATTGGAAACACAGGCCCTTGTATTCCACTCGCTTGCCGGCCAGCGCCTCGGCCAAATCCTTCTTGTGCTCTTCGAGCTCCGCTGTGCTGAGCTTCTCGGTTTGGATGGAATCGCGAATTTCTCGGGTGAGGGTGATTTTTTCCATAGGCGCATTATTGGATGCAGAACTATAAATACGGGCACAGTAACTTCTTCATGAGTAAATACACCGTCGTTGTGGAGAAGGGAGAGAGCGGTTATTTCATCGCATACGTGCCTTCCATCCCCGGCTGCCATACACAGGCAAAGACTATCCCACAACTCACGGAGAGGGTGAAAGAGGCCATCGAACTCTGCTTGGAATGCGGGATAAAACCTGTTCGGCGGAATGGTTGACGAATTTCGTGTATTCGTTTTCTGAATGTATTCACTTGATGAATTATTCAACGGGCGAATATGATACGGATTAAGGCCATCGGTTTTATATTCTTTTGGTTCAATAATGGGACATATGGTTCAGAATAAGACCAATCTGGAATACGAGATCCTCTTGCAGTTAGCTAGAGAAAAAACCCACCTAAGAGAGCTGGCCCGGGCCACTCATGCCCCCCATTCCACAGTGTTACGCAGGCTGGACAAGCTGGTGAAAGAGAATGTCCTGGACTGCGAAACTGTCGGAAAGAACAAGGTTTTTTCCATAAAAAAGAATCTGCAGGCCAAAACATATCTTGCCATGGCCGAGAAATACAAACTCATCAAAATCATCGGAAAATACCCCAAACTCGGCCTAATCTTGCAGGATTTGCTCTCGTCCGTCAAGTCACCGCTCATCATCTTGTTCGGCAGCTACGCGAAATCCATCGCCAAAGAGGACAGTGACATCGATATATATATCGAGACAGAGGACGGCATGGTGAAGAAAAAGGCCGAAATGCTCAACTCGAAACTAAGTGTCAAGATAGGGCCATTCGACGCCAAGTCACCGCTCATAAACGAAATCATCAAAAACCACGTAATTATACGTGGAGTGGATGATTTCCATGAAAAGACCCGATTTTTTGCATAGTCTTTCGAGAGAGAAGAAACTCGAATTGGTTGAACCGTCCCCCCTCGTCTCATCGGACTATCTCAAGAAAAGCGCAGACTGCCTGCGCTCCGCAAAAA
>CAIXYX010000115.1 GCA_903923795.1 uncultured Microcaldota archaeon
CGGCAAGGTGTTCGAGCGCGTGCTCAACGAGAAGCTTTCCAATTTCATAAGCGCATACGTCGTGTGCAAAGAATGCAAGCGCCCGGACACGAAACTCGTCGATGGCACGCATGGCATCAGAACGCTCGTGTGCGAGGCGTGCGGCGCCCGCGCACCGGCCCGCTGAGCGATAAGATGAATGAAGTATCAAACTCATAGGTGAAACCAATATGGCAGATGGAGATTTCCAATCAACCGGCACCCCGAACGCGAGCGGCGAGGGTTTCGTGCGCGTGCGTCTTCCCCGCGAAGGCGAGATTTTGGGAGTTGTCATCGGCAACGTCGGCGGGGGCAGACTGCAGGTGCAGTGCAAAGACGGCAAAGAGAGGCTGTGCCGGATTCCGGGCAAGATTAGGCGCAACATTTGGGTTCGGCAAGGCGATGTGGTGCTGTTGAAGCCTTGGGTCATCGAGGGCGACGAGCGGGCCGACATCATCTGGCGTTACAACCACATACAGGCGGACTGGTTGAGGAACAAGGGATTCATCAGTCGTTGAACTGTCTGGCTGGCTTGTTGGTTAAGCTTATATATGTTGTTTGTTTTAATGTAAAATAGTGATAAAATGACCCTTAAAATGAATTCTTCCCGGCCTCATGTTATACTTGATGAGGTGAAAAACAAACTCCTCCCCCAACTCAAGGCCGACCCTCACAATAAATCCAACTGGACGCAGATAATCGACAAACTCCATCTTATGGGACATCAGCTCCCGTTATGGCAGGATGCGCGCAAAGTGTATACTCATCTCGCCCAGCAGGCCTCTTTGTTGGCCCGAGACGGTTATCTCGAGAATGCTGGGCAGTATATGAATGACATATCCATCCTCAGCATGTATTATTCCGAATCGCAGATGGCGTCTTTCGCCCAGATGTGCGCCCGTAAAGGGGGGCATTATCTCAAGGCGGGCATGAAAATTGATAATGCATTAAAACAGTATAAATCTGCACGGGAGAAATTCAATTCAAATCCTCAGAAAGCCGGCCATTTCCAGACATTGGCCGTCTTGAACACATCCATGAACAAATTATGGGAAGCCGGAGAAATCGGCGGGGCGTTTTTCATCTTAGGCGAGGCGATTGCTCTTGTGAAAGATTCGCGGGACATTGAATACAGAACCTATGGGGCATTAGGCAACCCCCAGAAATGGGAGTTTGTTGTGGAATATCAAATGCACTTCATGGCGATCAATGCCCAGCATCTTGAAGAGGCCGAAGTCTCGAAAAGCATCAGTATAGGGCGGGCTGAAAAACTCGGTATCCTCGGTCCTGATGCCATTGCCATCAAAAACGGGAGATCTGACTATATTCAGGTCACAATTTCCGAGGATATTCTATCGAACATTAATTGATGCTGGAAATAGAGATCGTCTATTTTGAATGTTTTGTGAATTCTTTTATCTGACCATCTCTTTTTATCCTCTGACCGGCTGGTTTATCTATGGCTCAACGTCAATCCAAAAGAAAACGCCCCTTGCGCGAGGACAAGATGGATAAGCACAACTGGCCCCTCGAGGAGGGTGTGTTCGACCGCTTCTCGCTCATCTCTTTGACGAAATTCATGAAAAAAGGCGTATTCTCCTCTATCGATTACTGCATCGCCGAGGGAAAAGAGGCCAATGTCTATCGCTGCTCGACGCCCGAGGGCGGTTTTGTGGCGCTCAAAATTTACCGCCTCCGCTCACCCTCATTTGTGCACATGCAAGAGTACATCGAGGGAGACAGGCGCTTTGCCGGCGCGGGTTCGGGCATTGATTTGATTCACGCATGGACGCAGAAGGAGTACAAAAATCTGTCACTCATGCATGATTTGGGCTGCCGCGTGCCAGACCCCATCGCATTCAAGGCGAACATATTGGCTATGGAATTCTTGGGTGAAAATGGTGTGCCTTACTCCCGGCTGTCTGATACCGGCTCCGAAGACCCGAATGGTGATTATGAGCTTCTTTTGAGCGATATAGAGAAGATTCGGGCGGGCGGGCTCGTTCATGCGGATGTGTCTGAATACAACATCCTGATGACCGACAAGGGCCCTTATTTGATAGATTGCGGGCAGGCCGTGCTCACATCGCACCCCCGCTCTGAGGAGTATTATAAGCGGGATTTGGAGAATTTGAGACGATATTTCTCGAAATATCCCCAATTCAAGGCTTAGTCTTAGACTGCTTTTGAATTCAGACTGCTTTTTCGCGCCCGCATCATGACGCAAGGCTTATAATATAGTAAATACATAGTAAAACATTCATTTAAACAGAATTAAACACTTATCTCGGGGTAATCTCATGTTCGGCAAAACAACACTTATCCGCGTCCCGAAAGAAAAGACCGACAAAAACTCGCCCACGTCCGAGTCAAGGCGCTCGTTCCTCAAACTCCTGGGCGCGGGTGCCGGCGGCGTATTGGCGCTTGCTGCATTCAACAAATGCGGCTATGACATCTCGGGCCCCGCAAAAGACAATTTCACCTCTTATCAGCCGAACAATGATCCGGTGCTCAAAATCAACGCCGACAGCACGCTTACTGTCAGCGATTTGATAAGCACTGTTCCGCTTAACATCAAAATCTCTTCAATTTCCAAACCCGATTTGGCGACCGACCCGCGCGAAGTCACGCTCGACATTTTGAATGCCGACCAAACCATTGCCTGGACCACC
>CAIXYX010000116.1 GCA_903923795.1 uncultured Microcaldota archaeon
GACAAGACCGGCACTCTCACGCAGGGAAAGCCGAAAGTGACTGACATAATTTCGCTGAGCCCGAAGTTCTCTGAACCGCAAATCCTCTCCCTCGCGGCATCCATCGAGAAGAATTCCGAGCATCCGATAGCAGATGCCATTGTGGAGGAGGGCAAAGCCCAAAATGTCAAATTCCAAATGGTCAAATCATTCAAAGCCATTCCCGGTCACGGGGTGGTTGGAAAAATCGGAACAAAAACAATCTCGTTCGGCAATCTCAAGATGATGAGAACGGCCGGAGGCGCGCTCGCAGCAGAAGCCGTCACCCGGATGGAAGCGCTCGAAACAGATGGCAAGACCTCCATGGTCCTCCTCATCAACAAGACCCCCATCGGCCTCGTAGCGGTGGCCGACACATTGAAAGAGACCTCGCCGCAAGCGGTGGCCGAATTGAAAAAACTCGGCTTGCAGGTATGGATGATAACCGGCGACAATAAACGGACGGCGCAGGCAATCGCGAAAGCGGCCGGCATCGACAACGTGCTCTCCGAAGTGCTGCCCGGCGACAAAGCGGACGAAGTTCAGAAATTGCAGGCAAGAGGCCTGAAGGTGGCAATGGTTGGCGACGGCATAAATGATGCTCCCGCTCTTGCGCAGGCCGATTTAGGCATCGCCATGGGCTCGGGCAGCGACATAGCCATCGATTGCGGAGATGTGGTGCTCATGAGAAGCGACACCATGGACGTCTCGCGCGCAATCAAGCTTGGGCGTGCCACCATCTCGAAAATAAAGCAGAATTTCTTCTGGGCCATGATATACAATGTATGTGGCATCCCTATCGCGGCCGGAGTGCTCTACCCATTCACGGGCCTTTTGCTCTCGCCCGTCATAGCGGGCGGGGCCATGGCGATGTCATCCGTTTCTGTGGTGGCAAATTCGCTGACCTTGAAATGGACAAAGTTGTAAGTTAAAAATTACAACAAATACCCTGACGCTTCCTCCACAATCCCGCTCGCAGCGCCCAAGTCATCCAAACAATAAGTCTTGCCGCCCGACTTCATCGCAAAGTCCCGCGCCACCACTAAATATTCATCGTAGCGGAAAGTCATCTTCTGCTTCATGACAAACGGCTGCATCGAGAAGCTCTCCATCGACAGGTAGAAGTCCTTGCCTGTGAGAAGCCAGCGCCTCTTCTCGCCCGTCATCCAACTCGTCAGCTTGAGGTTGCCGACTTTTATTTTCTTCCCCTCAATCTCCAAAAAGTCGTTGCACGCGAAATGAATCTCATTCTTGCCATTTCCAAGGGGTTTGGCCGTGAAGAAATCGAATGTCGCGCCTTTCGCGAATTCCAGCCTCACCCAATTCCACGGCGCAAGTGGCATCACGGCCACCACTTTCTGCAAGTAGGCTTTGCCTGCCAACGCCTTGCCATTCATTGTGCCATCGAATTCGAAATAATAATTCGCCATCACTGCGCCAAAGCGGCTCATGAGCGGCGTCTGCAACAAATTCACAATCTCGAAAGGCAGACCTTTTTTCGGCGGATGCGCATGGGCCGAGAAGATGGTTTTTCCATCATCGATGAGGCGCACGTCATAATCCGGATACTTGCCCTCCACAATGACCCGATGGTCCGGACCGCTCGTTGCCTCCAGCCTATTTCCTGCCTTGCCTGTCTTGCCCGCTCCTGCTCTTCGCAGGCTCACCACGGCTTGCGAGTCTATCAGCACTTTCTTTTTCTTGTCATACAGCCAGCATACAGCGGCGCAGGGAAGCGAATCATGGTGCGTGCCGCCACTCTTGTTTTCCGCGGCCTGATTCACTGCCGTCTTATTGACCCTCACTCCGCTCTCGGCTCGGCCGAACGTCAGTATGGTCTGCCTCTTTTTCCCCGGCACCAAAAAGTAGAGGAACCAGTATTCCTTTCCCATCACGGGCAAATCCTCGAAGGTGAAAAACAAATCATCAGGGGCGGCGTATTTTTTTGCCTTGAACAGCCTCAAAACAGAGCGTATGCGCGAGACGGTTTGCCTCGTCTTGTCATCGTACCCCAAGCGGTCCCATGCGCGCGTGAGCATGTTTAATCTGGTTCTCATATC
>CAIXYX010000117.1 GCA_903923795.1 uncultured Microcaldota archaeon
GTATTAAGTAAGAAATGATTAAAATGGTTTGAAGCTTTTGCAACCAATTCGGATGGGAAAGAAAGTTGGGAGAAAATCTCATTTGCCCAAAAGCCCTTCGATGCTCTCCCGATAAGCCAGCATAATCTCCTGCGCGTCGAGGTTCGCCTTCACAAGCGCGTTCTGGGCGAAGCCGCCGTCGCGGGGTATGGAGATGTAATTGCCCACGCCAACCTCCAAATCCACAGGGCCGAACGTCTTGCGCAGATTTTCCAGTATGCGGTACGGGAGCTTCAGCCTGAAATTGAGCTTGTCGAGGTGGCTCACGGCCTCGATGTCTGCGAGCGATTCGCGCAGGACGACCAGTTTGTGCGCGATGCCGGCGATTCTCAGCTCGTTTGTCTGCTCGGGGCGGATTTCTGGCAGGAAAAAGCCGAAATCAGTGCAGAGGGAATACTCCGGCGCCAGCATGCAGGTGGTGTCCGAGACGGCGAAAGAGTCGGCGTGCTCTTTTGGCACAAGGGTGAAGCGGATGGGCAGGGGATCGGATTTGGCCAGCTCCTGCGCAAGGCGGATGTGGGAGGCGTATTCATCCGGATTAAGCGCTGGCACGACGACGTGGAAATCTATGCTCGTCGGCCCGGTGCCGTTGCGGTTCGGGGAGAGGAAAGAGCCGTAAAGAAAAGTCCACCAGTGAGGATAGCATTCCGCGAAATGCGCGTCGAGCGCGTCCTTGGCTTTTTTGAACACTTCCCGCGAATGGACGAAATTCATCCGCTCCTTGTTCGGCAGGCGGAGCTTTTTTGTCGCGGGGAACTGCAGGCGCGAGACGATTTCGTCCATGGCTTCGAATACGGCGCTTTTCAGCGCGTGGATGGAGAGGATGGAATCGTCAACAACGGAATCGAATCCGATGTTGAATGCATCGAGAATTGGCGAGACGACCGCGAGCTTCTGCTTCACATAGCCGTCATTTGATTGCGCAGGCACGGGCGATGAGATGCTGCGGGCAGTGTTGTCAATCTTGACCGCCAAGTCGAACGCCACCTGGTCGGCTTCGAGGAGGGCGTGGCGGTTCTTTGGGTCGAGAGGCTTCTTCGCGTAGGTTATCGGCGAATATACGGAGAAGAATTTGTCCTCGAAAACTGTATAGACGGGCCGCTTTTCCGCCGCCATGGAGATGAAATCGCTGCGTATGAATCTGTTGGCATGGTGGAGGACGGGCTGGCCGGGGCCCTGTTTAAGTGTTAGATTGGGGTCGAACATAAGTATAGTGGATGGTTGGGAGTTTTTAATATTAGGCCGAGAGGAGGCTCATATGAGCTCCAAAATCAAGCCCCTCATCGCCCTCAACCTCAAGGCATACGCCGAATCATCGGGCGAGAAAGGGCTGAAATTGTGCGAGACTGCCGCCATGGTGTCCATGTTGTCAGGCGTGCGGATTATTGTCTGCCCCGATGCCACTCTTCTGCGCGAGGCGGTGAAGATAGGGGGAGAGGTCTATTCGCAGAAAGTCTCGCAATTCGAACCGGGCGCGCACACGGGCTGGATGACGGCATTGCAATTGAAAGAGGCGGGCGTGATTGGCAGTCTTATCAATCATTCCGAGCACCGCATACCATCGCCCGAGATAGCCAATGCCATCGTGCAATTGGACGGATTGAAACTCGAATCAATGGTGTGCGCCAAAGATTCGGACGAGTCGGTGCAATTGGCGAAATTGAAACCCACTTTTGTTGCGGTGGAGCCGCCTGAATTGATTGGCTCGGGCGTGAGCGTGTCGACGGCAAAACCCGAAGTGGTGAGCAATGCTGTGGCGAGAATAAGGAAAATCGCACCAACTGTTGGCATCATCTGCGGCGCGGGCGTGAGCACTCCGGCAGACGTGAAGAAGGCATTTGAATTAGGCGTGGATGGAGTGCTTCTGGCGTCCGCTTATGTCAAGGCGAAAGACCCGAAGAAGTTATTGGAAGAGATGGCGGGACAAATCTGAAATCTGATTTTGATTGA
>CAIXYX010000118.1 GCA_903923795.1 uncultured Microcaldota archaeon
AGAGCTTGAGGATGGCCTTGTATTGCACTTTCGTGTTGGCGGAGTACGAAGAGCGCTCCAGAGCCGCCACAGCGGCATTCACATCCTGGACGTTCAACTGCGAGAATGGCTTGCCCTTGAGGAACTGGGCCCATGACACGAGCACCTTGGCGTATTTGTATACTCTGGCTGGTTTGCGACCCTCGGCCGTTTTCGCAATGCAGAAATGGCTTATCTGTTGCTTGTCGTCCTCCGCCAGAAGATGGCGGAAATCCGTCCCTTTGTTGTTGGCATTGCGCGAGCCTGCGGCTGAGAACAGGTACTTGTCCACGTCGAAATTAGCGCCATATATGTTTCTGACCACTGACATATTCCCCACCTCGCTGCCCATCAAAAGCGAGATGATATGTTGTGGAAAGTGGACCCTAATATAGGAGATAATTTTGCGATTCTCGGGGGTTTAGCACATAGCCCCACCGAACCGCAGGGGGAACACATGAATTATCCATGTCCCCCTTCAGTTTGAGGTTCTTCCTGATTCCCCCTACGTTGCAAACATAGGATAGAGTGGAGATTAGAATAGGCAGACAAGGAATTAAAACCCGCGTGGATGGCCGGCTTGTCTTTGGGGTTTTTATACAGTGCAATCCACATCCATCCAACGTCGAGGTGTTCGATATGGGCATGAGCAAGCACGATTTGGACCGCAAGAAGCAGAATGCGAAGCGCCGCATAGAGGAGCTCAAGGCCCTGACAAAGAACGACCCATTAAAGCGCAAGCCGCAACTGCACGAGGAGATGGAGAAGCTGGAGAAACAGCTCGCCGAAATGTAAACGGCCGGCTGAGGTATAATTCATTTTGCGGAGAATCTCGATGGATGCGCTACAACCCCTGCGCCACGTTTGGGCCGATGAGGTGAGGCGCTATCTGCTCCTGCTTGTCATCTTCGCGGCTTTCTATTCATTCGCATTCGTCGGACAGCCGGAGCCGGTCCGACCGATGGTGATTATTTCAGGAAATAATTCAGCTACAGTCGACTTTTTCTATTCCGCCGGATGCCCGCACTGCCGCGAGCAGATGGCTTACAATCAGGTTCTGGCTGATGAATTCCCGACAGTGGTATGGAAATACCATGAGATGAGTGATGGGGGTTCGAGAACGCTTTTGGACCAGATGCTCGCGGCCCGGAATAAAACGGCGAACGGGGTGCCAGTCACCATCATCGGACCGCACGTGTCGGTCGGATTTGACCAGGCGAATGTCGCGCCGAAGCTCAAAGAGTGGCTGGCTGAAGCGGTCGGGAATAATCAGAATGGATCATCTGCATCGAGCGCAGCTTCAGACATTATTGTTGCCAATGCGTCGAATTCGGTCAATCCGGCCAATGTCAATGATTCGAACTGTCCTGCCTGCAAGCTCCCGCCGGTGGGCAGAACAAATGAAACAAATTCCAAATTCCCGCTCGAGTCATTGATTGCCGCCGTGACTGGAGGCATATGGCAGGCGGCAAGCCCATGCGCCATCGGTCTTCTGATTTTGTGGGGTGGCATGGGGCTGGTGTCTGGTCGGCGGCGGGATGTGCAGCTGGTCGGCATAGCATTCGGCGTGGTTTCAGGCACGCTGAGCATGCTATTCATGTCCAAATGGCTCTCACCATATTCGTTTTTGGGCGGATGGCGGATAGTGACGATAATCTTGGGAGCATTCGCACTTTATTGGAGCCTGACGCAGCTGAATGAGATGGGCAGGGCCCATCACCAGCACAAGAGGATGGTTGGCGAGAAGCGCCCGCCAAAAGAGACACTGTTTGATATTCTGACCTCGTTCAAACCGATTGCGCTGTTCTGCGCGGCTGCAGTCATGATTCTGGCTGTCCCCATCACTTCGGCCAGCTACATCTGTGCATCGCATCTGCAGGATGATTTCACCAAGAGCATACCTAATGAAACAGGCGTGGCGGTTTATCTGATAATCTATGATTTGGTCTATGCACTCGCACCGCTCATTTTCTTCGCCGTTGTGTATTACATCGCATATGGCCAGCTGGGGCCGCGCGCAGAATTGGCCGCGCGAATCTTGGGTCTCGTGATGCTGTTCGGCCTCGGGGTCCTTTTGCTGATGTTCCCGCTTATTCGGATAATTTAAGGGCCTTTCTTTTCCCTCCGGGACGGCTTTCTTTGTCTGCGGACAAAGAAACCCGGGAAAGAAACTACATAGAAACCCCCGGGAAAGAAAAGGAGTTTTGCTGGCGCTTCGCTCCAGAAGATAAATTGGAGAGGGTGGGATTTGAACCCACGGAGCCCTTTTCTTTCTCCGAAAGAAAAGTGCTTCACCCCAAAAGAAAGAGTCTTGCTGGCGCTTCGCGCCAGAAGATAAATTGGAGAGGGTGGGATTTGAACCCACGAACGTCTGAACGACAGGATGTCTCAAGCAACTCTCTGCTTCGAGAGACCAACAGGACATTCTTTTCTTTTTCCAGGGTTTTTCTTTTCTTCGCAAAGAAAAGAAAAAGCCTTCTGAGTCCTGCGCATTTGACCAGGCTTTGCTACCCCTCCGTATCCAATTGAGAAGCAGGAATTTTTAAACAATGGCCGACGGCAGCCAGATTAGATTAACGGAATGGCCGGCTGTTTCTTCTAAGCGGCATGAATCTTTTTCGCCCGAGCCGCGCAGACAAGTCAGCCACTATCTGCTCCACCTCTTCGCCCTCCATTGCGGCGCGCAAATCAGCCTCGATGAGAACGGCAGGGTAGGCGTAATGGGGATGCAGATGGCAGAGGCCGGCCATCACTTCGGCGATTTGGTTGAATGGAGTGGCGGCAGCGAGAAATTCGATGCGTAGAGGTCTGTCTCCGGCGACTGGTTTTATGTAGAATGTGAGGATGCGACTGCCCCATTCGCCCAAATCTTTTAGCACCTGATTCTGCGTTGGATGCGCCGAGTAGCGGAAGACGAATGTGCGCTCGCCCTCTTGCAGCAATAGGTCGAGGAATGCGGTGTCGGATGCGTGCTCAAGAGCTGGTGCAGATTCCGGATTTGATTTTGCAAGCATGTCGAGGAAGCGCCTTCCCCGGCTGTCTTTTGTCACGCCGACGAGGTTTATGTTTTTTGATGCGGCTGTCGAGTAGAGCAAACGGTAGAGCTCGACCACTTCGCCATAAAGAGCGCGGAATTGTGAGTCTTCGGGAGGTTTGTCTGATACGAGGGGGGCGAGTGAGCCGTCGATGAGAAGATAATTTGGATTGTGCTTTTGCATCACTTCAATGGCGCAGGATAGTTCGGCCTTGAGGCGGTAGAGGGAGATGAAACGAAGTTTTTCAAATTGCTCCAAACCTGTGCGGGCTTGCAGGATTGGCTCGGGTCTTCGTGAAGGGGAATAGACATGACTGATGAGCTCGCCGTCTTTGTAACCGAATTGAACGGCCAATGCGCGCAAGACGAGCAAATCAAGGCCGTGGAATTCCTCGGTGCCCAAACCGCCATCCACGGCGGCGAATGTGCCGTTGGGGGGGAGGGGTTTCACTTTATAGAGGAGGTCTGCTTCAAGGGCTTCGGGGTAAGTGATTTTGCCCAAATTGAAGCGAAGGCGCTGGGCTATTGATGACCATTGCTCCTGACGGGCGAGATAGTCTCTTGCCAGATTCAACAACTCATCATGCAGAGGCATGGAAGATGAATGGACGGCGGTGCTTAAAAACGTCAGGAGGGTAGGTTTCCGGTAGTGAGAGATGTGATTTAGATGGTTTCCACCTCAGACCCGAACGAACTCAAACAAGTCATCCTCCTGCGCATGGATGTCGGCATGGGCAAGGGCAAGATGGTTGCGCAGGGCTCGCACGCATCACTTGATGCTTACCTCGATGCGCTGAGCAAAACGCCTGCCGCCGCGCACAAGTGGCACGAGGGCGGCATGAGAAAAGTGGCTTTGAAAGTGGAGAGCGAGAAAGAGCTTGTGTCCCTTTTTCAGGCTGCCAAGGATTACGAACTGCCTTGCGCGCTCATCATAGATGCGGGGCACACGCAACTGGAGCCAAATACAAAAACGGCTGTGGGGATTGGGCCGGCTAAGGCAGAATTGCTGGATAGATTTACGGGGCAATTGAAATTATTGTAATACCGTCGCCCCACTATCACCTTTATATTCCGTCCTCGAGTCTGCATGCCATGAATGAAAAAATGCCGGGGGCAAGAGTTCCCAATATCCCCAAACCGACGGACCCGGATTTGCTCCGCGAGGAGGAAGTGCCCGTCGCGGTGAAAGATTCTGACTATGAACCCAGCTCAAGCGGCGAGAAAACAAATATGGCCGAACGCCTCGCGCAGTCGGCTTCTTGGGAATGGTGGCTTGGCAACGGGTTGGGCGGATGGTCATCTGGCACGGCTGCGGGTGTGATGAGCAGGAAATACCATGCACTTTTGGCAGTTTCACATCCGAGCGTGGAGCAGAGGCTTATTCTTTTGGGCAAGATGGAGGAGACAGCGCTGTTGGGAGGAGAGCGGATCCATCTCTCGACGAATTATTATCCGGGCACGGTGCATCCCGAAGGCTGGAAATATATAGAGCGTTTTTCATTTGATGGAGCCGCGGCGCGCTGGACTTATCGAGTGGCCGGGCGGCGCCTGGCAAAAGAGGTGTGGTGCGAGCGGGGACAGAATGCCACATACATTCGTTATAGCTTGCTTGAGGGAGACCCGCTTGGAATGGAGGCGGTGCCGCTTGTGAGCGGGCGGGCGGCTCATGGATTGGGCTTGCCGGAATTCATGCGGGATGCGGGGAGCGGTCTGGCGGGGGAGAGCGGAATCGCGGCTGGAGGAATCGTTTCCGAGAAAAGCGTGAGATACAATGAGCCCCTGCCTTGGGGAATAGAGGCGAGCGCGGGGCTCTTTCGCTCAAAGCCTGATTTGTATTACAAAATGCAGTATCCGCTCGAAGAGGAGAGGGGCGAGCCATTTGAGGAGGATTGGGCCGCGCCGGGACGTTTCGAATTCATGCTAAGAGAAGGGCAGATGACAACGCTCACAGCGTGGGCTTCGCCATTTGATCCTGATGCATTGCCGGCCTCGCCACCTGAATCGGAGGAGGCGAGCAGAAGAGTGAATAGACTCGTAAATGAATTCCGCGCTTACAATAAATTCGCCGAGACCCCGTGGCTGGAAAGACTTGTGCGCGCGTCTGACAGTTTCATAATCAAGGACGGCGCGCATTACAACATCGTGGCCGGCTATCCGTATTTCGGAGTGTGGGCACGGGATGCGATGATAAGTTTGCCCGGGCTTTGCATTTACACGGGAAGGCATGGCTTGGCGCGCGACATAATCGATGGATGGATGGGCGTCATGCAGAAAGGCCTGCTGCCCAACCGCTTCGATTCGCGCGGCAGGCCAGTCTATGAATCGGCGGACGGCACGCTGTGGATGTTCTGGGCGATTGGCGAATTGGAGCGCGAGGGCGGATTGGACATGCCCACCATGCGCAAGTGGTGGCCGCATTTGAGCAAGGCATTGCGCGCGTGGATTTCTGACAACAAGCTGGTCAGAATAGACGGAGACGGGCTGGTGGTGCTGCGCGAGGAGAGGCTGACTTGGATGGATGCGGCCCGCGCAAACACAAAAGACTCAAAAAAAATAGAAGCCATCACCCCCCGCGCAGGCAAACGCGTCGAGATAAACGCGCTTTGGATACACGCGCTCAACTGCGCCGAGAGATGGGCGCATGACATGCAGGACAGACCGGCCATACATCTGTTCGGCGAGACGGCGCACTTGGCGAGGAGCAATTTCCATAAATTCTACAACGAGTACGCGCACTATTTGGATGACGGCATAGAACCTACAGATGGGGCCATGAGACCAAACCAGCTGTGGGCCATCGCGCTGCCGGGCATCGGGCTTGGTCCTGTGCAAGCAAGGCGGGCGCTGGGCGCATTATCACAGCCCATGTGGCTGGATGGGGCGGGTGTGCGAACGCTCTCGCCGAACGACCAGAATTACCATGCGCACATGCTCGGCACAATGGCAGAGCGTGATGAGGCATATCATCAGGGCGCAGTATGGCCTTGGCTGTGCGGCGCGTGGGTGGAGGCTTGGCTGCGCATATATCCGCAGCGGGCACAGGAGTTGCAGAGGCAGATGAAAAGCATTGTGGAGAGGCCTCTTGGCGGAGCGTTGTTGAGCATGCCCGAAATCCGCGACCCGACGAGCGGGAAAAATGAAGGTTGCCCAACACAGGCGTGGAGCGTTGCGGAATGCCTTCGCGCCGGAGTTCTGCTCGAGCGGGCACGGCACTGGAAGGGTTTCTCGATGCCACTTGCGAATAATGACCGCATAAGGCAGAATCCGCTGATGAGATAGAGAAGCTGCGAAAAAGATGTCCTGCCTCTCGCACCACGCCCGCACCTGCGAAACCTTTTTATCCTCCCCTGTGAGAGAGCGCCATGGATATCCCGATGCGCGATAAATTGCTGTTCTGGTCAGTGGTGCTCCTCTCGCTCCTTGTCTTCACGAGCATCTGGCTCGCGCATCCGCCGAACGCAGTGCAGAAAGAGATGAGTGCGGCACAGGCGGCGAATACTGGCGCGCCTGCTCGAGCGGCAGGAGCCGATAATCGGTTGAACCCACCATCTTCTTTGGCCACAGCCTCGAATTCGAGCGAGCAGGTGCAGCTGGATTATCTCTACGCCGACTGGTGCCCCCATTGTCAGGCCACGCGCCCGGTTTTGATGAGCGTGGCGACTCATTTCGGCACATCAGTCAACCTGAATGAGTGGAACGAGGCCCTTCGGGCGAGCGACCCGCAGGTGGCGGCCATTTATGCGAAATACAAAGGCGAGGGCGCATTCGTGGGGTTCCCCACAATCGTGGCGCACGGGCCGAAAGGCGAATCTCATCTCACCGGCGAGCAGACTGAAAGCGAGATAATGACTTGGCTGTGTAATCAGTACAATGTCAAACCGGCTGCATGCGGATAAATAGAGAAGTGACAGGGCTGAATCGCCCCATCCTCCGAACGGCTCATTTTCCCCAAACCCCGCGTATTAAAGTTTTTTCCAAAGATAGCATCATCTATTACAGTCAGCGAAAGGTAGACACATGATATTCAATCCAACACTCTTAGATGACATCCGAAAGACCATCGACTCGGGTTATTACGAGCGCCTGACAACTGTTCGGCGGGAGCGCAAATCTTTGTGCGAGAGGCTCGAGGCCGAATTGAACGAGGGCAGACTGCCCCTTATCCTCGAGGTTGCCGTCGCGTGGCCGGATTCAGGGCTTCTTTTGCCGAACCGCACGCAGGCAGCCGACCTCATCGACCGCCTCGCCCTGCTCTCGCCCACCGCCATGAGCATGTGGGTGGAGCCCCGGCATCATGCCGGCGACTTGCGCTGGCTTGCGCATGAGAGGGAATTCCCGATAATTTGCAAAGACCTTATCATCGACGCGCGGCAGATTGTCGGCGGGGATGCGGTGCTTTTGAAGAGGCCGCTCATCAAACTCGCGGGCGCGAACGAGCATGCGCTCATTGAGGCTGCGCATGACCTTGATTTAGAAGTGATTATGGAGGTGCGAACCCCCGAGGAAATGAGCGGGGCGAAAGGCACCGAGGCCGACATCATCGCGATTCATAATGCGGGCCCCAACGGGCACGGGCCCGACATCAATGTGAGTTTGCAGATGCTCAATGCGAACCACACCAGCCGGCCCGTCATCTCGACAATGGGCATTCGCACGCCCGCGCAGGTACGCTCGCTGATTTCGGCTGGAGCATCGGCAGTGGAATTGGACGCGCCTGCCACTGGCTCGGCGCAGGCCTTTGAATTGATAGACGAATTGAAGAAAGCGGTGGGGGGCAGGGGGCCGGTGAGGGCGGAGAAGAAGGGGGAAGGCAGTTAAGCGTCTTAGACTGGTTCTTTTCGGCGGATTGATTTTATCTTGTCGAATGCTTTGTCGTAGCTGAAGATGGTTTCGATGTCATTCGAGCGCATCACAGCTGCGTGGTAGGCGTCGGATGCATCCAGACCCTGCGTTATGAGATCGGGCACATGCTCCATGTCGCTCGCTTCCACTCCGAGGATTTCGAGATGAGGGGTCTTGCGGAGGTTGGAGAATACCCGGACCCCTTCATCGGGCCCGTTTTTCTGCGAGAAGAAATAGAGCACTTCGTTAAGCACCAGCACGCTTGTTTTTGCGTTCATCTCGCCTTTGCTGATCCGTGAGAGCAAACGCCTGCTGGAAATGAATCTTTGCCCCGTGGAATCATAAGCGTGGATGAAGATGTTGGCATCAAGGAACATGCATCCACCCCTCAAGCATCTTCTTCTTGGACTGCAGAATGCGCTTATCGGTCTCCGCATCGCTCGACGTATGGCCCGAGGTGAGGCGCTCGAATTCCTCGAAATAATCGTCGTCTGACTCGAGGATGATTTTGCTGTTCTCAACTCTTGCGGTCAGCTGCGAGCCGGCTTTGAGGTGCAACTGGTCCCTAATGCGCTTTGGGATCACGATTTGGCCTTTCTCATACATCTGCACCATGTTTCCACCAGAAGTTATACTGCTGGTAGGAATTATTATGTCTTTGGTATGCGGGTTCATATGCTCAGCCTCTCGCCATATGTCTGCCCTCGTATCATTCCTCGTGATTCTGCCAAAGCTTTCTTTTCTGGTTGAGCAAATCTTTTGACACGGCCAACAGTTGAGTGCTTATGCGCAAAGCCTCGTCTGGAGACAATCTGATGGCCTGCTGGCTCACCGTGTTGAGTATGCGCACCACCACAATGCCGTCCCTCGGAAATCCGTTAACCTCGGCCGCATCCTCGCGCTCGAGGCGCAGGGCGTTTCGGTGGCTTTCGCCCTTGTCATCCTTCCACCAATGCACAATCTCCTCCTCAACAACCATGTGAATCGCCCCCTATCCGCCCGATTATTCGGCTCAACTCGCCCGTACTAATAGAGTTTAGGAAGTATAGATGGCTTTGGAGAGGGTAGGTTTCCGGTGGTCTTCCGGTGGGTCTTGGGAAAAAGGGTTGAAAAAACTAGAAAATGGAAAATGCGAGGGAAAATGAAAGAAAACTAAACGTGGCCTGAGGTTATTCCTCCTCGTCATCCTCGAAGTCGTCGTCGAAGTCGTCATCCTCGTCTTCGTCGTCCTCGTCGTCGTCCTCTTCCTCGTCGTCGGGCTTTGCCTTAGTAAGCATCCAAGCAATGTCATATATCATGCCTATCACCGCCCCCCATACCTGTTCTAAAAGTATATAAAGGTTGGAGAAAGAAGTGGGAATTAATACACAACATTCAGAAAATAACAACGAAAAATGGGCAAGAAAACGGACTTGCACCACATGAAACGCATCTTTATTAGAGCCAGCGCGCCATGACATGGCCGGGGGGATAATATGAGCATGACGGCAGATCCACCAGTGAATGAGGGCCAAGTGATCAAGGTGACTATCGACACGGCGGGGCCGGCGGGAATCGGGTTGGCCCATGTCGAGGACTATGTGCTCTATGTGCACGGCGCAAGTGCGGGGCAGACATGCAAAGTGAAGATAAAGAAAATACACCGCACTTATGCTGACGCCGAAGTGGTTGGTTAGGAATTTCGACTGATAGAAACTATTAAAAAGCAAATTTTTTCTCTTTTCGTTCATTTTAAAAGATTTGCCTGCTTTTAGCAGACTATGTGCGGAATCATAGGCTATATCGGGCATCGGCGAGCCTCGGAAGTTTTGCTGCACGGCCTCTCGCAAGTCGAATACCGCGGATATGATTCGGCCGGCATGGTGGTGTCGAGCGGACATGGCATGCGCCTCATAAAAGACAAGGGCAAACTGCGCGACATACATGCCAAGCACAACTTCCTCCAGCTCGAGGGCGGCATCGGCCTTGGGCACACGCGATGGGCGACGCACGGCGAGCCGTGCGAGAGGAATTCGCATCCTCACAGCGATTGTCTTGGCAAAGTCGCAGTGGTGCACAACGGCATCATCGAAAACCATCGCGTGCTCAAAGAGGAGCTGGTGGGAAAAGGGCACAGATTCACCTCTGACACCGACACCGAGGTTGTGGCGCACTTGGTGGAGGAAGGGCTGAAAAGCGGCGCGGATGCGCCGGCGGCAGTCAAAAAGGCTGTAGCGCGCCTCGAGGGCACATATGCGCTCGGAATACTCATAGCTGGCGAGAATCGGCTTTTCTTGGCGCGGAGGCACGCGCCGCTCATCATCGGACGCGGGAAAAAAGACGAGATGTTCTTCGCCTCGGACATACCCGCCCTGCTTGGTTATACGAGAGATTTTATTTTGCTGAACGAGGGCGACATCGCGCAGCTCGATTCGCGCGGGGCGATAATCTGGGGCGCTGATGGCAAAGAAGCCGTGCGCCCGCCACTTCATGTCAACTGGACGCCGCAGATGGCGCAAAAAGACGGGCATGACTATTTCATGATAAAGGAGATTCTGGAGCAGCCGCTCACTTTGGCATCGGCGGTGTCGGCAGATGTCACGGGCGGGGTAAAACTGCTAAAAAGTGCGAAATATCCGGCCATAGTTGCCTGCGGCACCTCGTATTACGCGGCGCTTGTCATGCAATTTTTGCTGCACAAGGCGGGGCGGCCGGCGTCGGCATACATCGGCTCGGAATACGCCTCCTGGAGGATGCGCGGCGAGGATTTGGTCGTGGCGATTTCGCAGTCGGGTGAGACGGCGGACACGCTCACGGCTGTGCGTTTGGCGAAGGAGGATGGCGCGAAGGTGCTGGCCATCACAAATGTCGTCGGCTCCACCCTCTCGCGCGAGGCGGACGCCACAATTTATATCGGAGTGGGGCCGGAAGTCGGAGTGGTGGCCACAAAGACATTCACAGGCCAATTGGCAGTCATCTACAAGCTTGTCTACACAATGAACGGGAATAAAGCCGGGCTCGAGGAATTGGCCGCGATGCCGTCACACATGCAGAAGATGCTGGACGAGGTGCAGGGGCAGGTGAAGCAATTGGCCGCCTTGATGGCCAAGAGAAAGAACTTCTTCTTCATCTCGCGAGGGGCGGGCTGGCCATGCGCATTGGAAGCTGCGCTCAAGCTGAAAGAGATAACATACCTGCACGCCGAGGCCTATGCTGCCGGGGAATTGAAGCACGGGCCGATTTCCATGCTCGAGGACAAGGTGCCGGTCATCGCCATCGCGCCCTCGGGCCCGCTCGCAGCCAAGATGGAGAGCAACATACGCGAATGCAAGGCGCGCGGGGCGTCGATGATTGTGCTCTCCGATGACAAGAGTCTTTTGCAGGAAGGGGAATACGCGTTGAGCATGCCGGCTGTGAGCGAGGATTTGGTGCCGCTGTTCTACATATTGCCCATGCAGCTTTTGGCGTATTACATGACGCTCGAATTGGGGCGCGACCCGGACCAGCCGAGGAATCTGGCGAAGAGCGTGACGGTGGAATAGACAAAAGCTATAAACTCTGTGGCCGAGGACTCCGTGTCCAATCATCTCGCGGGGTGGCATTCATGTCGAATATAAAAAAACAGATTCTGGTAAGCGGCAATCCCCATTATGTGGAGATAAATTCCTCTCTTGAGTTGGAGGAAGTCGAAGTGACGGGGTCTGATCCCATCACCGGCAAGGTTGTCCACATCTCGATGTCATCCATGCTAAAAGCCACTCCGGAGCCGGCGCAGGCGCACTCGTGGCAGATAACTCCTGATCCTCCATATTCCTCTCCGCAGAGCCAAGCCTCACCCGCCCCAATGGACATGTTCTCGGATATGCCCATGCCCGAACCATCTGCCGCGCCGGAGCAGTCCGTTTCGCAGCAGCAGTCAATCACGCCCGCTTTCTCGGCGCAAGGGCAGGGCTTGCCGATGTTTTCGCAACAGACGCCGCTCGAGAACCAGGCTCTCTCCTCACCTCTCACGCGCACGCTGACGCCGAGCCTTCAGGCGCCCGCGCAGGGGCTTGAGGGCATCAGGAAGAAGAGCGAGAAAGAGGAAGTGGACGAGACGCTGGACGGGATGTACAGATACTAAATTCCCAGCCACTTCGGCAAATCAGCAACTGTTGGAAGAATCGCGTCCGGCCTCAATATCCCTTTCGCTTTTTTCGCCTCTTCTTTTGTGGCCACGCCGGAAAGCACAAGCATGGATGAGAGGCCGGCCGATTTGGCGAAAGAGATGTCCATGTCGAGGCGGTCGCCGACGAAAAGGATTGATGAGCGCTTGATAGACTTGTCTTCTTCGCACAGCAAGTCAAGCATGTAGGTGTTCGGCTTGCCGACAACGAAATCAGGCTCGCGCAAAACTATATTTGAAAAAGATGAGCCGGCCGCTCGTCCGCCCGATTTCACTTTTCCTGCCGCATATGCCAGACTCACACTTACACCGCCCGAGCCCGGATGCACGCCGTTCTCCATAGGTAAAGTCGGGTCAAGATTGCAGGCAACCCATTTCGCGCCCGAGAGAAGGACGTCGAGAGCTGCTGCCAATTTCGCATAGGTGACATGGCGGTCGAGGCCGGTGATGAGCACCTGTGCAGATGGCGAACGCTCGCCATGAGGCAGATGGGAAAATGTTGTGGCGCATTCCTGCTCGCCGGGCAGGCAGAATGGCGAGACGACGAAACCCGCCCCGCGCAATTCGTTTCGCAAGCCCTGCTCGCCGAGCACATAGAGAGAATGGGGCTTTGGCTGGATTTTTTTGACATAGCAGGCGGCCGCATATGCCGAAGTCATGATTTCGTCTTTGGAGGCTTTGATACCCATACGAGTGAGACGGGCGAGCAATTGAGAACGTGAGCGCGTGGCGTTGTTGGTGATGAATGAGACTGAATAGCCTGCGGCGCGGATTTTGCTCAGGGCAGCGCCTGCGCCATTGATTGGCGTGTGGCCGCGGTAGATGACACCATCTAAATCAAAGATGATGCGGGAGAATTTTCTATTCGTCATATCTATGCCGCGTACGCAATGTTCAAAAAAGCTCACATGCGTGCGAAAAGCCTACATGAAATCCGCCAACCCCTTCTGCACAGCCTTCTCATCTGTGAAAACCGAATCTATGTCTTTTTGTATAAGCTCGATGCGCTGTTTCATGTACGCTGGCAGATGATATCGCTCAACCAGCTCAAGCGATGGCTTGAGATATTTCTCGATGCCCCCTTTGTAAATTGTCAAAAGCAATTTGCCGTTGCACTGCGTGCAATGGCCGACGAGCGGCACGCGGCGGTATTTGGTGTTGCAGTCGCCGCACCTAAAAGTCTGGCGCGAGAAAGAGCGCAAATTGCCGTACATGTCAGGCAGGAAATGCGAGAGAAGCACACGGCGCGCCACATCGGCAGGGTCCACACAGCGCAATTTGTCCTCGAGCGCGAATTCCACTTTCACTTTTGTCACCATGCTCTTCTCAAGAGAGATGTACGAGGTGGAGAGCGGACCTTCATCTATTGAGGTGACGGAATGTGTAAAGCCCAATGATTCGTATTGAGCCGGTTTTTGCAAAAGAGATTTGACTATTGGCACTTTTGCTTCAGATGGAGAGGCGAAACGGGAAGCCATTTCATAGAACTCTAGTGAATATTTGTCGCAAGCCTCCATGGAATGCACCTCATCATCGACTTCAGTGGGGTCGAGGCGCGTGGTCAGCACAAGCGGGGAATCCATCGTGCCGCCTCGGCTTGCGGGCACATAACGTCTAGAGAAGTTGAGCAATGCATCAGCCAAGAGCATGAGCGAATCCTCATCCCCGTCAGTATTTCTCCTCTTGGCGCAATGGAAATATGGATGGGCAAAACCGACGTGCGCGTGAGTGAAGCCGATGATACGTGACAGGCAACCAGCCGAAGTGTGGGGCGAGAGACCGACAGTGAGATGACCAATCAAGTCTTCGGGACCCTTGAGCCGGTAAAATGGTTTCATCTGATACAGAGTCACCAGCATCTCATCGATATAGGCTGCCACGTGTAGGAAAAATGCTGCTGCATCATCTGAGAGAATGACATCTTGCACGCGAAGAGAGAGGAGTTGGTCTGGGCTGGTCAGAGGCTTGTTGTGGATGTCATGAGTATAGCCGAGCGAGCGCAGTTTTTCTGGCGGCACACGCACCTCGCGGGGCGTGAATTGCGTGAGTGACACATTCGTCGAATCATGACGGCAAGTGGAATCGCGGAAAATTGTCACACCATGTTTTGCGCGGATGAAACCTTTCTCCAAAGGCTCGGGGATTTTGAAAGCCGAGATGAGACCCTGCACGCCTTTCACCTCAGGCAAAGACGGCCAGCCGAGACGGCGCTTGGCAACATCCACCACGCGCACCAAGTCAACATTTCGCGTCTCATAATAGCGCGCCTTGCCATGGCATGCCCCGCACTCATTAGAATGGCAGAGAGCGCCGCAGTTGGAGCACACGCGCTGCCAGCCGCATTCTCCTCCACATGCTGGGCAGTTGAGGCTGATTGAGAGAGTGCCGCATGCTTTGCATTTGAGGCGCGCCACTTCAAGCGATAGGCCGCGGCCCTCTTTTTTCTCATCTGTTTTGGCGCGGTCATATTGGCGCACCACCGAGCGGTTCTTGTTCAAGTGGCCAAGCGGGAAGAGCACATGAGTGGGCGGTTCCATCTTGCGCTCGCGCGATTTCTCGGGCCTGCCCATGCGCGTGCCGATATAGACAGGCGCTTTGGCAAATATGGAGATGCCGGCGAGCGAATTGATATTCTCGAGAGGCTTTTTGTTTGGGTCAAATGTCTGTCTGAATTTGGCCAAACCGAGCTGATGTGTTTTGTCATCAAGCACGCTCAATGACATGAGCAACGCATAGGCCAAATCGCCGGAGATGATGACACGGCCCCCAGCCACCAAATGCGGCACACACAACAATTCGAGCACGCGCTTTGCCGGGGCTGATTCAAGTGAAAATGTTTTGAGATGGAACCATTCATAATGCAGTTTCCCCCCCGCAAGCCATTCGGCCAACTGCACAATCTGCTCATTGGTCAGGTCGTGCCAGAAGAATGTGTAACGGGGATGAAGAGGTAACCCTTGCTCACGCGAAAGTTTGAACGCGTCGGGTGCGGACAAGTCGTGCCTTGCTTTGACATTTTTGGCAGATGCCAATTGCTCCCACCACTCCTCCACAATTCCGGAGGGCACCAGAGGATGATTTGCTTTGAGGAAATCGCCATATGGCACGAGAAGGTCGCCCAAGAAAAGTATCTCGACCACTTGAGGCACGAGTGAGATGGCCTGCTTTGATGAAGTCACCTCGACCACAGAACCGTCGCCTAATTTTACTATCGGCCCAAGGATGGAATCACAAGGCGAGACCACCGCGCCTTTGCCCGGCCTCTCGATTTTGAGCTGGGTACCGATGGCGGGGAAAGAGTCGAGGATATACATGCTGGCGGGATGTATCGCCTTGCCCGCGATGCCGGACGCGCGCGTGCGGCCATAGCGCAAGCGAAAACCTCCGGCCTTCATAGGGTAAGAGAATATTGGTCTGCCTGCCACCAGCTCTTCAAGGAATTTCGGGTCTGCTTTCAGCTCGAATGCCCCCTGTGATTTTTTCACGCCTTTTGCCAATGATTCGAGGAAAGTCCAGTCAAGATTTATTTTCTGGGTGTATTTGAGCACTTTGGCAGCTTTTTGGGCAATGCCTTCGCACAGCACAAGAGCTATGCCACCTCGTACTCTATTTGTCTCAACGCGGGGCAGGTCTCTGTGCACAGATACTTCGGCCTCCTCGGTAGGCTCGCCCTCCACGCACACAGGGCAGTGGCGCACAATGTATCGTAATTCATCATCTGTGGGCTTGTATTGCAAATGCGCACAGCGCTCGTCGTAGAGCGTGACCTCTTCCACATAGCGCTCCACCTCATCCTCGGTCGGGCGATAGTCTCCGATGTGGAAATGACGGCGGGCGACATCAGCCATGACAACTGAGAGTGCAGCCACTGTGCCTCCAGCCGAGCGGATTGGGCCTGCGAAATAAATTGCCAAACAATCGCTGCCATCTGGATTTTTCTTGAGCTTGATGTGCGCGATTCCTTCTGTTGGCGCCACCAGCACGCCTTCGGTCAAGATAGAGACTGCGGTTCTTACTCCCTGATCGATGAGAGAGGCCTGGTCTCCTTTGATGAGCTCGCCGCGCAAGATTACCAAGAGAACATCATGAGCTACGATTTCGCGGGATTTGCCTGATGATTCTATTTGCCGAATCAGCTTTGCCACACCTGGCGGGCCCACCAATCCTTCCACGCGCGCCGCCACATCGGCCGCAGGAGTTATTTCAACAAAACGCTCGGGGTCGAACCCTTGCGCCCTTGCCACGCGGGCCATGTCCATTATCTTGTCAAGCCCGTCTTGCAGCGAGGTGAAATATTTCTCCATCTCCGCGCTTGCAGGCGGAGATTTGGCAGGCGGGGCGGGAGGGGCGGGGGCAGATGGCGAAGAAGGGATGGGGGCAACCGAAGCGGATTTGATTTCTGCAACTGGTTTGACTGATGCTTGAGCAGTTGCTGATGACAATATTGGAATTTCTTTTGCCGAGGTGGATGGAGTTGATTCGGCGCTCATAGTTTCTCCTCCATGAAGTTGAGCAGTGACAGGCGCATGTTTTTGAGTTCCAAAACAGGCACGATGCCTGGGCTTGGCACATGCCCCATGCGCACCTGGAAATCTGTTCTGTCCTGAAATGTGCCGGAGTTTATGATGAGCGTGCCGCGGTATTTTGTCGAGGCATTTTTGTGCAGATGGCCCATGTGCATCACATCAGGCTCCTCCTCGATGAGCATGTAGTCACGCCGCTCGGGCACGATTGGATTCTCGCCATAGACCGGTGAGAGATGACGGCGGACCAGCATCTCTTTCATCGCCCCCTCGGGCCTTGAATAGGAGAGGCCGGGCGCATTGGCTATCATGGAGTCGAGCGAGGTGCCGTGGTAGATGAGATGCTTCAAGCCCTCGATGCCCACCATGGCCGGCGAGCCGATTTTCTTCACATCAGATTTGATGAGCTCGAGCGGGAGAATTGGCTGCGGCTCGCCGCGGCGCACAGCATCATGGTTGCCGGGGCCCACGATGACCTCCACCCAATCAGGCAATGCCTCCACCAATTTGTCGAAGGCGGCGTATTGCTCGAAGATGTCGGTGATGGCAAGCTCTTTTTCCTGGCTTGGGTAGACTCCGATGCCGTCCACCACATCTCCGGCGATTACGATGTATTTCACCTTGCCAGCCAAATCCGGGCGACCCTCCTCGCCCCAAAGCCAGCGGATGAAACGCTTGAAATTCTTTTCCAAAAAGAGTTTGCTGCCGACATGCAAGTCTGAGAGATAGACTATGGCCAAATCTTCGCTTACTGGAGGCGTTGGGCGGATGACCGGCAAATCGGGCCATGTGATTTCCTTTACTGAGAAGAAATTCGGGCCCATGCGCCCGTCCAATGCCACGACATCATCACGCAAAAGTGATTTGGCTTTATCGAATATGCGCTCGCGCATGGATAGGATGCCTTTTGCCTGCCCATTCGGGTCTTCGAATTCGATGAACAGATTCCCGTTCTTTGTGATGCGCCGCTCGCTCACCATTGCGATGACGCGCACCTCCTCGCCCATGTGAGTGCTCAATTGGTCGATGCGCACAGTGTGCAGATTTGTCTGATGCTGCTCCAAAATGGCGGATAGTCTTGTGAATCGGTCGTTGAAATATGCGACGAAATTCTCCAATGTGCCAACGCATCTTGACTGGCCCGAGACGTCGGTGTGGTCTTGAATCTTTATTCTGGGAGCGTATTCTTTGGCGATTGGCTTGTAAGTGGAAAGATGGGCTACTTCGACAGTAGAAACAGATGGAGAAGATGATTCAATCGGACCTGGAAAACTTTTTTCTTCGGCCCGCTCTTCTGTTTTCTTTTCGTGCACCTCCCGATTTCCTTCTGCATGAGCCGATGCCAGATGGTCCTTATGCACAGTTATTGGGTCGGGCAGTTTGGCATTCTCGGCCATCACACCTTTTATGTCATCCAAATTCAGGAGAGGGGATGGCAAGCCTATGAGATTGGCTAGGGCTTGTTCGGGCATGGCTCGAATGGCCAGAAACGATTCAGCCTCAAGCGTCAGGCGCTTGCCGGCCGATCGCAGGCGATCTAGATCCTCCTGCATGACTTAGTCCTCCGCTCAGCGGGCCGGAAAGGACCGCCTCATATGGATTGACATGTGTAAGGTAGGAAATTGATAAAAAAGGAGAGGGGAGGAAAAACTAGGAGAGGGAAACAAATCTGTTTCTTACTGCTGTATCGATTCGAGCGCCGAGAGAATGGTCCAAATCTGCGTGCGCGTGTGCATGGGCATGTTGATGTCCTCGGAAACACCCACCAGCGCCTGCACGGCTGAGGAAATTCGGGTGTTGGCCTCCTCATTCGAGAGGAGATGGATGCGCGCGTCGCCTACCACTTTGCGGATGTTTTTCGGCACGGACGAATCCTCTATCATGACATCCATGAGTCCGACGACTTCCTTGATTTGCTGCTCGCTCATGTTAATCACCTGAAAGCGTGAGGCCTATGCATAAATCGCAATGAGAATATGAGTAAGTATGAGATTGGAATTATATATAAATCGGATTGTTTCGCGCCGCGATGGATGTAACTATTCGGTATTCATGGTGTTATATAGTCCGGGATGCATAAGACAGACATTGCAGAGGCTTGATTATGGCTGGAGACGGAACACCTGACGAGAATGCCGAATACGAGCGGCGGCGGCGCGAAACACAAGCTAGGGATGAAGCTAATAAGAGTCAGGAAGAGGATCGGCGGACCCAGATTCGTGAAACCCACGAGCATGAGCATGAAGATGCGGATGTTGCCCGCGAGGCGGCGAGCCGGCAGGAAACATCAAGGGCCAATGCGGAGCAGGAAAGAACGGCTAATGCTGCCAGAGTGCAACAACAGGAGACAGAACAAAAATCCAGAGATAACCAAGCGGCCCAAGAGGCTGTACGGCAGAAGGAAAGTAAAGCCGCGGCTGACGGGGAAAAAAAGTAGCCCGTGGATCAATACAGCATGAGCCTCTTCTGGCGCGTTGTGTCAGCAATATTTTCTTCAGTGGATATATTTTGCATAATTTGGATGGCGAAGAATGCACCGTGCGTGCCCGTCACTCGCGTAAAAGGCGTCAACCTTCTGATTGACCAATTCGGCGTATTTGAGCAAACCACCGTCACGGGTATTTCCGAAGCTGTTTCCTGTTCCGATTGAATAAGCGCAGGTCAGGATTTCGCCGCACGCGCCAACACTGATGCCATTTCTCATGTAGGCGCACCATTGTCCGTCGGAAGTGGTGCCTAATGGGATGTTGCCTTCGGTTCGCGTACTGATTTCTTGCAGCAGGTTTTCCGCCATGTTGAATATGGATGGATGCTGCTCCGCATTGCCTTTCAGAAAAGGGGTATTGTAAACAAGTGCAAAGTCATCCCCGCAAAATTCCCGCATAGGCTCCTTGCCAGAAGGCGGAAAGACTTCACTTGCGTTTTGATGCGAGATTACAGTATTGATGGCCGCGCCAACTATCCAGTAGCCATTGCTCTCCTCAGAAATTGAGGGGTACTCGTTTCTCAGTATTTCAAGATTATTCATCAACCTGTGAAAGCTGCCTTTTTCTCCGACCAGAAACTCATATGTCTTTTCGTTAAGCGAGTCTATATTGACAACAAGCGAAGCGCGGTTCTTTTTGAGGAAATCGATTGTTTGCTTGCCAAGCAGGCTCCCGTTTGTGAAGATATACGGAATCAGGCCCTCGTTAGCTGCTGCTTCCACTATTTTAGGTAAGTTTTTGTCAAGAAACGGCTCGCCTTCGCCAGCAATCACCATGACGCGGGCTCCGATGGATTTCGCTTCGGAAACAAGAGGCCGGATTTCCTCAAATGCCAGACGCCGCCCTACAGTCTTTGGCAATATCGCATTGCAGCATTTTGAGCAGGAATAATTGCAGGCAAACGGCAGATTGAGCATGAAATAATCGAATCGGCGAAGCCCCCCTTCAAGCTCAAGATGCTTGGCAGAGCCTCGGAGTACTGTTGGCTTTTTCATTTGACACACACCATTCTAAATTCCCACATTCGATAGATATATAATATTGCAGTAGTATATCACTACTACATGGCGAGAACATGAAGGAATTTCTTTCAGGCATCGGGCTCACGAACTCCGAGATAGAGGTTTACCTCGCGCTTATTTCGATGGGGACTTCTCCTGCAGGAAAATTGGCAGGCCACGTCAAACTTTATAGAAAAAACACCTATGATGCGCTTGCGCGCCTGATGGAAAAGGGATTGGTAACAAGCGTGATAGAGGGAAAGATAAGATATTTCCAGGCGAAAAATCCGGATAATCTTTCAAATTACATGGATGAGATGGCCGAAAAGATATCCGAACAAAAGAGCTCTCTCGGCCCCGTGATTGCACAATTGAAACGCCAGTACAACAACGCTTCCCCTGAGATTGAAGCTGAGATATACCGGGGCAATGATGGGATAAAAACCATCCTCAATGAATGCCTTGAATGCGATGAAGTCCGATTTATCGGGGCTACTGGGGACGTGGAAACACGCCTTCAATACTTCTGGCCGAAATACAACGAGAAAAGAATGGAGAAAAAAGTGTTGTGGAAGCTTTTGCTCGTGCATGAAGCGCGCAATAAGAAAATAACCGAATCAAAATACTATGAATACCGGATGCTGCCAAAGGAACTTAGCGGGCCGAATGTGATTTACATTTTTGGAGATGCGGTGGCCAATGTTTTGTGGCTGGAGAAGCCATTGGCATTTGTTGTGAGGCACAAGCATCTTGCAGACAGCTATCGAAGGTATTTCCATTACCTATGGAGAGTAGTCGAAAAAACAGATATTTGAGATGGAAAAGGGGGAGAAAATCAGGAGGACAACCAACGGCCAAAAAGGGTCGTCGGTTGCCTTGCGGTTCGGGCCCGGTGAGATTTGAAGAGCCTTTCTTTCTCTTCTACGGAAGAGAAAGAAACCCTCGGGAAAGAAAGAGAATTTTTATACTGGCGCAAAGCGCCAGCATTACTCTTTCTTTTGGGGTCAAGCACTTTTCTTTCGGAGAAAGAAAAGGGCTGTTCGGGCCCGGTGAGATTTGAACTCACGACTTCCTGCTTAGAAGGCAGGCACTCTATCCAGGCTGAGTCACGGGCCCTTGAAATCATATTATTCGTGTATCTTTATCAACTCCGTCCTTTTCTTTTAGGGGTGAAACCCTCAGACCCTTTTCTTTTCGAGAAAAGAAAAGGGGATATGGGCGCTGAGTCACGGGCCCTATGAGAAATAGATATGACAGGATGAGATAAAAAGAGCGCGCCTAGGCCGCTCTGTCGAGTTCTTCTTTAATGATGGTCTTGGCCTCGGACTTCACCTTGCTGACCAGAGGGGCGTATTTCACCCCGTATTTTATGGCATCCCATAATGCATAGATGACGCTGGCTGCAACGACCACTACCACGCCTATGCGCGCCGCCGCTTTGCCCCATTTTGCTTCGAAAACATCAAGGGCAAACGAATTCATGACATATAACGCGCCCAAACCAGACATCACGGAAAGAATGGCGTGGGACAAACCTACCGCGGCAGATTTGAAAAACCCGCTCAGGGTGATGTCACTCATTTTAGGAGAATAATTCTTGGCCAAGTCTTCGACTTTTTCATCTATTTTCTGTTTTATCGCTTCCTGGACATGCTTGGGGGAATTCTTGAATTTAGAACCTTGGATGAAATTCGAAAACAGCGCAAAACGACGCGCAGGGTCATCCGGATTGACACGGATGTCATTTGCCCTCAAACCGTTGAAAATGGAATATTTCGTATAATCACCTGTGAGTCATTGAATGTGGCATTGCATGTTTATAATTGGAAGTGAGGAGCGCGCGGAACGCATGGGCGGCATGCTTAAATCATTTTGAATAGAAATTGGCATATGGACTCATTGCGCCCGTTCATCCTTGACATGCTAGTGAAGTCTGGCGATTTACTCATCGAGAGGCAGATGGATGCTCATGCGAGGAACAAGAGCGCGCATGATTTGGTCACCGACGCTGATACGGCGAGCGAGAAAATCATCATCGACGCCATAAGAGAAAAATTCCCCGCGCACAAAATATACTCGGAAGAGAGCCCTCGCTCGCACGATGATTTGTTTGCACCCGATGTCTGGATAATCGACCCGTTGGACGGCACAAATAATTACGCTTATGGTTTTCCCATCTGGGGCATCTCTATAGCTTATGCCAAAAACGGCCGTGTGATGGCTGGCGGAATCGCCTATCCATTGCAGGGCATCTATTTGCTTGCCGAAAAAGGAGCAGGGGCTTGGGAATTAAAAAAAGAGGAGGGAATGAAAAAAATGAAAATTCGCCGTTTGCATGTATCCTCGCGCACAGAATTATCCAAAGCCATGATAGTGCTCTGTGCCCATCTCACTTCTGAGAATGGAGACAAACACTTGGCCGGCATCAGACGGGTGGCAAAGCACGTATTCAACTTGAGGAATTTGGGTTCGGCTGTTTTCAACTTGGGTTTCTTGGCAAGCGGATTGGCGGATGGGTGCATCGAATTCAAGCTGCAGCCATATGACGGCGCGGCTGGAGCGTTGCTCATCGAAGAGGCGGGCGGGCAGGTGAGCCGCCTCGATGGAAAAGATTGGAAACTGGATGCGCCCGACATGCTGTGCTCAAATAAAGTTATACATGAACAATTAGTCAAGGCATTGGAATGGAAAAGGTGAGAAGATGGCAGCAAACAACAGAGTTCTTTCGTTGATTTGGGGAAATTTCGATATTTCAGATCATCCACATACAGATAATTTTATAGTAGATACAACATGTCGTTCCCAAAGACAATATAATGGAATTCATCCTTTCAGATTCCGCTGCATTGATGGTGAAAAAATATGCGGGGATAAAAATTATGACGGGAATGGGGAAAGAGTTTGCATGCGGAATATGAGAAAATGAGCATAGGGGGCTTGGGCCCCCTATAACCCCCAATCAGGCGCGCTCCCTCCGCCTGCGGGCGGTATCTCGCGCGCCTATCTGTTGAAGTCCTCCAATCTTCTCTGTTGAATGTCCTGCTTCTGAATATAGCCCCTGACTATTGGCTCAGTCATTGGCCCAATGCTTCCATTGTAACGATAATCACTCCAGAGTTCTCCTCGTGGATAGCGTTTGCGCAGGCCTGTACTCAGCTCAAAGAGACGATGAGCTGAATGACTCTTGAAAATCTGAAGGGCCTGATTCATTGAAAAACGGCCAGGGACTTCAACGATCATATGAAGATGTGCAAAGTCCTCTCCAAATCCTAGTTCCCTGATTCTGAAACCAAACCGCTGCTCAATCTCAGCAAACGCCAATTTGAGATTGGCCAGTGTCTTTTCATTCTTGAACAGACGATAGTTGTACTTGGTCCTCAGCATCAGATGCTGCCAATTGTACCGGCCTTGCGGCATACTTTCAAAAGCTTCGCTGGTTACTGCCTCCATTGTCACTTGGCTCCGGCAGTGGTAGAATGGACCGCCTCTTATTGGGGCAGTGCTTCCACTGCCGGAGACATTCTAATTAGAGAGAAGAAAAATGGAACGGGCATTCACCCCCGCTCGAAGAGCGGGGTACTCTGCCCGAAATTTAATAGAATTTTATTATTCAAACTCCGCCAGCAATTCGCTCAAATCCCGCTGCACCGACTGCTTGACAAGCGGCCCGTCTTTCAGCATGGGCAAACCGTCTTCATATGTCGGTCTCGTCTCTTTGTAAAATACGCCAATGGGAATTCTCTCTTTCCATTCCTGCGCACGCGTCAAAGCCGCCATCTTGTCTGATGGGTTGTGCTTCTCATCCTCGAGTTTGTATACTTTTTTCTGGAAATACTCATATGTGTTGAGCTTGTTCCAAGAAACGCAGGGCTGCAAAACATCGATGAGCGCGAAACCTTTGTGCTGGATGCCCTGATAAATCAAGTCGGAGAGATGAGGCAAGTTACCGGAGAAACCCCGTGCAACAAATGTTGCGCCTGCTGAAATGGCCAGAGCCATGGGATTCACAGGCTCCTCCAAAACTCCATCAGGCGTGCTCTTGCTTTTGTATCCTTTTTCTGAAGTTGGAGAAGTTTGCCCAGTAGTAAGGCCGTAAATCTGATTGTCTTGTGTTATGTAAGTGAAATCGATATTGCGCCTGCATGTGTGGATGAAATGGCCCATGCCTATTCCATAGCCGTCTCCATCTCCGCCCACAGCGACAACTGTGAGTCCGTGATTCGCCAATTTGATGGCAGATGCTGGAGGCAATGAACGGCCGTGCAAACCTTCAAAGCCATATGTTTTGATGAAGTGGGGCAGTTTGCTTCCGCAGCCCACTCCGGAGCACACCACAGTGTTGTGAGGCTCGACGCCGGCTTTGACTAGAGCTTGTTTTAGAGCCACAAGGATTGCAAAATCTCCGCAGTTGTGCAAGACCGCATTCTCGCTCACATAACTGTGAACGCCTTCCACTTCCATATTGTGCACGATTCCATTATAGTCAAAGACGTCTATTTTTCTTATCGGAGTGAGAATAAAGTCAGTAAGTATGATACTGGAGGGCGGTTTCCCCGCATTGCGCATTTCTATTTTGGCGTCCAGGATATCAGAAAG
>CAIXYX010000119.1 GCA_903923795.1 uncultured Microcaldota archaeon
AAATTCGCGGCAGCGGATAAGACCTTGGCGAGGAGAGACTTCGTTCCGATATGAGCGGCCGATTTGGCCGACCGCGAGTGGGAGCTTCGCTCCGTTTGCGATGAAGAGGCGCTTGAAATCAAGGAAGATGCCTTGCGCTGTTTCGGGGCGAAGATAGGCGATATTGTCGCCGCCGGCGCCGATTGAAGTGGGGAACATGAGGTTGGCCCAGCCGACTACACCTAAATCGCCTTTGCAGCTTGGGCATTTGATGGCCTCTTTGACAATGGCTTCATTCAATTCCACAGGCTGCTTGCCGGCCCATGCATGAAGAGTCTTTTGCTCGAGAAGATGGTCTGCGCGGAAGCGTTGTTTGCATTTTGTGCATTCGGTGACAGGGTCTGCAAAATGCTCCACATGGCCGGAGGCTATGAGCACGGCTTGGGGCAAGATGGTGCAAGACTCTATTTCAAGAAAACCCGGCTCGGTGATGAAGAGGCGGCGCCATTGGTTTTGGATGTGTCTTTTGAGCGCCGAACCCACAGGGCCATAGTCATAGAAGCCGCTTGAGGCATTGTATATTTCGGCTGAAGGCAGGAGGAAGCCGCGGGAGACGGCCACTTCCATCAAACGTTCGTGGAGAGGGGTGGACATGAGGGGTTAATGGAAAAGAGAGATTTTAAGTCCTCGGGAAGGCAATGTAGCAAAAGTTAATTAAGCCGCAAATATACTATCCTGTTATGGACTCTGCATCGAAGAAGGAACGCCAGTTCTCGGTCATCATTGAGAAAGATGGCAAATGGTTCTCATCCCTCTGCCCAGAGCTTGAAGTCGCCAGCCAAGGCAAGACAGTCGAGGAGGCACTGGCGAATCTGCGCGAAGCGGTAGAGCTGTATCTGGAAGATGATGAAGTGCGCTACAAATTGCGCGAGACGCCTCCCGCCACCCCAATCATGACGACCTTTTCTCTCGTGGTCTGATGGCGCCAGAGCTTTCTACCATAAAGACGCGGAAACTGCTTTCTATTCTCGAAAACTTGGGTTTTCAGCGAGCATCTCAAAGAGGGAGCCACCTCAAGCTGCGCAAAATCGGTTCTATACAGCGCTGCGTCATCGTGCCCATCCATGACGAGATTCCCCATGGAACGCTCCGCTCGATTCTGAGGCAGGCCGGAATAGAGAAAGAGGAATTCCTGCGGATGCTGCGGGATGAGAAATGAATATGGGCCCGCGGAGAATCGAACTCCGAATCTCTCGCATGTCAAGCGAGCGTCTTAACCATTCGACTACGAGCCCATTGTATGTTGTTTATCTCCGAGGAATTAAAAACGAATCCGAGAGTTTACAACTCGCCAATCGCCATCAGCAGTTTTCGATGTCCTCGGATAAGTTTGTTAAACTCGATTAGCTTTTCTGGCGAGATTTTCGAAAGTAATTTATCATCTGATTTTGAGTACTTTTGCATAATTGAATCCCCGTTGATTATGAGTAAAGAAAAGAGAAAATAAAAAGGGAGCGAATGAATCGCCCCGATTTAGTTTTTAGTGTGCAGCAGCACGCTCGCCGGTTTGCGGAACACGTTGCCCAATTTGGCCCCGAGCAGCACCGACGCCTTCTTCGTCTCGGCCAAATCAGCCAGCCGCTGCGTGATGATGCCGTCGAACACCACGGCGAACACGCCATTCTCGCTCTCAAGCGTGCGAATCATGTCGCGCACCGGAATCTCCTTTAGAACAGAGAAATCGGCCGAATAGAAACGCGCCTTGAGGCTTCCGTCCAGCTCGTCGAGAGCTGTGAGAAGGGGCGAGGGCACCGAAGTCATGGCGGGGGCGGATGGAGCGGCGGGGGTGGATTCGGCCATAGCGCTTGAGGCTTCCACTGGCGTGAATGCTCCGGCTCCGAGGTTGATTTGTGCAGATGCGTTTGCACCCATCTGCTCATTGCCCATAGGTTGGCTTGGCGTTGGCAGGCCTTCTTTCACCGCCGACACAAGAGATTCAATCGGCGGGGCACTCTCGATGCGCATGCCAAATGCAGGCGCAGTAGAGACTGGGCCGGCCGGCACATTCAGCGGCGCTTCACGACCGCGGCCGCGGAAAGGCTGCTGCGTTGAACGCGAGGAGCGGCCGCTCACCATATCGCCGCTGCGCGTGGAATATGCGCCGGACTGGGCAGAGTTGAACGGCTGCTCATTGGGGCGGGAGTTGAACGTGGAGCCGGGCTGAATATTCTGCTGATTTTGGTTATAGCCTTGCTCGCTGCCCATATTCTGGTTCTGCGGCTGGAAATTGGCCTCTCTTCCATAGACAGAGCGGGCCTGACTTGCCTGCGGGCGGTAGCGCGCGCGGCGCTCGTCCTCTCCGGGGCCTGTCGAGCCCTGCTCGAACGGGATTTTGGAGCGAAGACACTTGATTATCTCCTTGCGCGTGAGCTCCTCAACTTCCTTGCCGGTCGGAGCGCGGGCCACGAAGTCGATTTCGCAGATGCGGGCCAATTCGGCCATGATGATGTCGCCGCCGCGGTCGCCGTCCAAAAAGACGGTGACCTCTTTCTCCTGGCAGAGCTTTGCGATGGATTGTGCCACATTCGCGCCGCCCACGCCGACAACGTTTGTTATGTCGTTTTTGAGCATGTTGATGACATCGGCCCTGCCTTCCACCAAGATGATGGAATCCTCGGCAGCAACTCCGGGGCCGGAGGGCAGTTTCTCGGGGCCGTATTCGGCCACCTCGGCTGTCTTGACCTCCATGCGCACCTGCTCGGAGATTTCCTTGCTCTCGGGGATTTCATGCAGGAGAAGATTCTTGAAAAGAGTCTTGGCGCGGTCCACGAGCACCTTGCGCTTTGTGGAGCGCGTGTCCTCGATTTTGTCTATGCCGATTCGGGCTTCGCACGGGCCGACCCGGTCCACTGTTTCGAGAGCTGCCGCAAGAATACAGGTCTCGACCATGTCAAGAGAAGAGGGCAATTTTATCTTGCCGACAGACTTGCCCCCCCGGGGCACTATGTCGACTTCGATGCGGCCGATGCGGCCGTTCTTCTGCAATTCACGAAGGTCGAGCTCGTCGCCCAAGAGGCCTTCAGTCTGGCCGAAGACTGCTCCGACTACGTCGGGCTTCTCGACAAGACCGCCTATTTCAACGTTTGCGTATACGAGATATTTCACTGTGTCTATGTATGTTTTTCCCATGAGGTTCACCTATAGGTCATAAGCATCGGCATAAAGAGACACGAAAAAGCGCGAGAGGCATTGAATGGATGGGAACTGGCAAGTCCGCATAAATGCGGCAAAAGCCAAGAATTGGACCGAAATTCTATCGGCCTGCTTGGCTTTTGAGCCATCCTTCCTTCAATGCAGTGAGGAATTCTTCCCCCGAAGCGGCGAACGCGACCGTCTTGTTCCGGTCTTTGTTGCCCCGCACAATCTGCACGGGGTGGCCGGACAAGTCCGACAGCAGGCGCAATAACGCCTTGTTGGCCGCTCCCTTCTCCGGCCGCACTGGCAGGCGCACCTTCAGATTCGGCGCGTTGGGCATTGATGACTTGCCAGACGGGGGAAATGGGATGAATTCCAATGCCAAAGCAGAGGCGCCGGGCACGACATGGATGATTATTTGACCCATGAGAGTGCCACCATTGCGCTTTGATTTGGCATGTGTTAGCTTTTTTGTGTTCTGTTTGTGATGCTTTGTGATTGTTTTGTTTTTACATTGGTTTGTTTTGTTATTTTGTTTTTTCTTTTTTTTTGTTTTTTCCTTTTGCTTGTTTTTTGTTTGCTGTTTTTGTTTTTTCTTGCTTTTGGTTTATTTTCGATTTTTGGGCCCAGGCGTTGTTGACAGTCTTTTCATCGCTGTGCTCTAGGCGCCATCCACGCCGGGCTTGATATTAATTAGGCAAAAAGGAATTTATAATACAATGGCTCGTTTTCGAGGCGGAATTTGACGATTGACGAAAACGAGGGGATGAGAAGGAATTCAGCTCATCTTCGCCGGTTCTTGCCCCCCGACCAGTTAGGCTTCTTGCTGCGTGCCCAAGAAGGTGCGGGCGGACGGAGGCCTGAAGTTTGCCCGGGGCGCCCTTGATTCTGGTTTTGGCGGCCTGAATTTGGGTTCGACGAATTTTGCGAAGACCAGTTCTTTTGTTTGCCCCCACCGCGGGGCCGGGAGCCGAACTGGTTTTGACGCAGGTCCTCCCCGCCATAACGATTCGACGCCGGGCGCATGAAATTGGAAGTTGGGCGTGAATTGGATTGATTGCGGCGGTCAGAGCCCTGTCCCGTGCGCTCATTCTTGCCGGCGGATGTTCGCGCATCGGCCTTGCGGTGGACAGCTTCGCGCGCATGCCTGCGCGCGCTTTTGAAGAATTCCAAATCTGATTTGGCCTCGTCGGATAATTCTATCTTCTCCTCGCCCTCTTCATCGACCGGCAGTTTTACTTTAGGCTCGATGGGGGGCAAGTATGGCGCGGAGATGGAGCGCAAATGGTGCGGCACGCCAGTGGGGCGGGTGAGCACGCGGCGGGTGGCGCCGGCAGCCTGAAAGAGAGCGTGGTTGAATGCGGATTCGGCCAATGTTTCTGCCGAATAGATGTCCTGCGAGACGACTTTGAGACCGCAGGCGCCCAAGACAGCCTTGTCCATGAAGCCCGAGGCCACATTGCCGTTTTCCTGCTCAATCAAAGCAGAACCGCCGAATGTGCGGATGACGAGCGCGCGCTTGTGCTCCATTAATGGATGCATGCCTTTGCTATCATAAGTGAATGCGAAATTGGGGGTGAGCGCGCGGTCTATCCAGCCTTTGAGAATGGCGGGGGGCGTCGACCACCA